>NZ_CP080590.1:1605000-1933750 GCF_019504385.1 Devosia salina
CGCGACGACGTGCTGGTGCACGTCAACAATGCACTGGTGGGCGAGGCCCTGACGCTCACGCTGGAAAGCAGTGTGGATCCCGTCGTCCAGATTGAGCGGCGCATGGAGGGCGATGCCGCCCATGTCGCCGACGCGGTCAAGATTTTCGTCGCGGATGGCGCCAGTGCCACCATTCTCGAAACGTTCTCGGGCTCCGAGGCCGCGCATGTCGGCAATCATGCAACATATCTGGCCCTCGGCAAGGATGCTGTGGTCACCCACATCACCGTGGACCTGAGCGCCCGGGCCGCAACGCATTTTGCCACCAACGAGTATCACCTCGCTGATGGTGCCAAGCTGCGCACGCTGATCATCCATCTCGGCGCCGGCCTGTCGCGCACCAATGTTCTGCCCACCATGGGCGGGGCGAATGCGCATGCCGACATCACCGGGCTCAACCTCGTGTCCGACGGCCAGCACGCCGATATCACCATGGAAACCCACCACGCGGTGCCGCATACCTCCTCGCAGCCCCTGTTCAAGTCGATCAGCCGCGGACGCTCCAAGGCCGTGGTGCAGGGCAAGCTCGTCGTGGCCCGCGACGCGCAGAAAACCGACGCCAAGTTCATGCATCAGGGCCTGATGCTGTCGGACGAAGCGGAAATCCTCTCCAAGCCTGAGCTGGAAATCTACGCCGACGACGTGGTTTGCGGCCATGGCTCGACCTGCGGCAAGCTCGACGAGGATAGCCTCTTCTACCTCCTCAGCCGCGGCATTCCCAAGGCAGAGGCCGAGACCATGCTGGTGCGCGGTTTCATCGCCGAACTGCTCGATCCGGTAGAGGATGAAGAACTGAACGAGGCTCTGCAGGGCATCGTCGACGGCTGGTTGATGGGCCAGTGACACAGACCGAAATCCTCGTGGTTCGAGGCGCTGCGCGCACCTCACCATGAGGATTTCTCCTCAGCTCCCGAGGTATCCCTCATGGTGAGGTGGGAGCGTAGCGACCCTCGAACCACGAGGGCGGCTGGTAGGATTGAAATGACCTTCGACCTCGAAAAGATCCGTGCCGATTTCCCGATCCTGGGCGAAGAGATCCACGGCCACCGTCTGGTCTATCTCGACTCGGGGGCCTCGGCGCAGAAGCCCGTCCAGGTTCTGGACCGCATGGATCATGCTTTCCGGCACGAATATGCCAATGTGCACAGGGGTTTGCACACGCTCGCCAACCGCGCGACCGAGGGCTATGAAGCCGGGCGCGAGAGTGTTCGCCGCTTCCTCAATGCCGGCAGGGTGGAGGAGATCATCTTCACCAAGTCGGCGACCGAGGCCATTAACCTCGTCGCGTCATCCTTTGCCGGTCCGCGCATCGGGGCAGGGGACGAGATCGTCACCTCGATCATGGAACACCATTCCAATATCGTGCCCTGGCATTTTCACCGCGAGCGCAAGGGCGCGGTGGTCAAATGGATCGATGTGTCCGATGACGGTGTGCTGGACATGGATGCCTTCGAGGCATCCCTAACCGATCGCACACGTATCGTCGCGGTTACCCATATGTCCAACGTCCTGGGCACGGTGAACCCCATCAAGCGGATCATCGAGATCGCCCATGCCCGTGGCATCCCCGTGCTCGTCGACGGCTCGCAGGGCGCGGTGCATACAGAGGTCGACGTCCGCGAACTCGATGCCGATTTTTACGTCATGACCGGCCACAAGCTCTACGGGCCCACCGGCATTGGCGTCCTCTATGGGAAATACGATCTCCTGGCCGAAATGCAGCCCTATCAGGGCGGCGGCGAGATGATAGAAACCGTGACGCTGGACGGTGTCACCTATAACGAGCCGCCGCATCGCTTCGAAGCCGGCACCCCGCCCATCGTGCAGGCCATGGGGCTCGGTGCGGCGCTCGACTATATGCAGAAGATCGGCCGGGACGCGATCGCAGCCCATGAGCACGACGTGGCCGAATACGCCCAGGAACGGCTTTCCCGCATCAATTCGCTGCGCCTGATCGGCACGGCGCAGGGCAAGGGCGGCATCTTCTCCTTTGAAATTGCCGGTGCGCATGCCCATGATGTGGCAACAATCCTGGATCGCTACGGCATAGCTGTGCGCGCCGGTACCCATTGCGCGCAGCCGCTGCTGGCCCGATTTGGCGTCACCTCTACATGTCGCGCCTCCTTCGCCCTATATAACGGCAAGGACGATGTTGACGCGCTGGTGGATGGCATCGAGCGCGCCCAGAAATTTTTCGCCTGAGGAATACCGTGATGAGCCAAGAAACCGGAACCGAAGCCCCGGCGACTGAAACCGATGTTCGCATCGCCCCCACAATGCCATCGGGCCTGCCCGAGGCGGAGGTGGAGCGCATCACCACCGACCTGATCGGTGCGCTCAAGACCGTCTATGATCCCGAGATCCCGGTGGACATCTATGAACTTGGCCTCATCTACCGCGTCGATCTTGATGACGACCGGAACTTGACCATCGACATGACCCTGACGGCCCCAGGATGCCCCGTGGCCGGGGAGATGCCCGGCTGGGTCGAGAACGCCGCCCGCGGCGTCGAGGGCATCCAGGACGTCACCGTCAACATGGTTTTCGATCCGCCCTGGGATGCCTCGCGCATGAGTGAAGAGGCTCAGGTCGCGTTGAACTGGTGGTAATTTCGCGCGTTTCGCCCTATATATCGTGAAACGCCGATAATGGTGGACTGCCTATGCCTTTCAAGATCATGTCACTGACAGATGCCGCCGCCGAGCGCATCACCGAAATCATCGAGGATTCCGACAAGCCGGTGGTTGGGCTGCGCGTTGGCATCAAGAATGCCGGCTGTGCCGGCGTGTCCTACACCATGGACTATGTCGAGGCGCCCATTGCTGGTGACGATCATGTCGAGGACAAGGGCGTCAATGTCTGGGTCGACCCCAAGGCCACCATGTACCTGCTTGGAACTGTCATGGATTTTGAAGCCGGCAAGATGGGATCGAGCTTCACCTTCAGGAACCCCAATCAGACCGGCGCCTGTGGCTGCGGGGAGAGCGTGACGCTTGCACCTGCGGACCTGAAGGCCATCGCAGAGGCGCGGGCCGGCGCCTGAGCCACCGCGCCGTCCTTCTCCCCAATTGGGAGAAGGTGGCTGAAGAGCGCATGGTGGGCATCTTCCCGTTGCGGAAAATTTCCCGCTAGTGCATTGATCCGCCATCATGCCGAACACCGTTCCCCCCGCCTACACCATAACGCCTCCCAATCGCCCCCTGGTCGGCCGTGTGTCTCCGCCGGGCAGCAAGTCGATCACCAATCGAGTGCTGTTGCTCGCCGCCATGGCGAATGGGACGAGCCGCCTGACCGGCGCGCTCAAGAGCAAGGACACGGTGTTGATGGCCCGTGCCCTGCGGGAGATGGGTGTTACGGTGGAGGAACCCGATGCCACCAGCTTCCTGGTGACCAGTTCCGGCCACCTTCAGGCGCCCTCCGGGCCGCTGTTCTTGGGCAATGCGGGCACGGCAACTCGTTTCCTCACTGCTGCCGTCGCGACGATCGAGGGGACTGTAGTTGTCGATGGCGACGAGGATATGCGCCTTCGGCCCATCAAGCCATTGGTGGACGCCCTCAATGCTCTCGGCATCGACGCGAGCAGCCCCACCGGTTGTCCGCCGGTGACCATTCACGGTACCGGCCGCTTCGGTTCGGGTCGGGTGGAGATCGACGCTTCGCTCTCCAGTCAATACGTATCGGCTCTCCTGATGGCGGCGCCCTTTGGCGACGGCCCCATCGAGGTGGCCTTGGCCGGCAAGGACATCGGCGCTCGCGGCTACGTCGACCTGACGCTCGCCGCCATGCGCGCCTTTGGGGCGGAAGTCGAGGGCAGGGAGGATGGTTCCTGGCTGGTCCAGCCAACAGGCTACAAGGCCACCGATTTCCATATCGAGCCCGACGCGTCTGCCGCGACCTATCTCTGGGGCATCGAGGCGCTGACAGGGGGCAGGATCGATCTGGGCGTGCCGACTGACGCCTTCACCCAGCCCGATGCGGCTGCACAGGCGGTCATCGCTCAGTTTCCTGACATGCCGGAGATTATTGACGGCTCTCAGATGCAGGACGCCGTGCCGACCATTGCCGTGCTTGCAGCCTTCAACAATCGTCCGGTGCGCTTTGTCGGCATCGCCAACCTGCGCGTCAAGGAAACCGACCGCATTCGCGCCGTGGCCAATGAACTCAATCGCATTCGCCCCGGTCTCGCGCGCGAAGAGGGCGACGACCTGGTGGTCAATGCCGATCCGGCCTTGATGCATGCCGCAAGTCGCAACACCGCCAGCCGCATCGAAACCTATCACGACCATCGGATCGCCATGAGCTTCGCGCTGGCCGGCCTGCGCATAGGCGGCGTGACCATTCTCGATCCCGCCTGCACGGGAAAGACCTATCCTGACTATTGGGAGATGCTGGCCGGGCTGGGCGTGGAACTGACGCCCACCACCTGATCAGGCCGCCGAAACGTCCTTGGCGGGCGCTTCCTCGATCTCGACCAGTTCGGTTTCGCTGACCACCCGGTTGCGACCGGCATGCTTGGCCGCATAGAGGCACCGATCGGCCCGCTCGATGAACGACATCGCATTGTCCGTGGGCCTGAACTCGGCCACGCCAAACGACGCGGTAATGCGGCCCAGTTTTTCGTTGGTCGATCGCTTCAGCAGTTCCTTGGCCTGAATGGCCTTGCGGATATTCTCGGCGACGATCAACGCGCCATCGAGATCGGTTGATGGCAGGATGGCCACGAACTCTTCCCCGCCATAGCGAGCCGCCAGGTCCTTGCCCTTGATATTGGATTTCAGCGTCATCGCCACCAGGCGAAGGACCTGGTCCCCGGTCTGGTGGCCGTAAGTGTCGTTGAAATTCTTGAAGTAGTCGATGTCGATCAGCATCAGGGACAGGGGATCGCGCGACCGGGCAGCCTCGCGGATCGCGTCGTCCAGGCCCTCATCGAAACTTTTGCGGTTGGCAATCTTGGTCAGCGGATCGAGCATGGATTCGCGTCGCACGTCGTCCAGATCCCGCTGCAGGGCCGCGATGTCCTCGCGGGACGCCTCCAGCTTGGTTTCCAGTTGCCTGTTGGTTTCCTGCATGCGGCGCGTCTCGGCTAGAAGGCGCGTCGCCAGCGCTTTCATGTCGTCGCCAGACAGCTGGCGTTCCAGATCGCCGCTTGCCGATTGCAGGGAGCCTGAATAGGCATTTGCCGTCGTCATGGCGCTGTCGATAGCCTCATGCACGGCCTCGATGCGCGCGTGCATGCGCTCCGAGACGCTCGACATGCGGTCGTTCAGGTCGGACTTGAGAAACTCGTTGTAGAGCGTTTCCGCCAGGTCAGTTGACGGAACGGTCCCACTTCTGAAAATGGCGTTGATACGGTTGTTCAGCGACGGGTTCACGCCAGTCGCATAGGTGTAAAGCAACTCGTAGAACTGCGGATATGGGGGTATCCCACTGCGCTTCAGCAGGTCAAACGCAGCGTTGGCGTAGCCCAGTGTGCGCGTAAATTCTTGGTCCGACACTGCCCACCCCGCGCCACGTTGCGCCCTGACCGGATCGAATTACGATAAACGAGTCGTGGCCGCCTAGATACAGCCTCGGCCCTCCCAAAGACAACCTGCAGCTTACAAGATTCGAGCCGGTTTCGGCCAACAAAGCGGAAGTTTTACTGGGAAATTCGAGCCGGGCGCAGCAGGAATGCCGGAATTGGCCCCGCATCGCCGAACGGCGTGTCCGATTCGGTGGATTCTGGCCTCGGGGCCTTGCGCTGGCGACCGCTGTTCCTGCTGGGCTTGGGCGCGGCTTCTTCCTTGGCCTGAGCCGCTGGTGGCGCCGCTGCAGGCGTTGCTTCAGCCTCAGTCTGTTTGGGCTTGGCAGCACGGCCACGACGACCACGGCTGGGCTTTGCTTCGGCACCCTCGGCCGCTTCTTCCCTGGTCGCGGACTTTGCGCCCTTGTTGTCCTCAAGCCAGTCGATCGGCTTCTGGATCAGCTTGAGAATGGCGTCCAGATGCTTGCCGTCGGCCGGGGCCACAAAGGTATAGGCGACGCCGGAGCGACCAGCACGGCCTGTGCGGCCGATACGATGCACATAGTCTTCGGCATGCACCGGCACGTCGAAATTGAACACGTGGCTCACGGCCGGAATATCAAGACCGCGGGCGGCGACGTCGCTGGCCACCAGAAGCGTCAGCTTGTTGGTCTTGAATGCGTCGAGCGTCTCCATGCGGCTCTTCTGGTCCATGTCGCCATGCAATGCGCCCGCAGAATAACCGTGGCGCTGCAGCGACCGCGCGAGGGTAGCGACATCGCGTTTGCGGTTGCAGAAGATGATGGCGTTGGTCAGGCCTTCAGAGGCATCAATCCCGGCGCGCAGCGCTGCCCGCTTTTCGTCGGGCTTTGACGATACCCGGACCAGCTTCTGGTCGATCGTGTCGGCTGTCGAGGCAGCGCGCGACACCTGGACGTGGACCGGGTCCTTGAGGAACTTCTTGGTCAGCCGCTCGATCTGTGCGTCCATGGTGGCGGAGAACAGCATGGTCTGGCGGCGCGGCGGCAGGCGATTGACGATCTTTTCAATGTCGTCGATGAAGCCCATGTCCAGCATGCGGTCGGCCTCGTCGATGACAAGGATTTCCACGCCGTTGAGCATGATCTTGCCGCGCTCGATCTGGTCAAGCAGGCGGCCGGGCGTGGCAATGAGCACGTCCACCCCGCGATCGAGCTTCTTGTTCTGGTCTTCGAACGACACGCCGCCGATGATGAGGGCCATCGTCAGCTTGTGGTTCTTGCCGTATTTCTCAAAATTCTCCGAGACCTGCGCGGCAAGCTCGCGCGTCGGCTCGAGAATGAGCGTGCGCGGCATGCGGGCGCGGGCCCGGCCGTTTTCCAGCAGCGTCAGCATCGGCAATACGAACGATGCCGTCTTGCCGGTGCCAGTCTGGGCAATGCCGATCAGGTCCTTCTTCTGCAGAAGGTGCGGAATGGCCTGAGCCTGGATTTCGGTTGGCTTGCTATAGCCTGCCGCGGCCACCGCGTCGGTGACCTTGCTCGAGAGGCCCAGTCCGGAAAAGTCGTCGGTCAAGTCGGTCGTTCCACTCAACGGTGCTGCCCGATGCCTGGCCGGACCGAAGAACTCGGGCCGGTGCACCGGTCATTGGAGTTGTGCAAGCTCCGCCCTTTGGGCGAGGGTCTTGCAGGACTGCGGATGAGAAAGGAAATACTGCAAGCACCCGCAGATGGACACCGGAACGGTCGCCGAACCCGGCCTGGCACCAATGTCCCGCTGGCCCCCGAAACGTGGCAAGCGGTTCAATCGCCACCCGCCATTGGGAAAACTCCAGCGGCGCGGACCATAGCGCAAACCCCTTGTGTGTCAACGGTCTTGGGTGCCAACAGAGCGAACGCGGTTAAGATGGCTCACACATCAAGGTCGGTGACGAAGGCCGCATTCTCCTGGATGAACTCGAAGCGCGCCTCCGGCTTGTTGCCCATCAGGCGGTCGACCGTGTGGCGTGTCGCATCCCGGTCGTCCAAAATCTTCACCTGCAGGAGAGTCCGCGTCTTGGGCGACATGGTGGTCTCGCGCAGATGCGCGAAAGGCATTTCACCCAGGCCCTTGAAGCGGGTGATGTCCACCTTGCCCTTGCCGGTGAACTCAGTCTCCATCAGTTCGTTCTTGTGGGCATCATCACGCGCATAAAGCGTCTTTCCGCCCTGGCTGATGCGGTAGAGCGGTGGCAGGGCAAGGTAAAGGTGCCCGTTCTCGATCAAGCGCGGCATCTCCTGGAAGAAGAAGGTGATGAGCAGTGACGCGATATGGGCACCATCCACGTCCGCGTCGGTCATGATGATGATCTTGTCGTAACGCAAGTCGTCTTCCACGAACCGGTCCCGGGTCCCGCAACCCAGCGCCTGGACGAGGTCAGCGATGAGCTGGTTGGCCGCCAGCTTGTCTCGACTGGCGCCTGCTACGTTGAGAATCTTGCCCCGTAGCGGCAGAACGGCCTGATTGGCACGGTTGCGCGCCTGTTTGGCCGATCCACCGGCCGAGTCGCCTTCGACGATGAACAATTCCGCGCCCTGCGCCGCGTTCTGCGTACAGTCTGCCAGCTTGCCGGGCAGGCGCAGCTTGCGCGTCGCACTCGCCCGGTCGATTTCCTTCTCCTTGCGGCGGCGGAGGCGCTCCTCGGCGCGCTCGATCGCCCAGTCGAGCAGCTTTCCCGCCTGCTGCGGCGAGGCCGCCAGCCAGTGGTCGAAGGCATCGCGCAGCGCGGTGTCGACAATGCGGGTCGCCTCGCCAGAGGCCAGTTTGTCCTTGGTCTGGCCCACAAATTCCGGTTCGCGCACAAAGACCGACAGCATGGCCGCACAGCTCGTCAGCACGTCCTCGGCCGTCAGATTGGCGGCGCCCTTGTTCTTGGTCAGTTCGGCATAGTTCTTGAGCCCGCGAAGCAGCGCCATGCGCAGGCCCGCCTCATGCGTGCCGCCATCGGGTGTCGGCACGGTATTGCAGTAGGACTGCACCCCGCCATCGCCAATGGTCCAGGCAATGGCCCATTCCACCGAACCATGGCTGCCCGGCCTGCCGCTGCGGCCGGCAAAAATGTCGTCGGTGATGCGGGTCTCGCCCTCGATCCGGGCCGTCATGTAGTCCTTGAGGCCATCGGGGTAGTGGAATACCGCCTTGGCCGGCACCTCATCACTGGCAAGGCTTTCGTCACAGCTCCAGCGCAGTTCCACACCGCCGAAGAGATAGGCCTTAGCGCGGGTCATGCGGAAGATGCGGCCGGCCGAGAAATGCGCGGTCGGGCCGAAGATCTGCGGGTCCGGATGGAAGCGCGTCGTGGTGCCGCGACGGTTCTGCACCCGACCGACATTGACCACGTCCTCGACCACCAGGCCACGGGAGAACTGGATGCGGTAGAGCTGCTGGTCGCGGGCCACTTCGACGACCATGTCGTCGGACAATGCGTTCACGACCGAGACACCCACGCCGTGCAATCCGCCTGAAGTTTCATAGGCTTTGCTGTCGAACTTGCCACCGGCGTGCAGGACCGTGTGGACGATTTCGAGGGTCGAGCGATTGGGGAATTTCGGATGCTTCTCGACCGGGATGCCGCGGCCATTATCGGTAACCGTGATGTATCCATCGGCGCCCAGATGCACCTCGATGCGCGTCGCGTGGCCGGCAATGGCCTCGTCCATCGAGTTGTCGATCACCTCGGCGAAAAGGTGGTGATACGCATTGATGTCGGTGCCGCCGATATACATGCCCGGGCGGCGGCGAACCGGCTCAAGTCCTTCCAGAATCTCGATATCTGACGCGCCATACGCTTCCGGCGGCGCCGCGGACGACCGGGGCGCAGGCTTGGCCGGCGTCGGTTCCTTTGGCGGTTCGGGAGTGGGAGCGGCGCTTCCGAAGAGGTCTGACATGCACTTTCCATAGGTTCGGCCCGAATCGGGCAGGTCCAATCTCTACCATATCGCAAGCATTTCCGCGGGTCTGGCTCTCGGGGCAATTCCCACAGCCTGAACTGGTCCAGGACCGTCAAGATGAACGGATGCTGAACACGAAAACGGCACCCCGGATCGATTTCCGCGAGCGCACGGCATCGGAACAGTTTCGTCCCAAGATAGGGCGGCCGGTTTACCCCTCGTTTCCTTCTTGGGAGCACTTTCTTAAGTGCGTCCTGATAGACAGATGGACATACGGTTTTTGTCTGGAGTTGCCGTATGCGAACCGAACAGCCGGGTATTGCGTATCAATCGGTCACGGTCGGTTCTGCGTCTCTCGGATATTGGCCGATAGCCGGATTTTTTGGTATTGCGTACCGGCTGGCCAGTCTCCGCGTGTCTCGCCTTGGGGCCCTGATCGGCACCAGCATGCTCTTCTATCTTGCCTGACCTGACTTGCGTTGCACCGGCAGCGCGGTTAGGTATTGGCATTCGAGGTTGGTCCACGAAAGGGGAGGGCTGCATGACTGTTTTTCAGACGCATCGTTCCCGTGGACCCGTCCATGCCCTGCGGCACGCGCTGCAGGGCTGACCAGCCTGGTCCGGACGTAACATTTCCGTTCCCGATCTCTGGTTTGCCCTTCATGGCGACCTGGCCCGAGCCAGGCGCCGACCTGATGGCAATGGTGCCCGTTCGATGCGGCACCGATCCAGTGAGCGAATATCATGGGCACAATCAGCCTCAAAAATGCCGGCCACCGCGCGGGCGAACTTCTCTTCTCCAATCTCAATCTCGTCATCGCCGACGGTGACCATGTTGGTCTTGTTGCTCCCAATGGGCGTGGCAAGAGTACATTGCTGCGCGCCATGGCGGGACAAGCCGAGCTGAGCGAGGGCGACATCACCCGCTCGCGCGGCCTCTCCATCGGCTTTGTGCCCCAGGAAGTACCGGCCACCGCTCTTGGCCAGGGCCTGACAAGCTTTGTTGCTTCGGCACTCGACGCGGCAACGCTGGACGCCGAGAGCTGGCGCGTCGACGTCGTGCTCGAGGAAATGTCCATTCCACCGGAGCTTCGCGACAAGCCAATGGGCGAACTCAGTGGCGGCTGGCAGCGCATGGCACTCCTGGCCCGCAGCTGGGTCACGCAGCCCGACGCGCTGCTGATGGACGAGCCCACAAACCACCTCGACCTGGGGCGTATCATGATGCTTGAGGAATGGCTCGCCTATGCGGCGCGCAGCATCCCGGTGGTGATCGCCAGCCACGATCGCGCGTTTCTCGACGCCACGACCAATCGCACGCTCTTCCTCAGGCCCAGCGAACAAGTCTATCTGCCGCTCGCCTATTCGGCGGCGCGTGCCGAACTGGACCAGATCGACGCCGCGGCAGAGGCGCAGCGGGAGCGCGACCTCAAGCAGGCCGCGCAATTGCGCAAGCAGGCGGCCAAGCTCACCAATATCGGCATCAATTCGGGCAGCGACCTGCTCACGGTCAAATCCAAGCAGTTGCGGGACCGTGCCGAGAAGATCGAAACGCAGGTGCTTGAAACGCACAAGGAACGCACCGGCCTGGTGAAACTGGGCAATAGCGGCGCCGAGGCAAAAGTCATGATGGCCTTCGAGAATGTGCCCATCGCGACGCCCGACGGCACGCCGCTCTTTGCCATCGACAAGCTGCATATCTTCCAAGGCGACCGCATCGTGCTGCTCGGCCGCAATGGCACGGGAAAATCCCAGTTCATGCGGGTGGTGACAGAAGCTCTGGCCGGATCGGTGCCCTCGGGGCTACGGATCAGTCCGCAACTCGCGCCAGGCTATCTCGACCAGGCCCTGGCCTGGCTGCCGCTTGATCCGTCACCGCTCGATTACCTGTTGCATCGCTTCGATGAAGGCGACCGGCGCACCATTGCGCTGCTGGCCGGTGCCGGTTTCCCCCCTGATCGGCAGGGAAAGCCAATTCGCACCATGTCCCTCGGCCAGCGGGCGCGACTGGCCTTGCTCGCTCTACGGCTCCAACGACCGAACTTCTACCTGCTGGACGAGCCGACCAACCATCTCGATATCCCCGGCCAGGAGCAGCTGGAGGCCGACATTCGGGAGCAGGGCGCCACGACCATTCTGGTCACCCACGACCGGGCGTTCCTCCGCGCCATCGGAACAAGGTTTCTGCTGATCGAGCGCAAGAGGCTGGTGGAAGTCGATGGACCCGAGCGGTTCTTTGCCGAAATGGCGGAGTAAACCCGAAGGGCTGGCCAGACCATAGTCACTAAACCGCGCCGCTCCGGGACATTATCCGGGGCGGCTATGGACACTCTAATGGTGTCGATGCTCCGGCATAGCCTCGAGATCCTCCTTGGTCCATGACGTGACCGCATGGACCTTGCCGTTCTCGTCGCGCATGAAATCGAGTTGGGCCATGTTGATGGAAACGGGCTTCGCCCCCATCCCGAGGAAGCCGCCGACATCGATGATGACTTCTGCGCTTGGGCCGCTGCCATGCATGTGCGAAACCTTACCGATCGTGTGATTTCCAGCGCCATAAATGGTCGCGCCTTCCAGCACCTCAGGCACCAGCTCGTGGTCCATCAATCGCGGGTGCCGCGCATGGTCCGGTGCGCCGGCGTGCTCGGGACGCGGGGCGCTGTGGCCCGGCACCGCGCTCTTTCCGGTCTGCAAATTGGGACGGCTGCGCTCCAGCCGGTCCAGCGTGGCGGCGACACGCGCGGCCACTGCCGGATCATAGTCGTGATCCGGGCTGGTCCTTTCGTAGTCACGCAATTGTTCGGTAGTGATTCCGGCCTCGGTCGCGAAATGATCGGGGTCCAGGTTCAGGGAAAGCCGGCGATTATGCGCGCCCTTGGGGTCGTAGCCGGCGTCAGCGGTATAGTGTGCCATTGGCTTAATCTCCTCTATTGGAAACACAAGCCAATGGCCCCGCCTTTGGTTCAACAAAACGGCAGCCGGAGCGATCAATTCGGCAAACAAAAAGGCCGCCCGGAGGCGGCCTCTTCAATTCTGGGATGCCCCACCTTAGTGGTGGTGCTCTTCCGGAACCTCGTCCTCGTCGGCCTGGATCAGCTTGGCGAGTTCGTCGCGGGTCATCTTCTTGTCGGTGACGTCGCCGAGCTCGATGATGTGGTCGACGACCTTGTTCTCGAAGATCGGGGCGCGGAGGCTGGCCAGCGCCTGCGGGTTCTTGCGGTAGTAGTCGTAAACCTGCTGTTCCTGGCCGGGGAAGCGACGGACTTCGGCGATCAGCGCCTGCTGATGCTCTTCGTCGGTCACCTGCACTTCGTTCTGGTTGCCGATTTCTGCGACGACCAGGCCCAGGCGCACGCGGCGCTCGGCAATGCGCTGATACTGTTCCTTGGCGGCTTCCTCGGTGGTGCCTTCGTCTTCGAAGGACCGGCCGTGGTGCTCGATCTCGTGCACGACGCGCTGCCAGATGGTGTTGAACTCGGCTTCAACCAGCTGGGCCGGCACATCGAACTTGTGGCCTTCGTCCAGCGCGTCTAGAACCTGGCGCTTCATGTGCTGGCGGCCCATCGAGCTGAGGGCGTTTTCCATCTGGTCGCGAACGGCCTTGCGCAGCGCGGCAACGTCTTCGAGGCCGAGCTTCTTGGCAAATTCGTCATCCAGCTCGCCGGCATTAGGGCCGTCGACATGAAGAATGGTGACCTCGAAGGTGGCCTTCTTACCGGCCAGCTCTTCGTTCTGGTAGTCCTTGGGGAAGGTGACCTTGATCTCGCGGGTCTCGCCCTTCTTCATCCCGACCAGCTGCTCTTCGAAGCCGGGGATGAATTCACCCGAACCGACGGTCAGGTGCGCGTGGTCGGACGAGCCCCCCTCGAATTCCTTGCCGCCGATCTTGCCTACGAAGCTGAGGCCCAGACGGTCGCCGTCTTCCACGACGGCGTCGTCGCCCTTGTCGGTATAGCCGCGGTTCTGCGCGAACACGCGCTTCACTTCGGTTTCGACTTCCTCGTCGGTGACGTCGACGACAGGCTTGTTGAGCTTGACGCCCTTGATATCCATCAGGGTCACAGCGGGCAGGATTTCATATTCGACTTCGAAAGCGAGATCGGCCTTGCCATCGAGAACGTCATTGATGACGCCCTGGTCCTGCGGCAGGTCGACCTTGGGCTGGGTGGCAGCGCGCTCTTCGCGCTTGTCCAGCGTGTCGGACACGGTGGCGTTGATCGCGTCGGTCATGACCTCGGACATGGCCGAGCGGCCATAGACCTTCTTGAGATGCGAAGTCGGCACCTTGCCCGGGCGGAAGCCCTTGATATTGGCCTGGCCCTTGAGCTCTTCGAGCTTGGCGTCGAGGCGCGAATTGAGGTCCGCGGCCGGAATGGTGACGCTGAGCTTGCGCTTGAGGCCGTCGTTGAGGGTTTCGGTTACCTGCATTGGGGTCTGATCCCGTCTTGATTCAATCTCGTTCGGCCGAGGCCGCTATGGTGCGGGTGAGAGGACTCGAACCTCCACGCCTTGCGGCGCTGGAACCTAAATCCAGTGCGTCTACCAGTTCCGCCACACCCGCAAGGGTCCCCGTCGGCCGGGTTGGCGTTGCATCTATATGAAGAGCGTGAGGCAGTCAAAGCCTAGCTTGGCGATTTGGCCGGAATGACGATAGTAGCACCAAACCCGTGCCTATGGAGGCTGTGTCGGCGGGTCAGGTGGTCTTCCTTCTTTCGTGGAGCTCGATGCGCGAACGCCGCTGCGATAAGTGGCGTCATTTTCATCATTCCCGCGCGGAGAGCACCCGCGATCCGGTCCTTGATGCGCAAATGATGTGCATTCTGTCTAATATTTGATCATAGCGATCCTCGGAGCGGCGCGGCAAATGGCGCGCGCGGCCCGCAAGCTGCTGTTCTAATTCGTCTTTTCGATCACAAGGATAGCTGGCACAGGCCGTGCATACACGTGGCCGGTATCTGCCGAAAACGGCCAGTGGAGGCTCCAGTGAAAAAAATCGAGGCTATCGTAAAGCCATTCAAGCTCGACGAAGTCAAAGAAGCGCTGCAGGAAGTTGGCCTGCAGGGCATCACCGTGACCGAGGCCAAGGGTTTCGGGCGCCAGAAGGGCCATACCGAGCTCTATCGCGGCGCTGAATATGTGGTGGATTTCCTGCCCAAGGTGAAAGTCGAAGTGGTTTGCCCCGACGATCTGGCCGAAAAGGCCATCGAGGCGATCCGCACCGCTGCGCAAACAGGTCGCATCGGTGACGGCAAGATCTTCGTCTACTCAATCGAGCAGGCCATCCGTATCCGTACCGGCGAATTCGGCGACGACGCGCTCTGAAGCCTCCCTTCAGACGCCAGACGCCACAAACAGCAACAAGCATCCGATTTTGACAGGGGAAGACCTAATGACCACCGGAAGCGATATTGTTCAGCGTATCAAGGACGAGAACATCAAGTATCTCGACGTGCGCTTTACCGACCTGCGCGGCAAGCTGCAGCACGTCACCATGGACGCATCGGTGGTTGATGCCGACATGTTCGAGGAAGGCGTCATGTTCGACGGTTCCTCTATTGCCGGCTGGAAGGCCATCAACGAGTCCGACATGGTGCTGATGCCCGATCCGGATTCCGCCTATATGGATCCGTTCTTCGCCGCCTCGACCCTCGCCATCAACTGCGACATTCTCGAGCCCGCCACCTACCAGCCCTATAACCGCGACCCGCGCGGCATCGCCAAGAAGGCCGAAGCCCTGGTCAAGTCCTCGGGCATCGGTGACTCGGTGGTGTTCGGCCCCGAACCCGAATTCTTCATCTTCGACGACGTGAAGTACTCGACCACCACCTACAATGTGGGCTTCTCGGTCGACCATTCGGAACTGCCGATCAACAACAATGCCGATTATGAAGGTGGCAATAACGGCCACCATATCGGCCTCAAGAAGGGCTATTTCCCGGTTCCGCCGCTGGACAGCGCCCAGGACATGCGCGGTGAGATGCTCGAAGCCATGGGCTCGATGGGCGTCATCATCGAAAAGCACCACCACGAAGTGGCTTCGGCACAGCACGAGCTGGGCATGAAGTTCAAGCCGATGATCCAGTCGGCCGACGACGTGCTGATCTACAAATATGCCGTGCAGCAGGTTGCCAATGCCTATGGCAAGACCGCGACCTTCATGCCCAAGCCCGTCTATGGCGACAATGGCTCGGGCATGCACTGCCACCAGTCGATCTGGAAGGACGGCAAGCCGCTGTTCGCCGGTGACCAGTATGCGGGCCTCTCCATGGAGTGCCTCTACTACATCGGCGGCGTGATCAAGCACGCCAAGGCCATCAACGCCTTCACCAACCCGACCACCAATTCCTACAAGCGTCTGGTGCCCGGCTTCGAAGCCCCGGTGCTGCTGGCCTATTCGGCCCGCAACCGTTCGGCCTCCTGCCGTATCCCCTTCGGCCAGTCGCCGAAGTCCAAGCGCGTGGAAGTGCGTTTCCCCGATCCGCTGGCGAACCCGTACCTGGCCTTTACCGCTCTGCTGATGGCCGGCCTCGACGGCATCAAGAACAAGATCCACCCCGGCGACCCGATGGACAAGGATCTCTACGAGCTGCCCAAGGAAGAGCTCAAGGAAATCCCGACCGTGTCCGGCTCGCTGCGTGAAGCGCTGGAAGCCCTGTCGGCCGACCGCGACTTCCTCAAGGTCGGTGGCGTGATGGATGACGATTTCATCGACAGCTATATCGACCTCAAGATGCAGGAAGTGATCAAGTTCGAGCACACCCCGCACCCGGTCGAGTACGAAATGTACTACTCCGCCTAAGCGGCTCAGAAATGAGTGGGGAAGGGGCCTTCGGGCCCCTTTTTCATGCGCCGGCGAGCGTCCAGGTAGCAGCACAGGAACGCGGAAACGCGCCGTCACCCGGCCTGCGGGGCGCGACGCGTGACCATGCGGTTACCTTTGCCCGGTCAGACGGCCTTGAAGCTGCGGCGCATCACTTCGCGCCATTCCTCGGGCGCCTCGAGCAGGCCCTCGATGCTGTCAGCGCTTTGCTGTTCGAAAAAGCGCACGGCAAAGCCGAAGTCGAACAGGCGCACCACCTCGCCTGTGACGCGGCCCACGGTGACGATCTCGCCCACGGCCGGCTGGAACGCCGCCGACACGGCCGCGCCCGAAATCGAATAGTCGACGATCAGGCACGGCTGCGACCAATTGTCGGGCCTTGCAATGACGGTGCGCGGATTGCTGGGCATGGCGCGCTGCGCCACGCGCCGGTCGGTTGCCGTGGTCCAGAGTTTTTCGCTGAAGCTGGTGATGCGGGCATTGAGCGCCTCGCGGTCGGCAGCGCTCTGGTCGAACTCGATCTCGAAACCGTCGTCGAACTGGCGGCTGACCCTGCCGCTGAGCGTGCCGAACGAGGTGAAGCTGACCGATACCGGCTCCCCGATCTGGGGAATGACGGGCGCGGTCACCCGCAGGCTGTCGCTACCGATCATCCGCAGGCGGCAGGCGAACAGATTGATGCCAGGATGCGTCGGCTGCGCGCCGATGACATAGCGACCCGCGACGGTGGAAATGCCGTGCAAGGCAATCGTTGGACGTTCCAGAACTTCGGACACGGCCGACCTCCCATTGGTGGTCGAATGAGCATGCGCCCGTCGCCTCAACGGCGTGTTGCGCACATTGATTGCAATTTATCGAAAGGGCGATCTTTTGGCAGATGTGAACAGCGGGCCGCCAGGCACGGCGCGCCGGCCACTGAGCGGGGCGGGTCAACGGGCGATCGGGGAACGGCTCACTCGCCGGGCGGCTTGATCAGCGCTTCCAGGTCTTCGAATTCCTGCGGCTGGATGAACTGCAGGGCAAAGCCGACCTCGAGATGCCGCACCACGCGGCCGACCACCCGGCCAAGGGCCATTGGCATACCCAGTTCCGGCCAGTAATGGGCAGAGACGGCCGCGCCCGACCGTGACACGTCGATGACGAAACAGGGCACTTGCTGGCCGTCGGCCAGGAAGATGGTGCTGCGCGGATCGCGCGGCAGGATACGCCGATGCTCGCGCTTGTCGGGCACCTGGGCATGCACATGCTTCTTGTGCCAGTCGATCTTCGCGGCCAGCTTCTCGCGCTCGCTGTCGGTAAGCTGCAGGTCCGTGACGAACCCGGAAGCCAGGCGCCGGGTGATGCGGCCGCGCAGGATGCCGAACTCGTTGAAATGGGAGGAGACGGATTCGCCCTCCTTGCCCACCACGGGGCCGACGGCCACGAGCATGCGGGTGGAGATGGAGCAGAGCCGGCAGGCATAGACGGGAATCTTGTCATCGGGCCCGCGGCGACGGTCGGGCAGGGCGTACCGCCCCGCCAGCGCCCCGATGAATCGGACATCATTCCATTTGAAGGACGCGCGCAGACTTTCGTCATCGATTGCAGCGGTCAACGACATGGGCTCCCCTTCCCAATTGCCATCACCAGTGAAAACCCTAAGTGTGAGTCCTTAAGGATTTCTCCCAAGGTCTGTTCAAGTGAGCGCAAGGCTGTAAATTTGTTCCTAACGCGAAGGTTTGGTGCCTCCGCCTTCCGGAAGCTGAATGCCCCGCCATGCCGAATCCCGATCGACACGTCCTGCTGACACCCGCGCAAATGGCCCAGGCCGACCGACTGGCCGTGTCCCATGGCGTACCCTCGCTCACCCTCATGGAAGCGGCTGGCCGCGCGGTTGCCGACCGGATCATCGGCGATTACCCGAAAGGGCCTGTACTGGTTCTGTGCGGGCCGGGGAACAATGGTGGCGACGGCTTCGTGGTGGCGCGGCTGCTGCAGGCGGCGGGCTGGGCGGTCCGCCTCTGGCTCTCGACCGCGCCCGACCGTCTCAAGGGAGATGCCGCAGCCATGGCTGCACGCTGGACCGGCAATATGGACGGACCGGACGCGCCGGACCTCGATGGCGTTGGACTCATTGTCGATGCGCTGCTCGGAGCAGGGCTCGATCGAGACGTCACGGGTCCGCTTGCTGCCACGGTGGATGCCGTCAACGGGTCAGGTATTCCGGTGGTGAGTATCGATGTGCCAAGCGGAATCGACGGGGCAACCGGCGCCGTACGGGGCACCGCCATCAAGGCGACGGAAACCGTCACCTTCTTTCGCTTCAAGCCCGGACATCTGCTGCTCCCGGGTCGTACCCATTGTGGTCGGCGGCACCTTGCCGATATCGGCATCCCCCCGGCAGTGCTGGCGGAGATCCCGGTGTCCACCTGGCAGAACAGGCCCGGTCTCTGGTCCGTGCCCTTCGCCAGTGCCGACCAGCACAAATTCGATCGCGGGCACGTCGTCGTGATTTCCGGCGGGCCGCTGCAAACTGGCGCCGCGCGTCTCTCGGCCCTCGGGGCATTTCGCAGCGGCGTGGGACTGGTGACGATGCTGGGCACGGAAGAGGCGCTGCGCATGCACGCCGCCCATGTCACGGCGATCATGCTGCGTCCGATAGCAACGGCTCAGCAACTGGCCGACGTCATGACCGACAAGCGTATCACCGCCGCGGTCGTCGGGCCGGCGGCTGGTGTGAGCAGCGCGACCAGTGACAACATCGACATTCTTTTGGGGTCAAGCGCGGCACTGGTGCTCGACGCGGACGCGCTGACCTGCATCGCCGCGCAGGCAGAGCCGGCCTGGGCGCGCATCCAGGCGCGGCAGCCGCCCGTGGTTCTCACCCCCCATGAGGGCGAATTCGTGCGGCTCTTCCCCGATATCACCGGCGACAAGCTTGAACGGGCCCGGGTCGCGACGTCACGGTCCGGTGCCGTCCTGGTGCTCAAGGGCAGTGACACGGTAATTGCGGCGCCGGATGGCAGGGCTGCCATCAACGACAACGCGCCCCCATGGCTGGGAACTGCGGGCGCCGGGGATGTGCTGGCTGGCGTGATCGCCGGATTGATGGGGCAGGGCATGTCCGGCTTCGAGGCGGCCTGCGCCGGTGTCTGGCTTCACGCAGAGGCCGCCAACCGGTTCGGAGGCCCCGGCATGATCAGCGAGGACCTTCCCGCGCTGCTGCCGGGGGTGCTGCAATCGCTGGTCCGGCCAGCGCCAACCGCTGCTGCCAAAATCTGACACGATCAGGCGGATTCTGGCGCAATCGCAAAAGCTTGTCGGATGGAACCGTCGGCCCTACATCAGGGCGTCATCGCGGGTTCGTGAGCAGCCCGTCTGCCAGTCCGCCCAGCGGCGCAGTCAAACTGGAGCGGGACCCATGAACAAGGCACTGGTCGTTATTCTTGCGGCCGTTACGCTCGATGCCGTCGGCATCGGGCTCATCTTTCCCATCCTGCCGGCACTGCTGCGCGAAGTGGGTCATACGGCCGATATCGCCACCATCCTTGGGGTGATGCTGGCGCTCTATTCGGCGTGCCAGTTCCTCTTCTCGCCGATACTCGGGGTGCTCAGCGACCGGTTCGGCCGCAGGCCGGTGCTGCTGGTGTCGCTGGCTGGTGCGGCTGTCGACTATCTCGTCATGGCCTTCGCTCCCGAACTCTGGCTCCTGGTCATCGGTCGCGCCATTGCGGGAGTGACCAGTGCCAATATGGCCGTGGCAACGGCCTACATCACCGACATTTCGAGCGAGGATGAACGGGCAGGGCGATTCGGACTGTTCCATGCCATGTTCGGCATCGGTTTCATCGTCGGGCCGGTATTGGGCGGCGTGCTGGGCGATGTCTGGGTGCGTTCGCCTTTCCTGGTCGCTGCCGCGCTGAACGCGGTGAACTTCGCCCTCGCCCTCTTCGTGCTCCCCGAATCGCGCAAGGGGCAGAGCGATGCCCATTTCACCTGGGACACGCTCAATCCGTTCCGGCCGCTGGCCTGGGCCTTCACGTTCAAGACCCTTATCCCGCTGATGGGCATCTATCTCATCATGAGCCTTGTCGGAAACGTCTATGGCACGACCTGGGCCATTTTTGGCGAGGACGTATTCGGCTGGAACGGCATGATGATCGGCCTGTCCCTTGGCGCCTTTGGCCTTCTTCATGCCATCGCGCAGGCCTTCCTGACCGGTCCCGCCGTGGCGCGGCTGGGCGAACGTTGGGCGCTGCTTTTGGGCATGGCCTGCGAAATCAGCGCCATGCTGGTGATGGCGTGGGCGGGGCAGGGCTGGCTGGTCTTCGTCATCATGCCCATATTCGCCCTGGGGGGTATCGGCATGCCGGCGCTTCAATCGCTCATGACCCGGCAGGTCGATTCCGGCAGGCAGGGGCAATTGCAGGGCGTGCTGGCCAGCCTTGTCAGCCTCGCGTCGGTGTTCGGGCCCCTCCTTTTCAGCTTTGCCTATTTCGGGCTCCGCCCAACCTGGCCGGGCGCGATATGGCTGGTGGCCATTGGGATCTACCTCTGTGCCCTGCCGCTCATGGTGGGCATAAGGCGACCTGCCGGAATCGCGTCTGGAGGGGCGGCATAGGCAAAGCGGGGACAATCCCCGGCAAACCCGGGATTTGAGCTTATCCGGGCTTGCGAGGCCGATTTTTCCGGTCCATTAACAGCTTTGCACCGTCGGGCCGCCGAAAACCCCCGGATTTCCTTGCGCCGAGCGCAGAATCGCAAAAGGTTGTCGGCGTTTTCGTTCGCCAGAGACGGCGGGCATTCACTGTGAGGAAACGCTATGAACAAAAACGATCTGGTTGGCGTCGTTGCCGACAAGGCTACGATCACCAAGGCACAGGCCGCCGAAGCGGTTGACGCAGTGTTCGAAGCCATTACTGCTGCTCTCAAGGGTGGCGACGAAGTTCGTCTGGTTGGCTTCGGCACCTTTGCCGTCTCCCAGCGCAAGGCTTCGACCGGCCGCAACCCGGCCACCGGCGCGGAAATTCAGATTCCGGCTTCGAACCAGGCCAAGTTCAAGCCCGGCAAGGGCCTCAAGGACGCGATCAACTAAGATCGCTGCCTGCCTGTACTTGGCGATCGGCCCCGCGCGGATGACGCCGGGGCCGTTTATGTTCCTGCAAATGTCAGTTGACGGGCAGGGGCGGGCACCCTAATCAGGGCGCCGTTCACCTGTGGCTTCGGCCCGGGGCGATTAGCTCAGCTGGTAGAGCGCCTCGTTTACACCGAGGATGTCGGCGGTTCGAGTCCGTCATCGCCCACCATTCCCCCCGCGATATCCGCTTGCGCGCCCGAGGGCGCGAGTGCCGCCGCGGTGCGCGCCTCCCACCTTTCTCAACGATGACACCGGCACAGTGTGGCTCAGAGTTCGCTTGAGCTTTCGCCGCTTTCCCATTGAGAGAAAAAAGTTTTCCACAGCCCCGATCCAGGTTTTCGAATTTTCTGCGACAGAATGCGGCGAGGGCGCTTGACTTCACAATAGGCGCCCAGTACATGGACGCCACGTTGCGCGAACGACTTGTTCGCAAGCGCTGCGGGAGTAGCTCAGTTGGTTAGAGCGCCGGCCTGTCACGCCGGAGGTCGCGGGTTCGAGCCCCGTCTCTCGCGCCACCCTTTCCCAGGGTTTGCGCAGCTTCCCCCCCATGAAGTTTCAGTTTCCGGTCTGACAGCGTTTCAACGTTGCGAAGGCGTTGTGTTCTTCGCAGAGCGGCCTCCGCTTTTCCCGCCGACCTCGGCATGCTGCACGAATGCTCTGATGGTGGGACCTACCACCGCACGAGGCAGCGCAGACCGGGCCTAGCGTTTGAACACGACACCACCAATCCAGCCGATGAACAATGCCAGGACAACACAGGCCAAGCCGTAGAGCACTGGAAACTGGCCGACGGCAAGTGAGGCTCTCATCAAGGACAAGATGCGACGAGTTGACGGATAAGGGCTTCATCAGGCCGCCCGATCTGCCTTCATTTCGTCGGCCCATGCCAGGCCGGGGAGGTAGCGGCCAGTGACCTTGCCATCCTCAATCGCGAAGAGGTGCAGCCAGGTGTTGTCGAAGAGCGCGCGCACCTCTGCGTGACGGTCGAGCACGTCCAGGATTGCAGCTTTCGGGGCCTCGATCATCACCGTCAGGCGCAGGGGCTCATGCATCAGCTGTTCTCCGTCATGGATTGTCTGCCAGGGCAGTCCAGGCCGCAAAGTGCCACCATTGCCCTGCACAACGCCAATGCCACCCACCACGTTGTGGATCAGCTTGTTGCCGCCACCGAAGGTGTCAGGGGCTACAGCGGAGCAGTAATATTGAAGGTTGATCCAGCTCGCGACAACGACGGGAGCGGTCAGGATCAGCTCGAGGGTCGAGAAACCCTTATCCTGCTTCCAGTCGTAGGTGTGAAGGAAAGTCCGGCCGCCAAGATCAGCTCCGGCTGTGACGCTGCGGGGCGCTGCGATGAAGCTCGCGCAGCCGGCCAGGCCCCATTCCGGGCGCACCTCGGCCCAGTTGACTGCGCGGCGGGCAAGGCTCTCTGACGTCGCGCCGGGGAGACGAAGGGCGCGCTCGGCCCTTGCCATGGACCCGGCAGCCTTCAGCCAACCCATCGCCTGTGCGATATCGGGTCCATGCGCCCCATGCTCGGCGTCGGCATGCAAGGTCACAGTGTCCGTCACCGTGTCGTGGAGACCGGCGATGAAAAGCGTGTCCTCTGGCAGTTCGATCCCCTGCTCCAGGAGGCCCGCCCGCGTGTCGGGATCGTTGAGAAGCGCAGCCAGGATCCGCGCGGAGACCTCCCCGGTCTGGCCGCCACAGGCGCCGCACTGATAGGCGCTTGCATGCGGATTGTTGGTGACATGGGCGCCATGGCCGAGCAGCAGCACCAGGCGGGCATGCCCCTTTGTCAGACTCATTGCCCGCAGCACGGCCGCTGCAATATTGGACTTTTGCGCGGCGGTCAGGCCGCCCACGATCTGGGGAGCGGGTTCGGGCTTCAGCCCCGCGGCGCCGAGACCGAACGCATCCTTCACGAGCTTCCAGCCATAGAGCGGCCCTGCGGCCTCCACGAAGGCGAACGAGGACACTGCGGCCTGCCTGAACCGGCCCCACGCGCGCCTGGCACGCGCTCCGATCCGGACGGCCTGCTCGGTCTTCTCGTCCGCCTGGCTCGTGCTATGCATGGTCGGTGCGAGCAGAACAGGCAAATGCGCCTGCTCGATATCTGAACCCCGGGATTTGTGGGACAGCGGCAGGCCGAAAAAGCCGGCAAAACCGATGGTTTGGATGTCGGGGGTTTGGGCCTCGAAGGCCCGCCGAAAGACTTCCGACCGCACATCGATGCAGAAGGCCGCCTGAACCGCTGGCCGCTTCTCGGGCCGCTTTGGCGCACCGAGAAGCGAGATCAACTGCCTTTGATAGGCATGCTCGGCGGCCGTCTGCAGGATCGTGTCGATCACCTGGTCCTGCGTTGGTGCAATAGGTTCGGCATGGGCCGCCACCGTCGCCAGCCACGCTTCGGTCACCTCGGGGAATTGCGCCAGGATCGCTTCTTCCCAGATCAGGCGGATCGCGAGCATGTCGGTCAGCGTTGCGTCGGTCGTGCCGCTTAGTTCCGCCTGCCAAAGCAGCCACCGGGCATGCTGCGACCAACCGCCAAGGTCCATGAGCAGCCGATGCAGCGCAGTTTCCGCGCCTTCTCCGGCAAGGCCAAGGGCAGTGGTCGCGCGCAGGATGGCCCGATCGGCGGTGTCCGGCGCGGCGGCCACATGGGAGCAGAAGCCCCTCAACCCGGCAATTTCGGGTGTCATGTCGTTTGTTGCCCAGGCCCTCCAGGAGGCATAGGCGCCAAGTCCGGGCGTCGGCGTCCAGAAAGCCTGGCCGCGGTCGAAATGCCCGGCCGCCCAGAGCCCGAAGCTCCGCGCGATGACGGCGGGCCAGTCGATGCCGCTCTCCCGCAGGGCAAGATCGGCGACGGTCGGCAATGCCATGGGCGCAGCCGGCTGCCGGGCAAGGACGGCCCTGAGGGTGTCGAGATTATCGGGCTTCAGTGGCGATGCGCTGGCATCCAGCGCCGCCTGGAGGTCTGTCGCAAGGATCTTGCCCTCGGCTATCTGCCTGGCATAGGCGGCGCGGTCCTGCGTCAGTGTCACGCCGGCGACGCGGCCGAGACGCGCCGCAGCCTTGGCCATGTCCTCGCCTGCCTGCCCCAGGAGCGAATTGACCGCAACCGTGCCCTCGAGCGGGAAGGCCGGCGGGATCGCCCGCGCCGCAGCCTCGGCCGCCTTCAGGATATCTGCGGCGCTGGCCGACTGCGTCCAGGTTTGACTCATGAACATCTCGATTGTCCTTTTCGATCAGTGTGTCCTGGATGCTTTCAGGCCGCCGATGGCGCGGTCCAGGAGGGCGTTGAGGTAGAGGCCGTTGGCGACATGCACCCGCAGCCCCGCCGTCGCCGGGTGGTGGGCCCAGTGCGGAAATAGCGCCTGCGCGAAGGCCACGAGGCCGAAAGACAAGAGCGCGAGCACGATCAGCGCCCATTCCAGCGGGCCGGCGACCGGCGCTGCAGGCAGGCCTGGCCCCCATAGCGCGCTCGCCACGATATGCAGGGCAAAATAGGCCACGGCGGTGCCCAGCGAGGCGCGCAAGGTGTGCAGGGTCAGTGCTCTTGGCGCGGCATCCGCCAGACCCTGGGCCACCAGATAGGCCACGCCGAAAATCAGGATCGCGCCAAGCGCCAGCGCCTGGGCAGACTTTGGCCCTGCTAGGAAGCCAAAGCCCCAGGCGACAGCGGTGAAGAGCGCCAATGCCAGTCCAAAAGACCGCGCCACCGCGCCGAGATCAGGCACGGCGATGGGGCCGGGTTTGCGCGCCTGCAGCACTGCCACCACCGCGCCCCCCGAAGAGAGGAACGCATGGGCCTTGTAGAGGGAGTGCGCCACGATGTGCAGGAGCGCGAGGGGCCACAGTCCCAGGCCGCATTGCAGGAGCATGAAGCCCATCTGCGCCACGGTCGACCAGGCCAGTGCTGTCTTGACCACGCTCTGGGTCAGCATGACCATGCCGCCAAAGAGTGCGGTGAACCCGCCGATCATGACGAGCGTCGCCATGGCTCCTGGACTTGCCTGGACGAGGGGCGCCATCAGGATGAGAAGGACACCGCCAGAATTGATGATGCCGGCATGCAGGAGGGCTGAGACCGGCGTCGGCGCCTCCATGACCTCGGTCAGCCATCCATGGAGCGGAAAGGCTGCAGTCTTGAAGACCGCTGTCAGTACCATGAGCGCAACGGCAGCATGCGCGGCTGGTGTGAGACCTTTCGCCGTCACGGCGGCGCTCACTGTGGCTATGTCCACTGTGCCATAGGCTTGCGCCAGGAGCAGCGTCGCCAGCACGAGGGTCGCATCGCCCAGGCCCCAGACCAGGGTGAATTTTGCCGCGGCCCGCCGCGCTTCGGGCCGCTCGGCGTAGAACCGCAGCAAGTGCCGCAGCGCGGCCCCAATGGCCAGGAAGGCCGCAACAAGCACTGGCAGGCTCCCCGCCTGGACCAGGAGCAGGACCGCACCAAGCCCTGCGAGCATCCAGCCATGGAAAGCGCCCTCCCGCGCTTCGCCATCGAGATAGAAGCGAGAATAGCGGACCACGATCCAACCGATGAAGGCGACGAGCGAGGTCATCGTGGCGCTGATCGCGTCGAGCCGGAAGCCGACGAGGCCGCCCTGGGTGGAGATGGCCGCCGAACCGGCCACAATCTGCTGCAGGAGGCCCGCAAGGGCCAAGACAAGCGCGGCTATGGCCGACACCTCGGCGATCCGCGGCAGCCTGCCTGGGCGCCGGCCCGGTGTGCGGATGGCGAGGAGCGCGGTGGCCAACACGGCCAGCGGCGAAAGCAATGTCAGGATCGGCAAGGTCATGGCTGCGCCTTGGTTTGTGCTGCTGCCCGCGAGATACGCCTTGCCTGACTTCAAGAAAATTACATATTTTACGCCTTATCATTCGTTTTTATAGAACCATGTCCCAGCTCAATCTGCACCACCTCCGTCTTTTTCGCGCCGTCGCCCGCGTCGGCACGCTCACGGGCGCCGCACAGGCGATGAACCTTTCGCAATCCGCGGTTTCCACGCAATTGCGCACGCTGGAGACGTCCCTTGGCCACGACCTCTTCGAACGGCGGGGACGCGGTCTTGTGCTGACCGAGGCCGGACGCATCGCGCTCGACCATGCCGAAACGATTTTTCGCACCGCCGACGATCTGACCGCCACACTGGCATTGGCGCAGGGGGCGCGCCGTGTTCTGCGGGTCGGCGCCCTCTCGACCTTGTCGCGCAATTTCCTGATCGGCTTCGTGACCCCGCTCATCGGGCGGGAGGATGTCGAGGTGATCATCCGCTCGGGAACGCAGGCAGACCTGATGCGCGGGCTGCAGTCGCTCAACCTCGATGTGGCACTGACCAATCTTGCCCCGGCGCGCGACGCAGCGAGCCCATTCATCGTGCGCGCCCTGTCCGAACAGCCGGTCAGCGTGGTGGGCTATCCGACGGTGGCGACCGGCGAGGAAACGCTGGCATCGGTCCTGACGAGCGCGCCCCTGATCCTCCCGACGCCGGAAACGGCACTTCGCACCGCCTTCGACGGTCTTGTTGAACGTCTCGGCATTGTCCCTCGGATCGCCGCCGAGGCGGATGACATGGCGACCCTGCGCCTCCTGGTCCGGGGCGGCGCGGGCCTCGCCGTTCTGCCGCCGATCGTGGTGCGCGACGAACTGGCCTCCGGCCTTCTGGTCGAACGCGCGCAGTTGAAGGACATCACCGAACAGTTTCTGGCCGTGACCCTGCAGCGGCGCTTTCCGAACCCACTGGCGCTGGAGGTCATGGACCTGGCCATCAGAGACCTTGAAGCGCGGGACAGCTAACTGAAACTCGTTTCGGCTGGATCCGGACAGACGGCTTTTCGGAGAGAGTGGGGCCGGCCGAACGGCAGAAACGGGGCGCGTTGCGGATGGACCAGTGAGGAGCTCATCGCCAAAGTGACAGAACCGCGGCTTTTTGGCCCTGACGGCGGGCTACCCGCCAAGGACCTTCCTTAGGACCGGTATCTCGCTGACGACGAAATCGATGAATGCCGAGATACGCGGGGTCGATCTCTGGTCCGGGTGACAGAGCAAGTACCAGGATCGTGCCAGTTCCGGCACAGGTGGGAGCACCTGGATGAGGTCCGGCTCGGTGTCGGCGATGGCGGTTGGTAGCGGCGCCACGCCAAGCCCCGACTTGACTGCCGTGACCACGCCGAGAACGCTGTTGTTCCGCGCTACGATACGGGCTCCCGGTAGTGCGCTGGCTTGCCATTGCGTGGCGCGGTGGTTCTCCATCACACCGTCGAAGCCGATAAGGTCGTGCTGCACGAGATCTTCAATCGAGCGCGGCTGGCCTCGGCGCTGGAGGTAGTCGCGACTGGCATAGACGGCCCAACTGGAGTCGGCGATCTTGCGTCCGACCAACCGCTCGTCGCCCGGATCGCCGGAACGAAACGCCACGTCAGCGGCGTCACCGGCAAGGTCAACGTATTGATCACTGATGACGAAGCCGATCCTGAGGCCGGGATAGCGCGCATGAAACCGATCGACAAAGCCGGAAGCCATCAGGCGGGAGAGTATCGGCTCGGGGCAGGTCAGTCGGACCACACCGGCAAGGTCGTTGGTGAGGCCGACGATCGCTCGCTCCAGGTCCGAGATGCTTGCTTCCACGTTGGCAATTGCGGGCAGCAGGCGCTCTGCCATCTCGGTCAACTGATAGCCAGTCGGGTATCGATGCACCAGCGAGATGCCGATCCGCCGCTCCAGTTCGAGGATGCGCCGATGCACTGTCGACTGATTGACTCCCAATGCCCGTGCTGCCGCGAGTGTGGAGCCGTTTCGCGACACCGCTAGCAGGTAACGCAGGTCGTTCCAGTCGAACATGGCCGAGTTATGCATTTCTGCTGGGCCCTTCCGCAAACTTGCGGCTCCCGTCGCTAATCTCGAGCAGCTACCTCTGGAGCACCGCTACTGAGGAGGAGTCAAATGGAAAAGGCAACAGTCGAAACGATGATCGCAGCTCTGGACATAGGTGTGACGCGCACCGCGAAAGATCAGGGCATGGCCAAGCTGACGCCTCTGCATCGCGAGGTCCTCGACACCTTGCCACAGGGCAGCCGGCAGGAAGTTCGAGTCTTGCATGCCGTGCTTCAGCCCGGCGACGTAACCCCTCACCACTCGCACCGTTTTCCGGTGACCGTCTACGTCACCGAGGGGGTGTTCACGCTCAGGCTCGACGGGCGCGAGCCTCTGTCAATCGGGGCCGGACAGGTGTTCGTCGAACCGCCTCACGTGAAGATGGTCGGAAGCAACGAGGGCGATGTACCCGCGGTCACCATCCTGTTCTATGTATGCGATCCCGACGCCCCGTTCGCCGACCCGGTCCATCCCAACGACAGTTAAAGGTCTGTTTTGACCCGTCCCGGCGCGACCGAACCCCAAAGTACAGGGCCCTCGGCTCAAGGCCGAGGGTGACGGCCGTGGGGTGGAAACAAAGAGACAGAACCGGAATACCGATTTCGACCCCATTCAAGTCGTCCTAGCGGGCCTGACGTCGCTGTAGGGCCGCATGCCGTCCCACAGGACGTCTTCGGTGCCAGGCGCTTCGCCTCGGCCAACATGACCTCAATACAAGCTGGACAGCCACCCAAAAAGCCGAGTTTGGCTAAAACCTTACCCCCTCCATGCGTGCTGAATCGTCCTCATCATCCGTCCTGGCCACGGCCGGACGCGTCGGGGCGGGGCTCGGACTGATAGAGGCCTGGGACCCAGCGTTCGGTGACCTCGGCTGGAATATCCAGCCGCGCCGGCCCCTTGGGGTGCATGGGGGTCGTGAGCGGCCGATCGGCTCAGCGCGCGTCCTCAGCCGCTGGCCGGTGCTTTGCTATCGTTTGATAGAGGTCAATGACAGGTTCGCAACGCCGGGCAGAATGCGCGGATGATGGTGAACCGATAGCAGACACGACAATCGGGGAGGAGGGGCCATACCTTGCCGCCGCATCAACCGCTGCTGCAAACAAGCAGGTTGACCAAGATCTACAAGATGGGCGACGTCGAGGTACTGGCCCTGGACCGGGTGGACTTCGCGGCATCGGCCGGGGAGTTCGACGTTATCCTGGGCCCCTCGGGGTCGGGCAAATCGACATTTCTCAACCTCGTTGGCGGGCTCGACACGCCGACCTCAGGCGAAGCCTGGTTCCTGGACCACCCATTGGCCAGGGCCAGCGAAGCGGCGTTGACCCGCTATCGTCGCGATCATGTCGGCTTTGTCTTCCAGTTCTACAACCTGGTTCCAAGCCTGACGGCCCGCGAGAACGTGAAACTGGTCACCGAGATCTCCCGCAGGCCCATGCGGCCGGAGGAAGCGCTCGACCTGGTCGGCCTTGCGGATCGCATGAACCACTTTCCGGCGCAGCTCTCGGGAGGGGAGCAGCAGCGGGTCGCCATCGCGCGCGCCATCGCCAAGCGGCCCGACCTGTTGCTGTGCGACGAGCCCACCGGCGCGCTGGATTCCAAGACCGGCGTCGTGGTCCTGGAGGCCCTCCTGCGCGTCAATGCCGAGTTCGGCACGACGACGCTGGTCATCACCCACAATGTGGCCATCCGCGCGATCGCGCATCGCGTCATCAATTTCGCCGATGGGCGGATTGCTTCAGTGGAGACGAACCAGACACGTCTCCCGGCTTCCGCGATAAGCTGGTGAGAGCCATGAACGCGCTGCACATCAAGCTGTTGCGGGAATTGCGGCGCCTCTGGGCCCAGGCGGCGTCCATTGGCCTGGTGATCGCCGCCGGGGTGGCGGCCCTGATCATCGGCATAGGCACGTATCAGTCCCTGGAAAGGACCCGGGCCGACTATTACGCGCGGAACAACTTCGCCGATATCTTCGCCAGCGTGGCGCGAGCCCCGCGATCCCTGCTTCCGGCGATCGGCGAGCTGGACGGCGTCCTCGTCGTGGACGCCCGCATCGTCAGGCTCGCCCCCGCCGACGTCGAGGGCCTTGCAGAGCCGGCCTCGGTGCTCCTGATCTCCCTTCCCGCGGGACCCCAGCCGCTCAACCAGCTGCATCTGCGCAGCGGCCGGCTCCCCGAAACCGGCCAATCCACCGAGGCCGTCGTGAGCGAAGTCTTTGCCAAGGCGCGCGGCCTGGTGCCCGGTTCCCGCCTCGATGTCGTCATGAACGGCACGCACCGCCCGGTCACCATCACCGGCATCGCGCTGGCACCCGACTATATCTACGCCATGACGCCGGGCGAAATCATGCCCAGCGAGGGACGGTTCGGGGTCCTGTGGATGCCCGAAGCCATGATCGCGGCGACCTATGACCTGACCGGGGCCTTCAATACGGTGTCCCTCAAGCTGGCGCCTGGCGCTGCCGCGAACAGCGTTATCGAAGAGCTCGACCGCCTGCTTGCCCCCTATGGCGGGCAGGGCGCCTATGGACGCAGCCAGCAGACTTCACACGTGTTTCTCGATGCCGAACTGACGCAGCTGCGCGGCATGAGCGCCGTGCTGCCGCCCATCTTCCTCGTCGTGGCAGCGTTTCTCGTCAACATGACGCTGACCCGGCTCATTGCCCTCGAGCGGGAGCAGATCGGCCTACTCAAGGCGCTGGGCTACAGCTCCTGGAGCATCGCCTGGCACTATGTCGAGTTCGTGCTGCTGATCGCCGTGCTCGGCATTGTCGTCGGCTATGGTTTCGGCATCTGGGCCGGCAATGCGCTTACCGTGCTCTATGCGCGCTACTACAGCTTCCCGGTGCTAACCTTCAGCCGCGACCCGGCCATCTATGTCATTGCGGCTGCGGTGACCATGGGTGCGTCCGTCCTGGGCGCGGTGCGCGCCGTCCGCCAGGCGGCATGGCTGCCGCCGGCCGTGGCCATGGTGCCGCCGGCTCCGCCGGTCTATCGCCGGATACTGGGTGCCCGCAATCCATTCCATTTCGAGGTGCCGCAACGCTGGATCATCGTATTGCGACACCTGCTGCACTGGCCCTGGCGAACCGCCGGCGGCGTGGTGGGCCTGGCCCTGGCCACGGCAATTCTGATCGGCTCGCTCTGGTCGGTGGGCGCCATCAACTACATGGTCGACTACACCTTCAACCGCACGGAACGGCAGGACGGGACCATCACCTTCCTCGGATCCAAGCCGGCTGCAGCGCTCTATGAGGTCGCTCGGCTTCCGGGCGTCCTGGCGGCAGAGCCCTTCGCAAGCGTGGGCGTCGAGATCAGCAAGGGTCCCGTCAGCCGGCGCATCGGCCTCACGGCCTATGCAAGAGGGAGCGACCAGGCCCGCCTGCTCGATGACCAGCTTCGACCTGTCGTTTTGCCCGATGAGGGGCTGATCGTCAGCCGGGCGCTCGCCCGGCTGCTCAGGGTCGGCCCGGGCGACAATGTGCAGATCAGACCGCTCGATGGCGACGGGCGAATGTATGCCGTCGGTGTCGCAGGTCTGATCGAAGGCTATCTCGGCCTCGCCGCCTATATGGACCTCAAGGCCCTCGACACGCTTCTGGGCCGCTCGCCGCAGATATCGGGCGTCAATGTCGAGATCGACGAAAGGCAGCAAGCCGAGCTGTTCGCCGCGCTCAAGGCGACGCCGGCATTGGGCATGATCAGCCTCCGCTCGGTCGCGCTCGAGCGCTTCCGCGAGACCATGGCGCAGAACATGTTCGTGATGATCGGCGTGCTGCTGGCCATGGCCGGGGTCATCGCCTTCGGCGTCGTCTATAATTTTGCGCGCATATCGCTCTCCGAGCAGGGGCGCGAAATGGCCAGCCTGCGGGTGCTCGGCTTCAGCCGGGGCGAAGTCTCGATGCTGCTGTTGGCCGAGATCGCCATGGTGACGCTACTCGCCCAGCCCATCGGCTGGCTGCTCGGGATTGGCCTGGCGCGCGGCATGGTCAGCAGCTTTTCGAGCGAGCTCTTCACCATGCCCCTGGTGCTCGAGCCGAGCGTGTTTGTGTACTCCACCGCCGTGGTGACCGCCGCGGCGGGGCTCTCCGGCCTGGTCGTAAGGCGGCGCATTGACCGTCTCGACATGATCGCCGTGCTCAAGACGAGGGAATAGAAATGGTGGGACGCATCATCAGCATAGCGATCATTGCCTGCATCTTGGCCGGTGCTGCCTGGGCCCTTTGGCCCCGGCCGGTGGCCGTGGAAGTGGCCGTGATCGAGCGGGGCAGCCTCGCCGTGACCGTCGAGGAGGAAGGCGTTTCGCGCATCAGGGAAGTCTATCGGGTGACAGCGCCAGTGGCCGGCCGGCTGGTGCGCGTCGATATCCACGCCGGCGATCCCGTCACCCTGGGTCAGACCGTCGCCGTGATCGAACCGGCGCCGCCCGGCTTGCTCGACGAGCGCTCGCGCCTGATCGCCGAGGCCGCCGTTGCAGCAGCGGAGGCAGCCGTACAGCTGGCCGAGGCGTCGCTCTCGGAAGCGCAGTCGCGCGCCGGCTATGCGGATGCGGATGCGACCCGAAAGGCGGCCCTCGCCGAGCGTGGCGTCGTTTCCGCGCAGGTCAATGAGCAGGCCACGCTCGCCCTCTCGATGGCGAAGCGGGATGTCCAGGTTGCACAAGCAACGCTTGCCATGCGCCAGCAGGATCTCGAAAGCGCCCGCGCCACGCTCATCCAGGGCAGTGCCACCACCCCGGCGGGTCAATGCTGCGCAGATGTGCCGAGCCCCATTGCCGGGCAAGTCCTCACGGTTCTTACCGAAAGCGAACAGGCCGTGCAGCCAGGCACGCCCCTGATGGAGCTGGGGGAACCCGCCAACATGGAGGTCGTGGTGCAAGTCCTCTCTTTCGACGCTGTCCGGATCACATTGGGTGCGCCTGCCACGATCAGGAACTGGGGTGGTGAGCCGTTACGGGCACGCGTCAGCAGCATCAGCCCCGCTGCGGTGACCAAAGTCAGTGCCCTGGGCATCGAGGAGCAACGCACCGAGGTGGTCCTCGACCTGCTCGATCCGCCCCAGGTCTGGTCGCGGCTGGGACACGGCTTTCGGGTCGTGGCCGATATCGTGGTCTGGGAGGGGAAGGACCGGGTGCTTGTCCCCATCGGTGCCCTGTTCAGGGACGCGGACCAATGGGCCGTGTTCCGCGTCATCGACGGCAAGGCCAGGCTGGCCCTCATCCAGTTGGGCCAGCGAAATGCCGATTTCGCGGAAGTGCTGAGTGGCCTGGACCCAGGGGATATCGTTATCACCCATCCCGGAGACACGCTGGTGGATGGAGTGGACGTCGACAGCGCCGGTCCCCCTGAGACACGGCAATAGCCGGTTCAACCCGGCGGGCGCCGTGCGCTTCGCCGTGCCGGATGGAGCCGCTGCTTCAGAAACTCCGAGGTCAACAGATATGTGCCGGTGATGGCCGCCAACCCCAGCAGCACATCTGCCCGCATCGGGGCAAAGCCGAACGCGTCGGCAAGGGGCAGATAGGGCAGGGCGATGGCCACCGAGGCCACTGCAAGCGCCAGCAGCACGAGCAGTTGCCCCGGCGGGCTGGACCAGAGCGGCCGACGTGTGCGGATGACGAAGATGATGGCCAGTTCGGTCAGCAGCGATTCCACGAACCAGCCGGTCTGAAATGCCGTCACCTCGCCCCGCGCGACGTAGAGCAGGAAGGCGAAGGTGACGAAATCGAACAGGGAACTGACAAGGCCGAAGCCGAACATGGAACGCTGCACCTGCCTAATGTCCCAGCCATGCGGAGCCTTGAGATCGGCTGGATCGACGGCGTCGGAGGCGATCGCCAGACAGGGCAGGTCGGACAGGAAGTTGTTGAGGAGGATCTGCTTGGCCAGCATGGGCAAGAATGGCAGGAAGAGCGAAGCCGCCGCCATGCTGATCATGTTGCCCAGATTGGCGCTGGTAGTGACCAGGATGTATTTCATGGTGTTAGCGAAGATGATGCGTCCATCTTCGACCCCCCGCACCACGACGCCCAGATCCCGCCGGAGCAGCACGATATCGGCGGCCTCGCGCGCCACATCGACAGCCGTATCCACCGATATGCCGACATCGGCGGCGTGAAGGGCAGGAGCGTCGTTGATCCCGTCGCCCAGATAGCCGACCACATGCTGCCGGGCGCGCAGCGCCGCGATGATCCGCTCCTTCTGGTTGGGATCGATCTCGACGAACAGGTCGGTGCGGTCCACGCGGGCCTGGAGCGCGCTCCGCGTCAGGTGCGCCAGTTCCGCGCCGGTGACGATGTGGCGTGACGGCAGCCCGATGCGCCGGGCCAGGCGCTCTGCCACGTGGCGATTGTCGCCCGAGATCATCTTGACCCGAATGCCCCTGGCAACCAGGGCGGCCAGATCGGCCTCGATACCGGCCTTGGGCGGGTCGAAGAACAGCAGGTAGCCCTCCAGGCAGAGACCGGCCTCGAGATCGCGACTCACGGGGGTGCCGGCGGCCAATTTGTTCGTGGCGACGGCCAGGACGCGAAAGCCATCCTGGCTCCAGATACGGCATCGCTCTTCCACGGCCGTCCGCTCCGTCGCACCCAGCCGCCTGATCCTGCTGCCAATGCGCATGGATGAGCAGACCGCCATCACATTGGCCACCGCGCCCTTGCAAATCAGCTGCCGACCACCCGCGCCGTCCTCTACGGCCACCGAGAGGCGCTTGCGGACGAAATCGTAGGGCACCTCGCCCAGCTTGTGGAACCGCGACAGCTGGGCCGGGGCGTCGATGGCGGCGATGGCGCTGTCCATGGGATTGTCCATGCCGCTTTGTAGGCGGGCATTCAATTGCCCCAGCAGCAGGACGCGCTCGGACGCCTGCCCATCCGTCCCGTACCAGCCGTCCAGTTTCACCACCCCCTCGGTGAGGGTTCCTGTCTTGTCGGTGCACAGGACGTCCATGGTCCCCAGGCTCTCGATTGACCCCAGCCGCCGCACCAGCACGCCGGCCCTGCTCATCCGCATCGCCCCGCGCGACAGGGTCACGCTGATGATGGCCGGCAGCAGTTCCGGCGTCAGCCCGACGGCCAGCGCGATGGAGAACAGCAGCGAGTCGACGAGGGGCCGGTCGAGCAGCAGGTTAGCCACGAAGATGATGACCACGACGGCCACCATGATCCGCATCATCAGGTAGCCGAAATCGCGAATGCCACGGGCAAAGTCAGTCTCGGGTGCGGCCCGTCGCAAGGTCGCGCCGATCCTGGCGACTTCGGTGTCGTCCCCGGTCTTCATTGCAAGCACTGTCCCCGTGCCGCTGCGCACCGAGGTGCCGGCAAAGACGATATTGGTGCGCGCCATCGGGGCCGTAGTCTGTGCCACCGGCACCGGTTGCTTGTTGACCGGAAAGCTTTCGCCGGTCAGCACGGACTCGCTGACGCTGAGATCGATGGCTTCCATGACGACACCATCGGCCGGGATCAGGGCGCCTGCTGCCAGCAGCAACACATCTCCGGGCACCACTTCACTGGCTGGAACCCCCAATTCCGCTCCTTCGCGGCGCACGCGGGCAGTGATGGCCAGGCGTCCGCGGAGCGCTTCCATGGCCCGGGAAGCCCGATATTCCTGTGCGAAGCCGAGCAGCCCGCTGGCCAGCACAATGGCCATAATGACGGCCGCCTCGCTCCACTCTCCCACCACGGCCGCAACCGCGGCGCCAAAAATGAGAATGAGCACCAGCGGCGTGGCGAACTGAGCCAGAAGCAGGCCCGCGACAGCCGCGAGGGTGGCTCTTGGGCCAGACATCTTCGAGGGGCGGACCTGACTCCTCCTCGCTTCAGATACTGACAGGCCCTGGAGGCTGGAGCCCATTTTGTTGAAGAGGAGATGGTCGGGCAGCGACCAGTCTTCATCAAGCCAAGGGGCGGCACCTGAGGCAGAGAAGCCCTCATGCCCGTGACGGTTGGCCATTTCAGCATTCTCCCTCCCTTACGTCCGCGGGCGCAGTGCAATAATGCCTTGAGCGGCGCGTCCCTTGGTTGACCGGCGTCAAGGCGAACCAAGGGCTATTGCGGCGGGAAGGGCTTCAACCGGCCAGGCACTGTCGGTGGAACGCTTGGCTCACCGTCGCCCGCATGGGCAGCCAGAACAGTTCGTGGCGTTTCGGCTGCGTGCCGAACGCCCGGTCGCAATTTCGCCTGCGACATCGTCGTCGCGCCTGCTATATGGCATTCCCGAATGCTGATCATCGGGCGTCGAAGGGGAGGACGACATGAAGGCACTGGCCATTGAGCAGCCCGGCGAGGCTCGCATCGTGGAGATCGCGGTTCCTGAACCCGGTCCGGGCGAGGTCGCCATCGATCCGGCTTTCGTGGGTTATTGCGGCTCCGACCTGACTTCCTATCGGGGGCTGAACCCGCTTGTCTCCTATCCCCGCGTGCCGGGGCATGAGATTGCCGGCACCGTGTCGGCCCTGGGCCAGGGTGTCGCCGGGCTGGCGGTAGGCGACGTTGTGACGGTGCTTCCCTATTTCAATTGTGGCCATTGCCGCGCCTGCCGTGCGGGCAGGCCCAATGCCTGCGTCAATAACCAGACCATGGGGGTGCAGCGCGAAGGGGCGATGACCTCCCGAATTGTCGTTCCGGCAGAAAAGGTGCTTGCCGTGCCTGGACTGGCCCTGCGCGACGTCGCCCTTGTCGAGCCCTGCGCCGTCGGATTTCACGCCGCGCGGCGGGCCGAGGTGCAGGCCGGGGAGACAGTGGTGGTGCTGGGATGCGGGATGATCGGGCTCGGGGCCATGATGGGCTGTCTCCGGCGCGGCGCGCAGGTCATTGCCGTCGATCTCAGCCCCGGCAAGCTCGATGTGGCCCGCAGGTTGGGTGCCACCCATGCACTCGAGTCAGACGCGGACCTGGCGAAAAGGATCGAGGAGCTGGTCCCCGGCGGGCCCGATGTGGTCATCGAGGCAGTCGGTGCGGTCAGCACCTTCCTGGCTGCGGTCGACCTGGTCGGCCAGTGCGGGCGCGTGGTCTATATAGGCTATGCCAAGGATGCCGTTGCCTTCGATACCAAGCGCTTCATCACCAAGGAGATCGATATCCGTGGTTCGCGCAATGCACTGCGGAGCGATTTCAACGACGTTGTCACCTGGCTGCGAGACAATCCCGAGGCTGGCGGCCATATCGTCAGCGCCACGGTGCCGCTGGAGGAAGCGCCAGGCAAACTCGCCGAATGGGACGCCAGGCCCGGTGATTTCACCAAGATTCTGGTCAGCCTGGAGCCCGCTGCCTGACGGAGTCAGGGGCGGCCCGGCGAGGGGACCAATTGCGTGTCCAGCGCCTGCCGCCTTAGCACATGGGCTGGGCCGGCCAGCTTCACGTCCACATGCTCCCCGGGCTTGATATCCAGCGCATTGTCGACCCGGATCGAAAAGGTCCGGGGACCGGCGCAGAAGATGGACGCGATTTCCGGGGCGCCGCGATCGATGAACTCGATCTCGACCCGCCAATGGCCGCCGCAATAGGTCCGGTGGCGCACCAGCGGCCGCCGGTTTTCGTCGCTGCCGGCCGCAGGAGCCGGGGATAGAGAAATCTGGTCGGGCCGGATCAGCACGGTGCCAAGCGCCGGCCCGGCATGGTCCACGACAACCGGGCCCAGCGCCGTCATTGCCACCTTGTCCACGATATCGGCCGGCAGCACGATGGCATCGCCGAGAAAGGCCGCGGTTTCCATGTCGGCCGGGCGCTCGTAAAGCCTTTGGGGAGAACCGGCATCGGCAACCTTGCCGTTGCGCATGACGATCAGGTGATCGGCAAAGGCCATCGCTTCGGCCTGGTCATGGGTCACCAGCACCGCGGTGATGCCGCGCTCGGCCAAGAGGCTCTCCACCATGTCGCGCATTGCATCGCGCAGGCTGGTGTCGAGCGCCGAGAACGGCTCGTCGAGCAGCATCAGTTCCGGTTCTTGGGCGAGGGCGCGGGCCAGCGCCACGCGCTGCTGCTGGCCGCCCGAGAGCTGGTGCGGGCGGCGCTCGCCCATGACGGCGGAAAGCCCGACCTTCTCGAGCAGCTCGGCAATGCGGGCGTGCCGGTCTGCTGCTTGTCGCGGAATGGCGAAGCCGATATTGGCAGCCACGCTCATATGGGGGAACAGCGCCCCCTCCTGGGGTACATAGGCCACCCGGCGCAGATGTGGGGGCACGAAGACGCTTGGCGACGCCAGCACCCGTCCACCGAGCGTGATCTCGCCCCGGTCGGGTGCCTCGAAACCGGCGATCAGGCGCAATAGCGTGGTCTTGCCAGAGCCGGAAGGACCGACAATGACGGTGCGGCCACCGGCCGGTGCCGTCAGCGTGACGTCCCGCGCGGCCGGCTGGCCGCGATAGATCCGGGTAATGTCCTTGAGCTCGAGCATGGTCAGATCTGGTCGACGCGGTCCGATTGCAGCTGCAGCAGGACCACGAGAGGGATGGAAAGCACGATCATCAGCAGCGCATACGGCGCGGCGGAAGCGAAGTCCAGTTCGCTCGTATAGGACCAGAAGCGCATGGCCAGGGTGCGCGTGCCGTTGGGCGCCAGCATCAGGGTCGCCGTGAGCTCGGTGGTGATGCCCAGCGCCGCGAGCGCCGCACTGGCCAGTGCCCCGGGCGCCGCCAGCCGGATAGTGGTATGCCAGATGGCATTGAGCGGCGGCCGGCCCAGGCTTGCCGCGGCGCGTTCGAGCTCGATTGGCGCCTGCGCGATACTCGTGCGCAGACCCACCAGGGCCCGCGGCAGGAACATCAGCACATAGGCAAAGACGAGCGTAGCCGCGGTCTGGTAGAGCGGCAGCGCGATCCGCACGGTCACGGTGACGAGGGCCAGGGCGATGATAACGCCCGGCAGCGCGCCGACATAGGCGTGACTGGCCTCGAGTGCCCTTTGCAGCTTGCCCGGCGCCCGGACGCTGAGCCAGGCCATGGGCAGCGCTGCAAGCGTGGTCAGGACCGCGCCGGTTGCAGCCAGAAGAGCCGTCTGGCCGATCGAAGGCAGGATATAGTCGAACCGCCAGATGGCGGCGCCGCCTGCCCACAGCCAGCGCAGCAGGGTCGTCAGCGGCACCAGCAGCGCCAGGGACGCGAAAGCCACCGGCAATAGCAGGGCGATCCAGCGATACTGGCCCAGCGCCCGGCGGCGGTGCGGCCGGGCGGCGCCCGAGCCGACGCGGGCATAGCGTTCGCGGCCGCGCCAGCGCGTTTCGAGACCCAGCAGCACCAGGCACAGCAACACCAGGACACCGCCCAGCAGATTGGCCGAGGGGCCGCTATAGACCGACTGGAACTGGTCGACGATGGCGGTGGCGAAGGTGTCGAAGCGGGTCAGAACGAACAGGCCGTACTCGGCCAGCAGGTGCAGTCCGATCAGCAATGTGCCGCCCATGATGGCGAGGCGTAATTGCGGCAGCACGACGAGGAAGAACACGCCGATGGGCGTCTTGCCCATCGACTGCGCGGTCTCTTCCAGAGCTGGATCGAGCCGGCGCAACTGCGCGGCAACCGGCAGATAGACGAAGGGCAGATAGGCCAGGATCGAGATCAGCACCGCCGCCCCGATGCCGTGGAAGCGCGGGGCAAATGCGCTCCATGCATAGGAATGAACGAAGGCGGGCAGCGCCAGCGGGGCCACGGCAGTCCAGGACCAGAAGCGGGCAAAGGGCAGGTCGGTCCGTTCCACCAGCCAGGCCAGCGCCACGGCCAGCGCCGCCGAAAGCGGCAGCACCAGCACGAGCAGCAGTACCGTATTGACCAGCAGCATCCCGACCTTGGGGCGGAACACGAGATCCATGATCGTGTCCCAGCCGCTGGTGGTCGCCACATAGAGGACAAAGGCCAGGGGGAGCAGGCTGAGCAGCCCGGTCAGCACCGCCGCCCCGACGATCAGCCGGTATCCGCCCCCGCCGGACGGGGGACGCAAGCCCCGCCCGGGGCGCCACGATGCGGTGCTTGCTGTCATGCTGGGTCTAGAGCAGTCCGGCTTCCGTCATCAGTGCGGTCACCGCCGTCGTATCGAGCATGCTCGGATCGATTTGCGGAGCATCAAGGGTCTCGAGGGCCGGCAGGCTCGGATGCGAGGCCCGGTCAACGCCCACTGCATATTCGTAGGAGGTGCCGTCGCGCAGGACGCTCTGCCCCTGTTCGCCGGTGATGAAGCGCAGGAAGTCGAACGCGGCTTCCTTGTGCTGGCTGGATGCGAGCACTCCGCCGCCCGAAATCGATACGAAGGCGCCGGGATCCTGATTGCCGAAATAGTGCAGGGCGGTATTGCCGCTGCTCTCGCCCGTGCCGGCCTGATCGCCGTACCAATAGTAGTGATAGATCAGCGCGCCATCGACCTCGCCATTATTGGCAGCGGCCATCGCAGCCCGATTTCCGCGCACGATCACGGCGTTCTGCTGCAGGCCCTTGAGCCAGGCCTGGGTTGCCGCCTCGCCCTCGATCGCAAGATAGGCGGCCACGATCGCCTGGAAGTCAGCACCATTGGGCGAAGCGGCCCAGCGCCCCTGCCATTCTGGGTCGGCGAGATCGCCCATAGTCTGGGGCAGGTCGGCCTCGGACAGCTTGTCAGTATTGTATGCAAAGACGGTCGAGCGGGCGGCAATGCCCATCCAGTGCCCATTAGCCGGCCGGAACTGGGCCGGGACCTGATCAAGCAGGTCCTGCGGCAGCGGTTCGAAGAGACCGGCATTGTCCACCAGCACCATGGCCGGAGAATTCTCGGTGAGGAACACATCGGCGGGAGAATTGCTTCCCTCCTGGACGATCTGGTTGCCTACTTCGAGGTCAGAGCCCTGGCGAAGCACGACCGGTATGCCGGTTTCCTCGGTAAAGGCGGTCGCCCATTCCTGCGCCAGGCTCTCATGCTGGGCATTATAGACCACGATCGGCTCCTGCGCCTGCACCGGCTGGGCAAGCCCGATCGCCAGCGCCATGGCTGCAAGCTGCATTGTCCGATTGACCATTTCCGTACTCCTGGCCCGTGCTTGTGAGGAAAGATGATGGCGACTGTCTAATTAAAACGCCTGCCGATGTCCATGGCGGTTGATTAAATAAGATGATTATCGTAGTCACCTTTCTGATTTCACTGGAGGAATGGCAGATGCATCCGTTTGGCAGGCGCACATTGCGCGGTTTCGCTGTAACACTGGCCCTGTCGGTCGCGCCGGTCGCTGCCCTCGCGCAGGCCCCGGACCCTGCGGCCGTGCTCGACAACTATGCGGACCTGGCTTTCTCGGGTTATGAAGACGCCTTGATCACCGCCAAGGCGCTCGATGCCGCCATCGATGCGCTGATTGCCGACCCCAGCGAGGCAACGCTGGCGGCCGCCCGCGAGGCCTGGAAGGCAGCGCGCCTGCCATATCAGCAGACGGAAGCCTTCCGCTTCGGCAATCCGATCGTCGACGAGTGGGAGGGGCGCGTGAACGCCTGGCCGCTGGACGAGGGGCTGATCGACTATGTCGCGGCCAGCTACGGCACGGAAAGTGACAGCAACGCGCTCTACGTGGCCAATGTCATTGCCAATCCTCTCATCACCATCGACGGCAACGAGGTCGACGCCACCAACATCACTCCCGCACTGCTTCAGGATGCATTGCAGGAAGCAGCCGGCGTCGAGTCCAACGTTGCCACTGGCTATCACGCTATCGAATTCCTGCTCTGGGGCCAGGACCTCAACGGTACCGGGCCGGGTGCGGGCGAAAGGCCCTACACGGACTATTCCACTGCCGAGCATGCCGATCGCCGTGCAGCTTACCTCAAATCCGCGTCGAGCCTTCTGGTGAGCGACCTCGAAGAAATGGTGACCAATTGGGACGAGGACGGCGCAGCGCGCGCAGCGCTTCCGGACCTTGGGATTTCGGCCATTCTGACCGGCATGGGCTCGCTCAGCTTTGGTGAACTGGCCGGTGAGCGGATGAAGCTCGGTCTCCTGCTCCATGACCCGGAGGAGGAGCATGACTGCTTCTCGGACAACACGCACATCTCGCATCTCGAGGATGCCCGCGGCGTTCAGAACGTCTATCTGGGCAGCTATCGCCGCATCGACGGTTCGGTGGTCGAGGGCCCCTCCATCTCCGATGTGATTGCGGCAAGGGATGCCGCGCTCGATAGCGAAATCAAGGCGCTGCTCGAAGACACCATGGTCAAGATGCAGGCCATGGCCGATCGCGCCGAGGCCGGAGAGGCCTATGACCAGCAGATCGGCGAGGGCAATGACGAAGGCAATGCGGTGGTACAGGCCGCCATTAATGGCCTCATCGCCCAGACGCGCGGCATCGAGCGCGCCGTCGCCCTGCTCGATCTGCAAGACGTCTCCATCGAGGACAGCGACTCGCTGTCCAATCCGGACGCTGTGTTCGAATAGGATGATCTGCTAAGTCCCGCCCGGGCTATCTGGCCCGGGTCGGCAATTACCTGGAATTCGAATGCAACTCCGCCTCACATTCGCGCTGATTGCGCTGCTCGGCAGCGGCCTTGTCCTGGCACAGGATGGCATCGGTCGCACGGACCTCAGTGCTGAAGAGCTGGCACGCGTGCGGGCCGTGACCGCCCCGACGACCGACTTCTCCAAGGCGGAGGCCTTCGAAACCAATCCCGCCGGCAAGGGCACGACCCGCTTTTCGGTCAACCAGGATTCGTTCAGCCACTTCCTCGACAATCTGAGTTTCGAGCAGGAAGAGCGATTCAAGCTCGGCAACGCCCTGTTCCGCAAGATCTGGGTCAGTTCGCCCAGTTCCACCCAGGCGTCCGACGGGCTGGGGCCGCTATTCAATGCGCGCGGGTGCCAGAGCTGCCACATCAAGGACGGCCGTGGCCATCCGCCTTTTGAGGGGCAGGCGGAGAACGTCTCGATGTTCCTGCGTCTCTCGGTGCCGCCCAGCGAGCCCGATACGCGCGACGCGCTTGATGGCGTGTTTGCCGGAGAGGTGGGCGACCCCACCTATGGCACGCAATTGCAGGACTTTGCCGTCCCGGGCCTTCCGGCCGAGGGGCGCATGGTGATCGACTATGCCGACCTGCCGGTGACCCTGGGCGATGGCGAGATCGTCACGCTGCGCGCGCCGACCTATTCGGTTGCCGATCTCGCTTATGGCCCATTGTCCGAAAATGTCATGCTCTCGCCGCGGATGGCCAATCCGATGATCGGCCTCGGTCTGGTCGAACAGATCCCGGCCGAGGATATTTTGGCACTGGCCGATCCCGACGACAGGGACGGGGACGGCATTTCCGGCCGGCCCAACTGGACCATTGCCCCCGAAACGCACACGGTCGCGCTTGGACGTTTCGGCTGGAAGGCCGGTATGGCCAGCGTGCGCAGCCAATCGGCCGGCGCCTTTGCCGGTGACATCGGTATTTCGACGCCCCTGGTGGACCATCCCCATGGTGACTGCACCGACAACCAGCCCGATTGCCTGGCCCTGCCGACAGGCGAGCAGGCGCGCCTGGGCCCCAGCGAAGCGCCGGACCCGGTGCTCGACCTGGTGACCTTCTATGCCCAGACCCTGGGCGTGCCGGAGCGCCGCAATGTGGACGACCCGGCCGTGCTGGTCGGCAAGCAGGGCTTCTACGAGGCCGGATGCGCCAGCTGCCACGTGCCCAAATTCGTGACCAGCAAGGCCGCCGACAATCCGGCCCTGCGTTTCCAACTGATCTGGCCCTATTCTGACTTCCTCTTGCACGATATGGGTGAGGGCCTGGCCGATCACCGTCCCGAGGGGCAGGCAGATGGCTATGAATGGCGCACGCCGCCGCTTTGGGGGATCGGGCTGACCCAGACCGTGTCCGGACACAGCTTCTTTCTCCACGATGGCCGCGCGCGCAACCTGACCGAGGCCATTCTCTGGCACGGCGGCGAAGCGCAAGCGGCGCGCGATGCCTTCGCTACCATGAGCGCGGACCAGAGGGCGGACCTGCTGACGTTTCTGGAGTCACTGTGATGCGAGTTTTGCTCCCAGTACTGGCCGTTCTCTGCCTGGCTACACCGGCGACGGCGCAGATCGTCACGCCATCAGAGATATTGCGCTCCAGCGTCAGCAACGTCATTCGTCCCCAGGTGAAGGCTTTCGCAGACAGCGGAACGGATATGGCGGCAGGCATATCGGGTCTATGCGCCGAGCCCGGCAGCGACCGCCTCGTGGAAGCCAGGGACGCCTTCACAGACGTGGCCACGGCCTATGGACGCATGGAGTTCTTCCGCCTTGGTCCTCTGCTTGAGGACAACCGCGCGGACCGGATCCTGTTCTGGCCCGACCGGCGCAGCATTGGTCTCAAGCAGGTGCAGGAAAGCCTGGCTGAACAGGATGCTGATGCGACCGATCCAGCCGGCCTCTATGCCAAGAGCGTGGCCGTGCAGGGCCTGGGCGCGCTCGAATTCGTTTTATTCGGCACCGGCTCGGAGACGCTGTCCGGTGCCGAAGGCGCCTTCCGTTGCGCCTATGGCCGTGCCATCGCCGACAATCTGGCGCTGATCGGCGCCGATATCGTCACCGCCTGGGACGATCCGGACGGAATCGCCGGCCATCTGATGCAACCCGATGCGAGCTACGCGGACTATCGGACCGAGACCGAATCGCTCGAGGCACTGGTGGGGCTGGTGGCGCATGGCGTGGAAGCGATACGGGATAGCCGGGTCAATCCGTTCATCGCCGGGGACGACGGCAGGGCCAGCCCGAAACTGGCGCTGTTCTGGCGGTCGAACCAGACCATCCCCATGCTCCGCGCCAATCTGGATGGGCTGCGCCAGCTCGTGACCTATTCCGGCGTGGTTGCCGATGCCGCCCTGGCCGCGCAGATCAATGCCGCCTTCGATCGGGCCGAAGTGGCTCTGGACACAGTCACCGCGCCCGTGGAAGAGGCGGTCACCGACCCCATCCAGGCCGCGGCCCTTGCTGATTTCGTCGAGGCTACCCGGCAATTGCAGGCCCTGATCGGTGAGGACTTGTCGGCCACGCTGGGTCTCAGTGTCGGGTTTTCCTCGCTCGACGGAGATTGATCATGTGGCAGCGCCGAGCCTTCCTCAAGTCTGCCGGGGCCGGGTTTCTGGCCGGTTTGCTGCCGGGGCAGGTGCTGGCGCTTGAACGCAATGACCTCGTTTTCGCCAGTGCCGTGCAGACTGCTGCTGGGTCGTATGGTGCGGTGCTCATGGGCGAGCGCGGTGACGTCATCTCCACGATCGAGTTGCCGGACCGGGGGCACGACATCACCATCAGCCGCGAGGCGGGCAGGGGGGTGGTGTTCGCGCGCCAGCCCGGCACGTTTGCACTGGTGTTCGATCCGGATGGACGCGAAGCGCCACAGACCCTGACCAGCATCGCGGGCCGGCACTTTTTCGGTCACGGCGTGTTTTCGCCCGATGGAAGGCTGCTCTATGCCACCGAAAGCGACTTCGAGGCCGCCCGGGGCGTGATCGGCATCTATGACGCAACCGATGGCTATCGGCGCATCGGGGAGTTTCCAACCTACGGGACCGGTCCGCACGAGGTGCTGCTGATGCCCGACGGCGTGACCTTCGTGGTCGCCAATGGGGGCATCGAGACCCATCCCGACTATGGCCGCACTGAACTCAACCTTGAGACCATGGATCCTTCGGTGGCGTTCATCGACCGGCGAGACGGACATCTTGTCGGCCAGCTCCGGCTCGATCCCGGCCTGCACCAGCTCTCCATCCGCCACATGGCCATCGATGGGCAATCGCGGGTGTGGTTCGGCTGCCAGTACAAGGGCGCGCCAAGCAACAATCCGCAACTGGTCGGTTACGCGACCCTTGATGGAGACATCCGGCTGATAGAACTGCCACCCGAGACGCTGGGCGATTTGCGCAACTATGTCGGTTCGGTCGCGGCCTCCGCGGATGGCGACATGATTGCCGTCTCGTCACCGCAGGGCGACCTGCTGGTGGCTATCGACACGCAGAGCCGCAGGCCGGTGCTGGTGGAGACCCTGCGCAATGGCTGCGGGCTGGCGGCCGACAAGGCCGGCTTCGTCGCGACCAGCGGCATGGGGGAGATGATAGGCCTTGCCGGCGCGGAGCGGACAGCGCGCCGCTTCGACTTCCAGTTCGACAACCACCTCCTGCGCCTCGGCTGACCGTGCCCGACGCGGAGTTCATAACGCCGTGAGCGGCGTGCGTCCGCGTAACTTTGGGCGCATGATGACCGTATATGCTGTCAGATGACCAGCATGAGGTTTCCCAATGTCCTTCGGCCGCAACACCGCATTTCCTCGCACCGCCACGCTGGCGCGCCGTGAAGTCCTTTTCGGACTGGCTGCACTGACGGCGCTGGCTCCGCTTGGCGTCCGCATGGCCGCCGCCCAGGAGGCTCCCGTTGTCATCCCGGCGCCGGCCGAGGACCTTGTCGAATCCGGTAACACCGCGATTGCCGTATTCGCCGGCGGCTGCTTCTGGGGCGTGCAGGGCGTGTTTCAACGCGTCAAAGGCGTCACCAACGCAGTCTCCGGCTATTCCGGCGGCGACGCCAAGACAGCCACCTACGACCAGACCAGCCGGGGTGATACCGGCCATGCCGAAACCGTCGAGATCACCTACGATCCGGCCCAGGTCAGCTTCGGCAAGCTGCTCCAGATCTATTTCTCGGTCGCCCACAACCCGACCCAACTCAACTACCAGGGCCCCGACCACGGCACCCAGTATCGCTCGACGATATTCGTGCGCTCGCCCGAGCAGGAAGCGGTGGCCCGCGCCTATATCAAGCAACTCGATGCGACCGGTCTTTTCGAAGGCCCGATCGTAACGACGCTCGAGCCGTTCGAGGCCTTCTACCCGGCCGAGCAGTACCACCAGGACTTCCTGACCCTCAATCCGGACTGGCCCTATATACGGGTGCATGACCTGCCCAAGATTGCCGCTCTGGAGCAGATTTTCCCCGACCAGTACCGGGCCGAACCGGTGCTGGTGGGTATGCTGCCGTCCACCTGAGCGACGAATGTGGCCCCCGCGCAACACTCGCACGGCGCCGCATTTCGGCCCTCTGATGGACGGGTTTTGGCCAGCAAAGGCCAGCAAAACCGGGCTTGTGGCAGCCCGCGACAGCTTCGGATTCGCTCCGGAAATGGCGTGGTCTGCCGCCGTAAACCGTCTCGGAACCGCCTCTGGAAGGGGGACGTTTCGGGTTCATCGGATGGTTCAGTACAAGGAAGACAGCGATGCGTATCGCAGAAACTATCGCCCTTGCAGCCTTTGTCAGTGCCGCTTCAGCGGGTGCGGCCATGGCTGCCGACCTCATCACCGTTCCCACCTCGACGCAGGCGGAACTGCCCGTGGTCGACACGCCCGGCTTTGACTGGAACGGTTTCTATGCCGGGGTGCACGGCACCGCCCAGAACGGTTCGGCCAGCGGCCTGCAATACGGGCTGGGGGTGCAGGCGGGCGTCAATGCCCAGTTCGACTTCTACCTGCTCGGTGCTGAAGTCGCGGTTTCGGGCCTGGCTGACAATGGCACCGTGGGCGAAACCTCCTATGGCCAGATTCTCGGTCGGGCGGGCCTTGTCGTGTCGGACAATGTGGCGATCTACGCCGCTGGCGGCTATGGCATCGACCTGGGCGTGCCGGACGAACAGGATGCCCTACTTGGCGGCGGCGTCGAACTGGCCGTCACCGACAATGTTTCGGTCCGGGCCCAGTACCTGCATGGCTTCCCGATCGAGGGTGGCAATACCAAGGATCAGCTTACCGTGGGCGCCAGCTACCACTTCTGATTCTCTCATCGCCACGGCAATTTAAGATCGGCCCCGCGTCACCGGCGCGGGGCCGATTGCGTTTGAGGCGAAACTGTGGCAACCAGATGGCGTTTCGACCAATGGTTCGCCACAATTGGGACACGGGATCGCGTGTTCTGGGGCGACTTGAGGGCAATTGTATCAAATTGAACCAATTCCGGTGTGTTCATGCAACACCTGCCCGGAAATGGTCATTGAATCTTATCCGCATTGCCCAATTTGGGCGTTGATACCCTTGTCAGCCGCCTGCCTGTCAGGCATCTATCGGTCGACTACGGTTAACTCTATGGGAGTGCAAGACATGTTTGTACGTTCTCTGGCCATTGGCGTTTCCGCCGCGGCTCTCATGGTTGGCGGCGCCCACGCTGCTGACCTCATCATCCCGACCACTCCGGAGCCGATCTACGCTCCTGCCGGTTTCGACTGGGAAGGTCTCTATATCGGTGCCCGTCTCGGCGGTCAGTTCGTCGGTGCTGACACCTACGCTGCCGGCAATGTCACCCCCAGCACCACCTATGGTGTCGTCGGTGCTGCCGTCGGTGTGAACTTCATCCCGATGGACCCGGTCCTGCTCGGCGTTGAAGTCACCGCTGACTACATGTGGAACACCACCGCTGCCGTGACTTCCTCGGGCGAGTTCTTCGCCAACCTGCGCGCCGGTGCCATCGTCACCGACAACGCCATGATCTACGCCCTGGGCGGCGTGGGCTTCAACAACACCACTGCTGGTTCGACCGGTGTCTACCAGCTCGGTGGCGGTGTTGAATTCGCTGTCAACGACGTCGTCACCGTTCGCGGTGAAGTTGTTGGCCAGGGCGATTTCGACTCGGCCGGTGCTGACACCTTCTTCGAGGCCACCAAGGCCACCGTCGGCGTCTTCTACCACTTCTAAGTTTGTAGGGCGCGGGGCGGTCTCTGCCCCGTTGCCAGCAATCTTGCAACCCATCTCGGCGGACCGATTCCATCGGTCCGCCGTTTTGGTTTTTGAGTCGCTTTTCCCTGGGTCTGCTCTTGCGGTGAAAGAAGGTGCGTGCCACCGAACGCGCTTTTTCTGCAAATGAACCCTCGAAAAAGTGCCACTCAAGGGCATGGCATGCCTGGAATTCACCCACAATTTACATGACTGTTCTGATCATATTTTCTTTCCCTTGAAACGTTTGGGGGGAAGGTCTAAGCCGTTCCGCATCGCTGGCGCTTCGGCTCGGTTGCCCCAATTGCATCGCAGCCCAGGCGCTTATCGGCCGCCCTGGCCGGACTGAACATTAGGCTGTCGCATGACCGAATTGCTCAGCAATTACCTGCCCATTGTCATCTTCATAGCGCTCTCGGCCCTGATCGGCGGGGCGCTTTTGGTCGCGCCGTTCCTGGTTGCGGTGAAGCGGCCGGATCCGGAGAAAGTGTCGGCCTTCGAGGCTGGCTTCGACGCCTTCAGCGACGCCCGCATGAAGGTCGATGTGCGCTTCTATCTGGTGGCGATTCTCTTCATCATCTTCGATCTGGAAGTGGCCTTTCTGTTCCCCTGGGCCGTGGCGTTCCGGGATGTGGGCTGGTTCGGCTTCTGGTCGATGATGATCTTCCTGGCCGTGCTGACCATCGGCTTTATCTATGAATGGCGTAAGGGAGCTCTGGAATGGGATTGAGCCCGTCCAGTTCGACACTGGTTACCCCGCGTCCCACGGGCGCGATTGATCCGGCAACCGGCAAGCCATTTGGCGCCGACGATCCGTTTTTCACCGGCGTGAACAATGAGTTGGCCGACAAGGGCTTCCTCGTCACCACCGTGTCGCAGCTCATCACCTGGGCGCGCACCGGCTCGCTGATGTGGATGCAGACCGGCCTGGCCTGCTGCGCTGTGGAAATGATGCAGATGTCGATGCCGCGCTACGACATCGAGCGGTTCGGTACCGCGCCGCGCGCCTCGCCGCGCCAGTCCGACGTGCTCATCGTGGCCGGCACGCTGACCAACAAGATGGCGCCGGCCCTGCGCAAGGTCTATGACCAGATGCCCGAGCCGCGCTACGTGATCTCGATGGGCAGCTGCGCCAATGGCGGCGGCTACTACCACTATTCCTATTCCGTTGTGCGCGGTTGCGACCGGGTGCTGCCGGTGGACGTCTATGTTCCGGGCTGCCCGCCGACTGCCGAGGCCCTTCTCTATGGCATCCTGTTGCTGCAGAAGAAGATCCGCCGCGACGGCACGATCGAACGATAGGGCAGGGGCATGGACGAAACTGTTGTTGTCGAGCCGATTGCAATCGACCCGCTCGTGACGCTTGGCGAACATGTCGCTGCGTCCCTGGGCGATGCGGTCCTGGGCTTTGAAGTGGCGTTTGGCGATCTGACCGTTACTGTGGCGCGCGATTCGATCGTCAATGTGGCGTCGTTCCTGCGCGATGATCCGAAATGTCGGTTCATCAGCTTCGTGGACGTCTGCGGTGTGGACTATCCGGCCCGGGAGTTCCGCTTCGACGTTGTCTATCATTTCCTCAGCCCGCATCTGAACCAGCGCATCCGTATCAAGCTCGAAGCCGACGACGTGACCCCGGTCCCCTCGATCTGCGACGTGTTTGCTGGCGCCAACTGGTTCGAGCGTGAGGTTTATGACCTCTATGGCGTGCTGTTCTCCGGCCATCCCGACCTGCGCCGCATCCTGACCGACTACGGTTTTGACGGGCATCCATTGCGCAAGGACTTCCCGCTCACTGGCTTTGTTGAAGTCCGCTATGACGAAGAGCGCAAGCGTGTGGTCTATGAGCCGGTGACCCTGGCCCAGGAATTCCGCTCGTTCGATTATCTGTCGCCCTGGGAAGGTACGGATTACGTGCTGCCCGGCGACGAAAAGGCGAAGAACTGATGTCAGAAGTCGACGTCCGCAATTTCACCCTGAACTTCGGCCCCGTGCACCCCTCGGCGCACGGCGTGCTGCGCATGATTCTCGAACTCGATGGCGAACTGGTCGAGCGCGTCGATCCGCATATCGGTCTGCTGCACCGCGGCACCGAGAAACTGATCGAGTACAAGACCTATCTTCAGGCTGTTCCGTATTTTGACCGGCTCGACTACGTGGCGCCGATGAACCAGGAGCACGCCTTTGCCCTGGCGGTCGAGCGCATGCTCGACATCGAGGTTCCGCGCCGTGGCCAGCTCATACGCGTGCTGTATGCCGAGATCGGCCGCCTCCTGGCGCACCTGATGAACGTCACCACCCAGGCCATGGACATTGGCGCGCTCACCCCGCCGCTCTGGGGCTTCGAGCAGCGCGAAAAGCTCATGGTCTTCTACGAGCGCGCTTCTGGCGCCCGCATGCACGCAGCCTATTTCCGCCCCGGTGGCGTCCACCAGGACCTGCCGCAGGCGCTGATCGATGACATTGGCACCTTCTGCGACGAGTTCCCCAAGGCGCTCAAGGACATCGACACCCTTCTGACGGCCAATCGCATCTTCAAGCAGCGCAATGTCGATATTGGCGTCGTGCCGCTCGAAGAGGCGTGGGGCCGGGGCTTTTCGGGCGTCATGGTGCGCGCTTCGGGCGCCGCATGGGACCTGCGCAAGGCCCAGCCCTATGACGCCTATGCCGAAATGGAATTCGACATTCCGGTTGGCTCAAACGGCGACTGCTACGACCGTTACCTGATCCGCATGGAAGAAATGCGCCAGGCCAACGAGATCATGCGTCAGTGCGTGAAGAAGCTCAATGCGCCGGACGGCAAGGGTCCCGTGTCCTCGACCGATGGCAAGGTGGTGCCGCCCAGCCGCGGTGAGATGAAGCAGTCCATGGAGGCGCTCATCCACCACTTCAAGCTCTATACCGAGGGCTTCAAGGTGCCGGCCGGCGAAATCTATGCCGCCGTCGAAGCGCCCAAGGGCGAGTTCGGCGTCTACCTGGTGTCCGATGGCACCAACAAGCCCTATCGCTGCCATATCCGTGCGCCGGGCTTCGCCCATCTGAGCGCCATGGATTATCTCTGCCGCAAGCACATGCTGGCAGACGTGACGGCGATCCTCGGGTCGATTGATATTGTGTTCGGAGAGGTGGATCGCTGATGTCTACGCGACGCCTTGCAGACGAGTCGGTGCAGCCGGCCAGTTTTGCGTTCAATGCTGAGAACCAGGCCTGGGCCGAAAAGCGGATCGCGCTGTATCCGGCCGGGCGCCAGCAGTCTGCGGTTATTCCGCTGCTGATGCGCGCGCAGGACCAGGATGGCTGGGTCACCCGCGCGACCATCGAAAAGGTCGCCGAAATGCTGGATATGCCCTATATCCGCGTGCTCGAAGTGGCGACCTTTTACACACAGTTCCAGCTGGCCCCGGTGGGCAGGAACGCCCATATCCAGGTCTGCGGCACCACGCCCTGCATGCTGCGCGGCGCGGGCGACCTGATCGAGGTCTGCAAGTCCAAGATCCACCCCGAACCGCATCATCTCAATGCCGACGGCACAATGAGCTGGGAAGAGGTCGAGTGCCTTGGCGCCTGCGTCAACGCGCCCATGGTCATGATCTATCATGACACCTATGAGGACCTGACGCCCGGGCGCATGGAAGAGATCGTGGACGCCTTTGCTGCCGGCAAGGGCGACACCATCAAGGCCGGTCCGCAGATCGACCGGCAGACCTCGGCGGCCTTTGGTGGCCGCACGACGCTGCTCGAACAGCCGACCGCCAAGCGCGAGAAGTTCGTGCCCCCGCCGGTAGCGGAGGCTGCGGCCGCCGCGGCAGCACCGGCCGCTTCCGCACCTGCGGCGCCGGCCAAGACGGCGCCTGCCCCGGACACGGCGGCCAAGCCCAAGGATGTAGCCGAAGAAAACGCGCCGGCGATCAAGGGTACGCCCAAGAAGGCCAAGGTCAGCCAGGCCAAGGCCGAGGGTGAACGCGTTGCGGCCGATGTTGCGGCCAAGGCCAATGGCAAGCCCAATACCGCCATGCGGGAAGGCGCGTCCGGCGCCGAGTCCGAGGGTGGCAAGGTCGATGGCGGCAAGGCCGTGGGTAAGGCCAGCGCGACCGCACCGGCCGACGGCAGCGCTGCCGATACCGCTGTTCGCAAGACCAAACCTGCGATCAAGGCGCCGGCGGCCGATCCCAAGGAAGCCGTTCCCACCGCCGAAAAGGGTGGTGAGCTCACGCCGTTGTTCGAGCGCCCCGCGGGCGCTCCGGACGACCTAAAGCTGATCTCGGGCGTGGGGCCGGTCATCGAGCGCAAGCTCAATGCGCTGGGCATCACCCGTTACGACCAGATCGCCAAGTTCAAGAAGGCGGAGATCGCCCGGGTGGACGAGGTGCTGAACTTCAAGGGCCGCATCGATCGCGATGACTGGCTCAAGCAGGCCAAGGCGCTCGCCAAGGGCGGGGTTGAGGAATACCGCAAGGTATTCGGGAAGGACCCGCGCTAAATGACCATTGGGGGCATCGACATTGCAGCGCTCACCGTCAGGGACTACGCCGTCGGCGTGGTCTATGCGGTGCTGGGCACATTTGTCGTGACCGGTGCCGAGATGGTCTTCGGATTTTCGCTGCCGAGCATCCTGGCTTCGGTAGTGGGGGCAGCAATCGGAATTGCTGCCTGGTTTGTCTTTTTGTTGAAGCGGAAAGCTGATCATGCTCGCTGACAAGGATCGCATTTTCACCAATCTCTACGGCCACCATGACTGGCGGCTGGAAGGCGCACGCGAACGCGGCTCCTGGGTTGGGACCAAGGAATTTATCGACAGCGGGCGTGACTGGATCACCAATGAAGTCAAGTCGTCCGGCCTGCGCGGTCGTGGCGGCGCCGGTTTCCCGACGGGCCTCAAATGGTCGTTCATGCCCAAGCAGTCCGACGGACGTCCGCACTATCTGCTGGTCAATGCCGACGAGTCCGAGCCGGGCACCTGCAAGGACCGCGAAATCCTGCGCCACGATCCGCATCACCTGATCGAAGGCTGCCTGCTGGCGTGCCGCGCCATGGATGCGCACCTGGCCTTCATCTATGTGCGCGGTGAGTTCATCCGTGAGCGCCAGCGCCTCGAGGAAGCCGTCCAGGAGGCCTATGACGCCAAGCTGATCGGCAAGGACAATGTGCACGGCTGGGACCTGGACATCATCGTGCATCACGGCGCCGGCGCTTACATCTGCGGGGAAGAAACCGCGCTGATGGAATCGCTCGAGGGCAAGAAGGGCCAGCCGCGCCTGAAGCCGCCATTCCCGGCCGGCATGGGCGTCTATGGCAACCCGACCACCGTCAACAATGTCGAATCCATCGCCGTCGTCCCGGAAATCCTGCGCCGCTCCGGCGCCTGGTTCTCGTCCATCGGCCGGCCGAACAATGTCGGCACCAAGCTCTTCATGGTCTCGGGCCATGTGAACAAGCCGGCCACCTTCGAGGAAGCCCTGGGCGAAAGCTTCAAGGACATCATCGAAAAGCATTGCGGCGGCATCCGCGGCGGCTGGGACAACCTGCTGGCCGTCATTCCTGGCGGTGCTTCGTGCCCGGTCGTGCGCGGCGAGGACATGATGGATGCCATCATGGACTTCGACGGCATGCGCGAGAAGAAGTCGAGCTTCGGCACCGGCGGCATGATCGTCATGGACAAGTCCACCGACATCATCAAGGCCATCTGGCGCATCTCGGCCTTCTTCAAGCACGAGAGCTGCGGCCAGTGCACGCCGTGCCGCGAAGGCACCGGCTGGATGATGCGCGTCATGGAGCGCATGGTCCAGGGCCGCGCGCAGAAGCGCGAAATCGACATGCTGTTCGAAGTGACCAAGCAGATCGAAGGCCACACCATCTGCGCCCTTGGCGACGCCGCCGCCTGGCCGATCCAGGGCCTGATCCGCAATTTCCGCCCCACCATCGAGGCGCGGATCGAGCAGTACACCTATTCATCCACCAGCGACGGCGCCGTTCCGTCCATCGCTGCGGAGTAAGCCGATGGCTGAAGAACCGGACAATTTGGTGTTGGTGATGCTGAGAAAGCTGGACACGAAAATGGATCGTGTTCTCGACGACTTGCACGACCTCAAGGTGCGCATGACGTCAGTGGAAGAAGGGTTGAGTGGCGTGCAGCGCCGCATCGATCGAATGGAAGACCGGCTCGACCACGTCGAGAAGCGCTTGGACCTGTCGGGTCCCGCTGGGTTTGCGGAGTAAGCCGATGGCCAATATCAAAGTCGATGGGCAGCTCATCGAAGTCCCCGATCACTACACCCTGATGCAGGCGGCCGAAGCGGCCGGCGCGGAAATCCCGCGCTTCTGCTACCACGAGCGCCTGTCGGTCGCCGGCAATTGCCGCATGTGCCTTGTCGAGGTGAAGGGCGGTCCTCCGAAGCCGCAGGCCTCCTGCGCCATGTCGGTCAAGGACTTGCGTCCCGGCCCGAATGGCGAACCGCCTGAAATGTTCACCAACACGCCCATGGTCAAGAAGGCCCGTGAAGGCGTGATGGAATTCCTGCTGATCAACCATCCGCTCGATTGCCCGATCTGCGACCAGGGCGGCGAATGCGACCTGCAGGACCAGGCCATGGCCTATGGCGTCTCCGGCTCGCGCTTCCACGAGAACAAGCGCGCCGTCGAAGACAAATATATGGGCCCGCTGATCAAGACCTCGATGAACCGCTGCATTCACTGCACGCGGTGCGTCCGCTTCACCACTGAAGTCGCCGGCATTTCCGAGCTGGGCCTGCTGGGGCGCGGCGAAGACGCCGAGATCACCCCCTATCTTGAGCGCGCGCTCACCAGCGAGTTGCAGGGCAATGTCATCGATCTCTGCCCGGTCGGCGCGCTGACCTCCAAGCCCTACGCCTTCCATGCCCGTCCCTGGGAACTGAACAAGACCGAGAGCATCGACGTGATGGATGCGGTCGGTTCGGCCATCCGCGTCGACAGCCGCGGTCGCGAAGTCATGCGCGTCCTGCCGCGCATCAACGAGGCGATCAACGAGGAATGGATCTCGGACAAGACCCGCTTCATCTGGGATGGTTTGAAGAGCCAGCGTCTGGATCGCCCCTATGTGCGCAAATCCGGAAAGTTGCAGGCCGCCAGCTGGGACGAAGCTCTGGCTGCCGTCGCTGCCAAGGTCAAGAAGGCCGGCAACAAGGTCGGCGCCATCGCCGGTGACCTGGCTGCTGTCGAGGAAATGTATGCCCTCAAGGGCCTGCTCGCCTCGATCGGCTCGGGCATGACCGACGTCCGTCCGGCCATGTCGGGCATCGATCCGTCCATGCCGCGCTCGGCTTACCTCTTCAACCCGACCATTGCCGGGATCGAACAGGCCGACGCCATCCTCATCATCGGCGCGAACCCGCGCAAGGAAGCGGCGCTGATCAATGCCCGCATCCGCAAGACCTGGCGTGCCACCAACCTGCCCATTGCCGTTATCGGCGAGCAGGCGGATCTGACCTATGCCTACGAGCATCTGGGCAACGGCTTCGAGACGCTGGCCGATCTGGCCGCCGGCAAGGGTGCCTTCGCCGAAACGCTCAAGAGTGCCCAGCGTCCGCTGATCATCGTGGGCGAAGGCGCGGTCTCGCATGCCTCGCTGGGCAAGCAGGCCGGTCGCGACACCATCGCGCTGGCCGCCAAGCTCGCCACGGGCGCCAATGTCGCCGAGGGCTGGAACGGCTTCGCGCTGCTGCACAATGCGGCCAGCCGCGTCGGCGGTCTCGATATCGGCTTCGTGCCGCATGACGGCGGCGTCTGCTCGGCCGACCAGATCGCTCTGGCCGGCAAGGGCGAGCTCGACGTCCTGTTCCTGCTCGGCGCCGACGAATACGACATGTCGGCCATGGGCAAGGCGTTTGTCGTCTATATCGGCTCGCACGGCGACAAGGGCGCGCACCGCGCCGACGTCATCCTGCCGGGCGCGACCTACACGGAAAAGTCCGGCACCTATGTGAACACCGAGGGTCGCGTGCAGGTCACCACCCGCGCCGTGTTCCCGCCGGGCGATGCCAAGGAAGACTGGGCGATCATCCGGGCCTTGAGCGGGGCCATCGGCCAGCCGCTGCCCTACAATTCGCTGGCCCAGCTGCGCGCCGCGCTTTATGCGGAATTCCCGCATCTGGCCCGCATTGACGAGATCGCCGCCGGTTCGGTGGCCGATGTCGCCAAGCTCGGCAAGGCCGCCACCAAGACCAAGTCGGCACCCTATGTGTCGCTGGTCACCGATTTCTATCTCAGCAATCCGATTGCGCGTGCCTCGGCCACCATGGCCGAGTGCGCCCAGATGGCCGCGGGTCTGCGGCAGGCTGCGGAGTAGGGGAGCACAATGGACTTTATTCTCTCCGCCCTCGATTATCTGCTTGGTATCCCGGTCCTCGGCTGGGGCACCGAGGTCGGCTTCGTCTATAAGGCACTGGCCCTGCTGGTCGGGCTGCTGATCTTCACCGCCTTTATCCTCCTGGGGGACCGCAAGGTCTGGGCCGCCGTGCAGATGCGCCGGGGTCCCAATGTGGTCGGCCCCTTCGGCCTGCTGCAGAGCTTTGCCGACCTGCTGAAGTTCGTCTTCAAGGAAGCGGTCATTCCGGCCGGCGCCGACAAGGTGCTGTTCCTCGCCGCGCCGCTGATCACTGCCACCCTGGCACTTGCCGGCTGGGCCGTGGTGCCCGTCAGCGATGGCTGGGCCATGGCTGACATCAATATCGGCATTCTCTACCTGCTCGGCATTTCCTCGCTCGGCGTCTATGGCGTCATCATCGGCGGCTGGGCCTCGAACTCGAAATATCCGTTTCTGGGCGCCCTCCGTTCGGCAGCGCAGATGGTCTCCTACGAAGTTTCCATCGGCCTCGTGATCATCACCGTCCTGCTTTGCGTCGGGTCGCTCAATCTCAATGACATCGTCGTCGCCCAGTCCGAGATGGGCCTTGCCCACGCCCTGGGTGTGCCGTGGCTCTCGTTCCTCAACTGGTTCTGGCTGCCGCTCTTCCCGATGTTTGTGGTGTTCTACATCTCGGCCCTGGCCGAAACCAACCGCCCGCCTTTCGACATGGTGGAAGGCGAATCCGAACTGGTCGCCGGCTTCATGACCGAATATTCGGCCACGCCGTACCTGCTGTTCATGCTGGGCGAATACATCGCGATCCTCCTCATGTGCGCCATGACCACCATCCTGTTCCTGGGTGGCTGGGCCGCGCCGATCGATCTGCCTCCCTTCACCTGGATCCCGGGGCTGATCTGGTTCTTCATCAAGGTAAGTCTCGTTTTCTTCATGTTCGCCATGGCAAAGGCCATCGTGCCCCGCTATCGCTACGACCAGTTGATGCGCATTGGCTGGAAGCTGTTCCTGCCGCTCTCGCTGATCATGGTCGTGATCGTCGCTTTCGTTCTCCAGCTCACCGGCTGGGGCTGGCACGGGGGTATTGCCTGATGCGCGTCGGACAGATCGTCAACACGCTGCTGCTGCGGGAGTTCGTATCGGCCTTCTTCCTGGCCATGCGCTATTTCTTCGGGGCAAAGCCAACCATCAACTACCCCTTCGAAAAGGGCCCGGTGTCGCCGCGCTTCCGTGGGGAGCACGCTCTCAGGCGCTACCCCAATGGCGAAGAACGCTGCATTGCCTGCAAGCTCTGCGAAGCCATCTGCCCGGCCCAGGCCATCACCATCGAGGCCGGACCGCGCCAGAATGACGGCACTCGTCGCACCGTGCGCTACGACATCGACATGGTGAAGTGCATCTATTGCGGCTTCTGTCAGGAAGCCTGCCCTGTCGATGCCATCGTCGAAGGCCCGAACTTCGAATTCGCAACAGAAACGCGCGAGGAGCTCTATTTCTCGAAAGAGAAGCTCCTCAGCAATGGCGATAGGTGGGAGCGTGAAATCGCGGCCAACCTGGCTGCCGACGCGCCTTACCGCTAACGAGGGAAGAGCATGACCCTTCCGCTGTTCTTCTTCTACGTCTTCGCCGCCATCACCGTGGCCTCGGCCTTCATGGTCATTTCCGCGCGCAATCCCGTGCACGCGGTGCTGTTCCTGATCCTGGCCTTCGTCAACGCGGCTGGCCTGTTCATGCTGGCCGGGGCAGAGTTCCTGGCCCTGATCCTGATCGTGGTCTATGTCGGCGCCGTGGCGGTGCTGTTCCTGTTCGTCGTCATGATGCTCGACGTCGATTTTGCCGAACTAAAGTCCGGACTGCTCGCCTATGCGCCTATCGGCATGGTCGTGGGTGGCATCCTGTTCCTTGAGCTTCTGCTGGTGGCGGGCAGCTTCGTCATCGCGCCCGATGTCGCTGGCGCGGGCGGTCTGCCGATCGACGCCACCGTGGACAACACGCGGGCGCTCGGGCAGGTGCTCTATACGCGCTACGTCTTCCTGTTCCAGGGCGCGGCGGCTGTGCTGCTGGTGGCCATGATCGGCGCCATCGTGCTCACGCTGCGGCACCGGACAGGCATCAAGCGGCAGAGCACGGCGGCTCAGCTCGGGCGCAAGCCCAGCGAGACGGTGCGCAACGTCAAAGTCAAAAGCGGTCAGGGGCTATAGGGGGTTACTATGGGTCTGGAAATCGGGCTCGGTCATTACCTGACCGTAGCAGCAATCCTGTTCACGCTCGGCGTGTTCGGCATTTTCATCAACCGCAAGAACATCATCGTCATCCTGATGTCGGTGGAACTCATCCTGCTGGCGGTGAACCTCAACTTCGTGGCGTTCAGCGCGCATCTCAACGACCTCCAGGGTCAGGTGTTCGCGCTGATGATCCTCACCGTGGCTGCCGCCGAGGCCGCCATTGGCCTGGCCATCCTCGTTATCTTCTACCGCAACCGCGGCTCCATCGCGGTTGAAGACGTCAATATGATGAAGGGCTAAGAGCACCGCTATGATCATTCAGGCGATTGTTTTCCTGCCCCTAATCGGGGCGCTCGTAGCGGGCCTTCTTGGCCGCTCCATCGGCCATCGGCCATCCGAATTCATCACCACCGGCCTGTTGCTGATCGCGGCGGTGCTGAGCTGGTATGTGTTCATTCCGGTTGCCTTTGGCGACGGTCTCGTGGGCGCAACCGGCGACGGGCACGCCGCCGTGCTCAAGGTCGAGGTGATGCGCTGGATCCAGGTCGGTGACATGGACCTGCGCTGGACCCTGCGCGTCGACACGCTCACGGCCATCATGCTGGTCGTCGTGAACACGGTTTCGGCACTCGTGCACGTCTATTCGATCGGCTACATGCACGAAGACCCGCATCGCGCGCGCTTCTTCGCCTATCTCTCGCTCTTCACCTTCGCCATGCTCATGCTGGTGACGGCCGACAACTTCCTGCAGATGTTCTTCGGCTGGGAAGGCGTGGGCCTGGCCTCATATCTTCTCATCGGCTTCTGGTACACCAAGCCGTCGGCCAATGCCGCGGCCATGAAGGCGTTCATCGTCAACCGCGTCGGTGACTTCGGCTTTGCCCTGGGCATTTTCGGCGCCTTCCTGGTGCTGGGCCATATCGACTTCGATGGCGCCTTCCATGCCGCTGACGAGTTCGCCACCACCGGTCTGCCGGTGATCCAGTTCCTGGGCTGGCAGCTCGACGCCATGACCGTGGTCTGCCTGCTGCTGTTCATGGGCGCCATGGGCAAGTCGGCGCAGTTCCTGCTGCACACCTGGCTGCCGGACGCCATGGAGGGCCCGACCCCGGTGTCGGCGCTGATCCATGCCGCGACCATGGTGACCGCCGGCGTGTTCATGGTGGCGCGCCTGTCGCCGCTGTTCGAACTCTCGCCCGTTGCGCTCAACGTCGTCATCACCATTGGCGCCATCACCGCCTTCTTTGCGGCGACGGTGGGTCTGGTGCAGAACGACATCAAGCGCGTCATCGCCTATTCGACCTGTTCGCAGCTCGGCTACATGTTCGTGGCCCTGGGCGTCGGCGCCTATTCGGCCGGTGTCTTCCACCTGTTCACCCACGCCTTCTTCAAGGCCCTGCTGTTCCTGGGCGCCGGCTCGGTCATCCATGCGATGCACCACGAGCAGGACATGCGGAACATGGGTGGCCTGCGCAAGAAGATCCCCATCACCTATGCGATGATGATGATCGGCACGCTGGCCCTGACCGGCGTCGGCATCCCGGGCACCAATTTCGGCTTTGCCGGCTTCTTCTCCAAGGATGCCATCATCGAAAGCGCCTATGCCTATGGTGGCAATCTCGGTTCGCTGGCCTTCTGGCTGCTGGTCGTGGCCGCGCTGTTCACCAGCTTCTACTCCTGGCGCCTGGTGCACCTGACGTTCCACGGCTCGCCGCGCGATGCGCAGCACCATGGTGAAGGCCCGCATCCCGACCCGGCCCATGCGGCTCTTGAAAGCCATGATGAGCCGATCAACGACAGCAATGCCGACGATCACGCCGATCATGGCCACCACGGATCGGCCTATGACCATGCGCACGAGTCGCCCAATGTTATGCTGGTGCCGCTCTATGTGTTGGCTGTCGGGGCAGTCCTGGCGGGTGTCGTGTTCTACGGTATGTTCTTCCACGACGTGGAGCACATCGAGCACTTCTTCGCCGGGTCACTCTTTATCGACCACGAGTTGATTGAAGCCGCGCACCACGTGCCGCTCTGGGTCAAGTGGAGCGCCAGCTTCGCCATGGTCATCGGCTTCGTGGCCGCCTGGTACATGTATATCCGTCGTCCGGACGTGCCCGGCAAGCTGGCCGCCGCCAATCCCGGGCTCTACCAGTTCCTGCTCAACAAGTGGTACTTCGACGAGCTCTACAACACGATCTTCGTGCGCCCCGCGCTCTGGATCGGCAATGCGGTCTGGAAGGGCTTTGATGACTGGCTGGTTGACGGCAAGATTGCCGAAGGCCTCGGTCGTCGCGTGCAGAACGTCACCAGCTGGGTCGTCAAGCTCCAGTCCGGCTATCTCTACCACTATGCCTTCGCCATGCTGATCGGCATCGCGGCGCTGCTGACCTGGGCCATCGCGGCCGGGGGACTGATCTGATGACCTTCGAGAACTCCATCCTCACGATCCTGACCTGGCTGCCGGTGCTTGGCGCCGCCATCCTGCTGTTCACCCCGAAAAGCTCGGTGAATGCCATCCGCTGGATGTCGCTCATCGTGACGCTGATCGTCTTCGTGCTCTCGCTGGCCCTCTGGCAGAGCTTCGATGCCTCCACCCCGGGCTTCCAGTTCGTGGTCAACATGCCCTGGATCGGCGATACGATCGGCTATCGCGTTGGCGTCGACGGCATTTCGGTGCTCTTCGTGGTGCTGACCGCGCTGCTCATGCCCGCCGCCGTGCTGGCGAGCTGGGACGTCGAAACGCGCGTCAAGGAATACATGATCGTATTCCTGGTGCTCGAGACGCTGATGATCGGCGTCTTCACCACGCTCGACCTGGCCATGTTCTATGTCTTCTTCGAAGGCACGCTCCTTCCGATGTTCCTCATCATCGGCATCTGGGGCGGTTCTGCCCGTATCCAGGCCAGCTACAAGTTCTTCTTCTATACCTTCATCGGCTCGGTGCTGATGCTGCTGGCCATGATGGCCATGTATTGGGATGCCGGTACCACCGACATCATCCGCCTGCTGGGCCATGACTTCCCGGTCGGCATGCAGACCTGGCTGTGGCTGGCCTTCTTTGCTTCGCTGGCGGTCAAGATGCCCATGTGGCCCTTCCACCGCTGGCTGCCCGAAGCCCACGTGCAGGCCCCGACTGCCGGCTCGGTGATCCTGGCCGCGATCCTCTTGAAGCTGGGTGGCTATGGCTTCCTGCGCTTCTCGCTGCCCATGTTCCCCGAAGCCTCCGCGCAGTTTGCCAACTTCGTCTTCCTGCTTTCGGTTGCCGCCATCATCCTGACCTCGCTGGTCGCTTTGGTGCAGACCGACATCAAGAAGCTGATCGCCTATTCCTCTGTCGCCCATATGGGTTTCGTGACCATGGGCATCTTTGCGGGCAATGCCCTGGGCATCCAGGGCGCCATGTTCCAGATGATCAGCCACGGTATCGTCTCGGGCGCGCTCTTCCTCTGCGTCGGCGTGATCTATGACCGCATGCACACCCGCGAGATTTCCGCCTATGGCGGTCTCGTCGAGCGCATGCCGCAATATGCCTTCGCCTTCATGGTCTTCACCATGGCCAATGTCGGCCTGCCTGGCACGTCGGGCTTCGTGGGCGAGTTCCTCACCATGATTGGCATCTTCCAGGTCAATACCTGGGTAGCGTTCGGCGCGGCCTTCGGCGTGATCTTCTCGGCTGGCTACGCCCTCTGGCTCTATCGCCGGGTGATCTTCGGCGCACTGACCAAGGACAGCCTGAAGGGGATCCTGGACCTCAACCTGCGCGAGAAGCTGGTGCTCTATCCGCTGCTCGTGCTGACCGTGGTGTTCGGCTTCTACCCGGCGCCCATCCTCGACACGACTGCCGCCGCGGTCGATAATCTGGTCGCGCATTACTCCGAGAGCATTGGTCGCAACCCGGCCGTCGATCTCGCCGTTGAACGCGCCCCCCTTGAATATGTCGCGCCTGCCGAAGGCGCGGCCCAGCCGGCCGAAGACCACGCGGCCGAGCCTGCTGCGCATTAGGAGCCTCAAGTGAACTCTGACGTTACCGATTTCGCGAGCCTGGCTCCTGCCTATCCGGAAATCCTGATGGCGCTGGGCGTGCTCGTCCTGCTGCTGGTCGGGGTGGTGATCAACAAGGAGCGTTCGCCCCTGGTGTCCTGGCTGGCCGTTGGCCTGCTCGTGGCCACGGGCCTCGTGGTGATCCTGCAACCCTTCGACGGCGTCGTTTTCAACGGCCTCTTCATCGCCGACAGCTTTGCCCGCTACATGAAGGTGCTGGTCATCGGCGGCGCTGGCCTCGCCATGATCCTTGGCATGTCCAATGCCGAAGAGAATGGTGTCCACAAATACGAGTATTCCGTGCTCGCCGTGCTTGCGACGCTGGGCATGATGGTCATGGTCTCGGCCAACGACCTGATGAGCCTCTATGTCGGCCTCGAGCTGCAGTCGCTCTCGCTCTATGTCATGGCCGCCATCAAGCGCGACGACGCGCGGGCGTCCGAAGCGGGCCTGAAGTATTTCGTGCTCGGCGCGCTCTCCTCGGGCCTGCTGCTTTATGGCGCTTCGCTGATCTACGGCTTTACCGGTCACACCAATCTGGGTGAGATCGTCGTGGCCATCGCCAACGAGGGCCGCTCGATCGGCCTGATCTTCGGCGTGGTCTTCCTCTTGGCCGGTGTGGCCTTCAAGATCTCGGCCGTGCCGTTCCACATGTGGACGCCCGACGTCTATGAAGGCGCGCCCACGCCGGTCACCGCTTTCTTCGCCATGGCCCCCAAGGTCGCGGCGATGACGCTGATGGTCCGCCTGGTGATGGATACCTTTGCGCCCATCACCCATGACTGGCAGCAGATCGTCATCTTCCTCTCCATCGCCTCCATGGTGCTGGCCGCCTTTGCCGCCATCGGGCAGAAGTCGCTGAAGCGACTGATCGCCTATTCCTCGATCGGCCATGTGGGCTTTGCCCTTGTGGGCCTGTCCTCGGGGACCCAGGTGGGTGTCGAGGGCGTCGCCATCTACATGGCGATCTATGTCGGGATGACCGTGGCGCTGTTTGCCTGCATTCTTTCGCTGCGCACGGCCGATGGCTATGTCGAGACCATCGACGACCTTGCCGGCGCCTCCAAGACCCGGCCCTTCGTGGCCGCGATCATGGCGATCGTCATGTTCTCGCTGATCGGGTTGCCGCCGCTGGCCGGGTTCTTTGCGAAGTGGCAGGTCTTCCTGGCGGCCATCGAAGCCAATCTCTATGTCCTGTCGGTCATCGGCATGCTGGCCTCGGCCATCAGCGCCTTCTATTACCTGCGGGTGGTCAAGGTGATGTACTTTGACGAACCCAAGGACGAATTCGTCACCGTTCCGGGTGAACTCAACGTCATCATGGCGGTGTTCGGCTTCCTGATCGTCACCTTCTACTTCACCGTCGGCAATCCGCTCGCCAATCTGGCGCACACTGCCGCGGGAAGCCTGTTCTAGGTGACCGAGTTTCGACTCGGTTCCAAGGCCCGCGACGCCGGTTACCGGCTTGCGGGCTTTGACACCATCGGCTCCACCAATAGCGAAGCGCTCGCTGCGGCTGCTGCGGGCGATCCGGGTGGCATATGGTTTGCCGCTCTGCAACAAACGGCTGGGCGTGGGCGACGGGGCAGGGAGTGGCACAGTCCCTCCGGCAATCTCGCTGCAAGTCTGATGGTCATTCCCGATGCATCTCCCGAACAGATTGCGACCTTGGGTTTTGTCGCCGGCGTCGCCCTGAATTCCGGTCTGTCATCCATCTTGCCGGGTGGCATGGTACGCATCGGTATTGATGGCGCCGATGGCGCCGATGGGCGTTCGCGCATAGCGCTCAAGTGGCCCAATGACGTCCTTGCCGATGGCGCCAAGCTGGCGGGCATTCTGCTTGAAGCTGCCAAGACTCCCGACGGGCGTCAGGCGGTGATCGTCGGGATCGGCGTGAATGTGGTTGCAGCGCCCGAAGGGGTGCCCTATCCAGCAACCTCGTTAAAGGCGCTCGGCATCGAGCGTTCGGCAGAGGACGTGTTTGAAGCGCTCTCGGACGCCTGGGTCGGTGCATTCGGCCTTTGGAACGATGGCAAGGGTGTTTCCGCCATCCTCGAACGTTGGCGTCACTCGGCCGCCGGGATCGGCGCGCCAGTCGCCATCAGCCAGGACGGCATTGTTCGCCGTGGCATTTTTGAAACCATCGACTCATCCGGCCGGTTGATCATTCGCGACGACGATGGTGCGCGACATCCGATCACGGCGGGCGATGTGCATTTTGGGGCAACGGCCAGCGCCCGAAGCTGACCATAACAAGACGGCGTGGCGACCCTCGACCAGAGATCGGGAGGCGTTGCGTCCACTACAAGGAACAAAAACCCATGGCTAAGAACCAAAGGGATGAACTCGTCTTCGTGCCGCTTGGGGGCGTAGGTGAAATCGGCATGAACATGGCCGCTTACGGCTTCGGTCCGGCGCGCAAGCGCAAGTGGATCGTGGTTGATTGCGGCGTCAGCTTCGGCGGGCCTGACCTCCCGGGCATCGAACTGATCATGGCCAATCCCGAATTTCTCGAGGAAAACGCCGACGATGTGCTGGCGCTGATCCTCACCCACAGCCACGAAGACCATTATGGTGCTGTGCTCGACCTCTGGCCCGTCTTCGACAAGCCGGTCTATGCCACGCCCTTCACCGCCGCCATGCTGGCGGCCAAGCGGGCAGGGGACGGCATCGTCGAGAATGTCGATGTCACCATCATGCAGCCGGGCAAGGCCTTCACGGTCGGGCCCTTCACCATCGAGCCGATCAACGTCGCTCACTCGATTCCTGAATCCAATGCGCTGTTGATCACCACGCCGATTGGCCGGGCCCTGCATACCGGCGACTGGAAGCTCGACCCGACCCCGGTCATCAATGCGCCGACCAATGTGGAGCGCCTCCAGAAGATCGGGGAGGACACCTCCTCTCCGCTGGCGCTGATCTGCGACTCGACCAATGCCATGAAGGACGGCGAAAGCCCCAGCGAGCAGGAGATCGGCGACAACCTGGCGAAGCTGATTGCCGATGCCCCGCATCGCGTTGCCGTCACCACTTTCGCCTCGAATGTCGGGCGCGTGGTTTCCATCGTTCGCGCTGCCCACAAGGCCGGCCGCCAAGTGGTCCTGTCTGGGCGGTCGCTGCACCGCATCATGGGCATTGCCAAGGAACTGGGCATGCTCGAAGGCCTTCCGCCCGTGCACGACCAGGATATGTACAAGTCCATCGCGCGCGACAAATGCGTGCTGATCTGCACCGGCAGTCAGGGCGAAGCGCGCGCCGCCATCGCCCGTATCGCCCGCGGCGATCACCCAGTCATCGATCTCAACGCCGGCGACCGGATGATCTTCTCGTCGTGGGCCATTCCCGGCAATGAGCGCGAAGTGATCGACATCCAGAACCTGCTGGTCGACAAGGGCGTCGAACTGATCACGGCCAATGACGCCCTGGTGCACGTCACCGGGCACCCGCGCCGCGGCGAGCTGCGCAAGCTCTATTCCTGGGTCAAGCCCGAGGTGCTGGTGCCTGTCCATGGCGAGGCCCTGCACCTGCAGGCCCATGCCAAGCTTGGGCGCGAAGAGGGCATCCCCAATGTCTGCGAAGCGCGCAATGGCGACATGGTGCGGCTCTTCCCCGAGCCCATGGCTTATCCGGCCGAAGTGCGCACGGGCGAACTCTATCTCGATGGGCTCGTGCTCTGCACGCCCGAGGAGAGCGGCGTCAAGGGCCGGCGTCGCCTCTCCTTTGGCGGCATGGTGATCGTCAGCCTTTGCGTCAACGCCGGCGGCCAGGTTGTTTCCGGCCCGGATCTCGTGGTCGAAGGCCTGCCCGAGACTGAGGACGAGTCGGTGACCGACCTGATCGAGGACACCATCACCGGCGTCATCAAGTCGATGCCCGCCAAGCGCCGTAGCGATACAGAAGTGCTCAATTCAGCCCTGTTCAAGGCCATCCGCAACGAGGTTAACGCCTTCTGGGGCCGCAAGCCCAATGTCAGCGTGTTCGTGCACCGGGTCTGATTGGAGTGCGCGTATTCCGGGCTAGGCCAGCGGGATCTCCGATCCCATGCTGGCCTCGCTGCGGTATGCGCTGTGTCTGTGGGTCTCGGTGAGCGCCACTGCCACAGCCTCATCTTCACTGGCAAAGCATCCGAAAGTACGCCCGGATTGCGTATCCTGAACGCTCCAGCCTCCTGGACCGCGGATATGAATGAAGCGGAAAATGTAGCGCGGGGCGGGCGGGGTCATGCCGCAGAAACGAACCGTCCTCGGGATAGTTTCAGCGTAATTTGCGCGCCACCCTGGATGGTTGATGAAGTCTTGATGCCGCATCCCGCTGACGCCCGCGACACGTTGGCTCCTATCATTCTGCGTCAAGCACAGGCATAGATAGTCCCATGCAAATCGGTTCACTCATCGCCATCTATTTCGTGGTCTGGTGGCTCACCTTTGTCGCAGTGCTGCCCATCGGCAGCCAGAGCCACCACGAAGCACAGGCCGAAATCGTCGCCGGCAGCGATCCCGGAGCGCCCGTACGGCCCCGGCTGATCACCAAGGTGTTGATCACCACCGGTCTGGCAGCAGGCCTGACGGCTCTGCTGCTCTGGGGCATCAGCAACCCGATGCTGCAGGCTTACTGGAACCGTTGAACTAGACCTTTTTCGGCTTGCTCGGCACCGCATGGGCATGTGCCATCTCCAGCGCGGCCGCTATATCCTCACCTGTTGCACGCGCCAGATGCATGGTCGTCCAGCCCTGACGGCCCCAGCCATTGTCGATGGCCTCGAAGATCTCGGGCGCAAGCTGGCACTTGAATTCCTGCTCATCGGGCGTGAACTTTATGTTGGCGCTCATTCCGTCCGCCGCGAGCGTGGCGAAAGTCCGTTTGACCTTGAAGGCAGTGCGATCGAAATGCGGCGCGGAGACCGTACCGGGCAGCGCCATTGCAATTCGTGTGAAGGTTTGAGAATCGGCCATAGATACATGATCCTGAAACAAAAAAGCAGGGCACGAGGCCCTGCTTGAAAGAGTTTGTTCGACAATACGTTGGTCTTAGGCGCGCTACGAAGCGGCTGCCAACGCTCCTCCCTTGACGTTGTCGACGTCCGGCGGTTTGGGCCGCCTTTGTTTTATTGGCCGGGACCCTAACAAGGGTTTTTCGGTCTGCCAAGTAGATTCTGCATAGCTTGCATGCTTGCATCGAATGGACGCTTGCGATTTGAGTGGGCATCAACGAAACCCTCGAGTCGATCATCCTTTCTTCGGAGTTCCCATGCGCCTTTCCCGCTATTTCCTGCCGGTGCTGCGTGACGTTCCCAAGGAAGCCGAAATTGTCTCGCATCGGTTGATGCTGCGTGCCGGCATGATCCGTCAGCAGGCCTCCGGCCTCTATTCCTGGTTGCCGCTCGGCTACAAGGTGCTCATGAAGGTGCAGAAGATCATCGAGGAGGAGCAGAATCGCTCCGGCGCGATCCAGCTTCTGATGCCCACCATCCAGTCCGCCGATCTCTGGCGCGAGTCGGGGCGCTACGACGCCTACGGCAAGGAGATGCTGCGCATCGAGGACCGGCATGAGCGCGAATTCCTCTATGGCCCTACCAATGAGGAGATGATCACCGACATCTTCCGGGCGTATGTTAAGTCCTACAAGGACCTGCCGCTCAACCTCTATCACATCCAGTGGAAGTTCCGGGACGAGGTCCGCCCCCGTTTCGGCACCATGCGGTCGCGCGAATTCCTGATGAAGGACGCCTACAGCTTCGATCTCGACGAAGCCTCGGCGGTCAAGGCCTTCCAGCGCATGTTCGTGGCCTATCTGCGCACCTTCCGGCGCATGGGCCTTGTCGGCATTCCCATGCGCGCCGATACCGGCCCCATCGGTGGCGACCTGTCCTATGAATTCCATGTGCTGGCCGAAACCGGCGAAAGCGGCGTATTCCTCGACAAGGACCTGCTCGAAAAGCCCATCCCCCCCGCCGACACCGATTTCCGCGGCGATCTCGATCCGATCTTCAAGGATTGGACCTCGCTCTTTGCCGCGACTGACGAGATGACCGACGAAGCCACTTTCCGCGCCGAAGTGCCTGCCGACAAACAGCTGATGGCGCGCGGCATCGAGGTCGGCCATATCTTCTATTTCGGCACCAAATATTCCGAGCCCATGAAGGCCAATGTCACCGGCCCCGACGGCAAGGACATCACCGTCCATATGGGCTCCTATGGCATCGGCCCGACCCGCGTCGTGCCCGCCATCATCGAAGCCAGCCATGATGAGAACGGTATCATCTGGCCCGTGTCCGTGGCGCCCTTTGAAGCCGTGCTGATCAATCTCAAGGCTGGCGACGCCGATACCGACGCGGCCTGCGAAAAGCTCTATGCCGAGTTGCAGGCGGCCGGCGTCGATATGCTCTATGACGACCGCGACCAGCCGGCCGGTTCCAAATTCGCCACGGCCGACCTCGTCGGGATTCCCTATCAGCTGATCCTGGGGCCGCGCGGCCTTAAATCGGGCGAAGTCGAGATCAAGCATCGCAAGAGTGGCGAGCGCGAGACGTTGCCACTCACCGAGGCGGTCGCGCGCCTCAAGGGCCTGATCGAACCCCAGCGGATGACCGACATTTGACCGACAGCGCGCGCGCAGTTCCGGGAGGCCGGGCAACCCGGCCCTTCTCCCGCTTCGAGTGGATGATTGCCGGACGCTATCTGCGCGCCCGCCGCAAGGAGGCGTTCATTTCGGTGATCGCCAGCCTTACCATGGTGGGCGTGGCCATTGGCGTGGCGACACTCATCGTCGTCATGTCGGTGATGAACGGCTTCCGCGGCGAGCTGCTCGACAAGATCCTCGGCCTCAATGGCCACTTCACTGCCTATCCCATCGAGAGCCAGTTCACCGACTACAAGGAGACTGTGGCAGCGCTCGAACAGGTCGAGGGGGTCAACTTCGCCGTCTATTATGTCGAGGGGCAGGTGCTGGCCTCGGGCCGTGGCTCGTCCACGGGCGTCTCGGTGCGCGGCATGGATGAGGAGAACCTCAAGAAGCTCGACCTGCTCTATAATTCCGCGGAGCAGGGTGGTTTCGATCAGTGGGACCAGAGCAAGGGCGTCGCCATCGGCTATCGCCTGGCTCAGACCCTGGGTGTCGGCATTGGCGACCAAGTGCAGATCATCAATCCCGACGGCGCCATGACGCCCTTCGGTTCGACCCCGCAGATCCGCTCTTACCCGGTCAATGTCATCTACAATCTGGGCATGGTCGAGTTCGACAGCTTCTTCATGTACATGCCGCTCGAGCCCGCGCAGGACTATTTCCGCATGGTCGACGAGGTGCTCAAGCCCGGCATGGGGCCGCTCGACCCGCTGGCCTCGGACGAGGAAATCGACGCCGCCTATGAGCGCGTCCCCCGCGCCACTGCCGCGGAGATCTTCATCGAGGACCCTGATGACGTGAACCTGATGCGCCAGCGCCTGCAATCGGCCCCCGGCGTGCGCCCGCTGGTCCTCACCGACTGGCAGCAACGCAACGAAACCTTCTTTTCGGCCCTGCAGGTGGAGCGCGTGGTGATGTTCACCATCCTCTCCATGATCATCCTGGTGGCTGCCTTCAACATCATCTCCAGCCTCATCATGCTGGTGAAGGACAAGGGCGCCGACATCGCCGTGCTGCGCACCATGGGGGCGACGCGGGGCGCGATCATGCGCATCTTCTCGATCACCGGCACGGCCATCGGCTTCATCGGCACCGCCATTGGTACGGTGCTGGGGCTGGTGGTGGCCGCCAACGCCGAAGCGCTGCGCGCCTCGATCTCAAACCTGCTCGGGGTCACGCTGTTTCCGCCCGAAGTGTTCTTCCTCTCCTCGCTGCCCAGCCGCACTGACCCCGTGGAAGTGACGGTGGTGGTGTGCATGGCGCTCGGCCTCAGTTTCCTGGCCACGCTCTACCCGGCCTGGCGCGCCGCCCAGTACGATCCGGTGGAGGCGCTGCGCTATGAGTAAGCCGCATCTGAAGCTGAGCGGCGTGCACCGCCATTATGGCGAGGGCGAGCGCCTCGTCCGCGTGCTCGAGGCGGCGGACCTCACCGTCGAAAGCGGCGAGCTCGTGGCCCTCGTGGCGCCCTCGGGCGCCGGCAAGTCGACCCTATTGCACCTCTGCGGCCTACTCGAATCGCCACAGGCCGGGGAAATCGAGATTGTTGGCCAGCCAACCAGCCGTCTCGGCGACCGGGCGCGCACCCAATTGCGCCGCTCGACGGTCGGCTATGTCTACCAGTTCCACCATCTGCTGCCCGAATTCACCGCGCTCGAAAACGTGGTGATGCCGCAATTGATCGCGGGCCAGGACCAGAAGGCCGCGGAGGGCAGGGCGATGCAATTGCTCGACCTGCTCGGCGTCGCCCCCCGTGCCAGCCATCGCCCCGCCGAACTCTCGGGCGGCGAACAGCAGCGCATCGCCATTGCCCGCGCCGCCGCCAACCACCCCCGCGTCATCCTGGCCGACGAGCCCACCGGCAATCTCGACCCGGAAACCAGCGACCTCGTGTTCGAGGCGCTCAGGGACCTGATCAAGAACGAAGGCGCCGCGGCGCTGATCGCCACCCACAACCACGACCTCGCCCGCCGTGCTGATCGTATCGTCACCCTCAAGGGTGGTCTCGTGGTGCCGCACACGCTCTAGGTGCGGACCCAATTCGTGTTGTCCCGCGTCTGGACGATGGTTAATTATCTTCTCAATTGGAGGTGACGGTGCCATCGCTCAAAGACTTAATAGAGTTCATGACGGCGTCGTCGCCAGTTTTGGCTGCCGTCCTAATTTCTTCGTTGGCGATACTGCTTGCGTATCACTTTGAATTGGCCGTTCTGACAAGCTTGCCGACATTTGTCCCCGGGGCGGCATTCATAACGAGTGTACTGACCGGTAGCATCCTCATGGTTTCAACGATTAGAGGGATTGCGAACCTCTTTATGAAACCCTTCAGGCGCCGCCAATTGGCTGCTGCTGAGCAACGTGATGTGGACATGTTGGAAGACCTACCTGAGCCGGAGGCCATCCTTCTGGGTTGGGCTGCCGCCAACAACACCCAAGTGTTTTCTGCACCTTACTTCAATCCCTATATGAAGGCACTTGTAGCTAAAGGTCTGGTGATAATACCGGGCGGCCACCACCATAGCGATGACATGCCGTTCTACATACCAAACCATATTTGGAAGGCGATTAGGGTCGAGGTAAAGTCGGCGCCACCGGAACTGACCTCGCAGCTTAGAGAACATCGGCCGTTCGGCTAGCGACGCATGTCCCGAATCCTTAACGCCCGCGAACCTCTCCTAACGATTTCCTAACCAGTTAATCCTTGTCCCCGGTTTCACCACTGTTCCCGTCTGGACGAGAACAAAAACCGAACGTATAAGAACATTACAGAAACACGGGAGACCAAGATGCTCAACTTCGTCAAAGACTGAGCTACTCCCCAATCGTTGGACAGCTTTTGGCGTAAATTAAGCTACTCGTTGCACCTGCTGGTCGGGTTGGTTTTGGTCAATGCGCTGCCAATAGATCACGGCAGGCGGTTTTCCGCCAAGGGCGGAATGAGGGCGTCGGTTATTATAGAAGTCCACCCATTCGCGGACGCCGGCGCGGGCCTGTGACCCGGTCTCCCAGGCGTGCAGGTAGACGCATTCGTATTTGAGGGTTCTCCAGAGCCGCTCGACAAAGATGTTGTCGAGGAACCGGCCCTTGCCATCCATGGAGATGCGCACCCCCATTCGTCGCAACCGATCGGTCCAGGCAAAGGACGTGAACTGGCTCCCCTGATCGGTGTTCATGATCTCGGGCGGACCGAACTTGTGGACCGCCTCGTTCAACGCCTCGATGCAGAAGTCTGCCTCCAGCGTGTTCGAGATGCGCCATGCCAAGACCTTGCGGGTGTGCCAGTCCATGATGGCCACCAGGTAGAGAAAGCCCCGGCGCATCGGTAAATACGTGATATCCGCAGCCCAGGCCTGGTTCGGGCGCTCCACCCTCAACCCCTTCAGAAGATAGGGCCAGATCTTGTGCCCCTTGGCTGGTCTCGAGGTATTGGGCTTCTGATAAATCGGCATCAGGCCCATGAGCCGCATCAGCCGACGCACGCGCTTCTCGTTTATCACGTGACCTTCATTGCGCAGGTGCCAGGTCATCTGCCGGACTCCGAAGAAGGGCGTTTCCAGGAATTGCCCATCGATCCTGCGCATCAGGGCAAGGTTGATCTCGGTCTCGCCTTTCGGCGTGTAGTAGAACGAAGAGCGCGCGATCGACAGCAGCGTGCACTGTTTGCCAATTGAGAGCACGGGGTGATCAGGTTCTATCATCCCTCGCCTCACTTCCCGCCCCAAGGCTTGAGCTTTCTGGACAAAAAATCGTTGGCGACGGCCAGCTCTCCGATCTTGGCATGCAGATCCTTGACCTGTTCATCGTCAATCTCAGGCCTTTTGCGCCCGCCGCGCTCGAACACACCCGATGCCCCTTCGAGCAACGCCCGTTTCCATTGGTGGATCATCGTGGGGTGAATTCCGAACCGGCTCGCCAATTCCGATACCGTCTCTTCGCCCTTCAATGCTTCCAGGGCGACCTTCGCCTTGAACTCGGGCGAATGCTGCTTGCGTTTCGACATCTCTGATCTCCATCGTCGAAGACCAGCAGACAACAATTCCTAGCTTACGTCAGCGTCCCATTTTCGGGGAGTAGCTCAGACCTCGCCGCTTTTGTCACCCTCGGGGCCTTCACCATCGGCTCGCTGACCTGGATGGATATCATCATCCATATCGCATGATCGGCTGTGGATTGACCAAGCTGTGGTTTGACCCCGCGCGGGCCGTGCCACAAGGTTGATTCAGGAGATCCTCATGCGCGGCCCCGGCTTCATTCACCTGCACGTCCATTCCGCCTTCTCGCTGCTTGAAGGCGCCGTCCAGCTCGAGACCATTCTCAAGCTGGCCGCCGAGGACGCGCAGCCGGCGCTCGGCATTGCCGATACCAATAACCTGTTTGGGGCGCTCGAATTCTCCGAGAAGGCCACCAAGAAGGGCATCCAGCCGCTGATAGGGGTTGAGCTGGCCGTCGATTTCGCTGCCGCCGAGGAGCGCCTGAGCGAACGCGGCCACATCGCCTGGGCCGGCAAATCGTCCATCGTGCTGATGGCTCAGTCGGAGGAGGGTTTCTCCAATCTCTCGCGCCTTGTCTCCCGCGCCTATCTCGAAGGCGAGGATGGCCTTGCGCGGGCCAGTCTCGACTGGATGACGCGGGAGAGCCTCTCGGGCCTCATCTGCCTCTCGGGCGGCCCGGAAGGCGGCATCGACATGGCCTTCGCCCATGGCCAGGATGCCAATGCCGTTCGCCGGCTGGATCGACTGGCTGATCTGTTCGGCGACCGCTTCTATATCGAACTGCAGCGGCACGGTCGCCCGATGGAAGCGACTGTCGAGCCGCGCCTGGTCGATTACGCCTATCGCAAGGGCATTCCGCTGGTGGCGACCAACGAGCCCTTCTTCAAGACGGCAAAGGAATACGAGGCGCATGACGCGCTGCTGGCCATTGCCGGCGGGTCTGTCCTGGCCCAGACAGAGCGGCGCAAGCTCAACGATCAATATTACTTCAAGACCCGCGCCGAGATGGTCGAGTTGTTCTCCGATCTGCCCGAGGCCCTCGACTCGACCATCGAGATTGCCCGCCGCGTGGCTTTCCGCCCGCGCACCCGCGGACCGATCCTGCCCAAATTCGCGGCCGGCTCTCACAATACCGAGGACGAGGTGGTCGCTGCCGAAGCTGCTGCCCTGCGCAAGCTGGCGGTTGACGGTCTCGACAAGCGCCTCGAAACCGTCGGCCTCGCCCCTGGCAAGGACGAGAAGGAATATCGCGAAAGGCTCGATTTCGAGCTGGGCATCATCGAGAAGATGAAATTCCCCGGCTACTTCCTGATCGTGGCCGACTTCATCCAATGGGCCAAGGCCCATAATATTCCGGTGGGACCGGGGCGCGGCTCGGGTGCCGGGTCGCTCGTGGCCTATGCCACCACCATTACCGACCTTGATCCACTGCGCTACAATCTGCTGTTCGAGCGCTTCCTCAATCCTGAGCGCGTCTCGATGCCGGACTTCGACATCGACTTCTGCCAGGACCGGCGCGAGGAAGTCATCGACTATGTGCAGGACAAGTATGGGTCCAGCCAGGTCGCTCAGATCATCACTTTCGGAACGCTTCAGGCCCGTGCCGTGCTGCGCGATGTCGGTCGCGTGCTGCAGATGCCCTATGGACAGGTGGACCGCATCTGCAAGCTGGTGCCGGCCAATCCCGCCGATCCCTGGTCCATCGAGCGCACCATGAACGAGGTGCCGCAGTTCAAGCAGATGGCCGACGAGGACGAGACCGTCGGGCAATTGGTGGAGATCGCCAAGGCGCTCGAAGGCCTGTTCCGCCACGCCTCGACCCATGCGGCGGGCATCGTTATCGGCGACCGGCCGCTGCAGGAATTGCTGCCGCTCTATCGCGATCCGCGCTCCGACATGCCGGTCACCCAGTACAATTTGAAATGGGTCGAGCCGGCCGGCCTGGTCAAGTTCGACTTCCTGGGGTTGAAGACCCTCACCACCATTCGCTACGCGGTGGACATGGTGAAAAACCGTGGCATCGAGCTGGATATCGACGCCATCCCGATCGACGACGCGGCCACCTACAAGCTCTATGCGCGGGGCGATACCTACGGCATTTTTCAGTTTGAAAGTGCGGGCATGCGCCGGGCACTGATGGAATTGAAGCCCGACCGCATCGAAGACCTGATCGCCATGAACGCGCTCTATCGGCCCGGCCCGATGGACAATATTCCGAGCTTCATCGATCGAAAGCACGGCCGCGAGGATGTGGAATATCCCCATCCGACGCTGTCCAACGTGCTCGACGAAACCTATGGCATCATCGTCTATCAGGAGCAGGTGATGCAGATCGCCCAGCTTCTGTCCGGCTATTCGCTTGGCGAAGCCGACATGCTCCGCCGCGCCATGGGCAAGAAGATCAAGGCGGAGATGGACAACCAGCGCATCCGCTTCCGCGAGGGCGCCGGACCCAACGGGGTGAGCGAGGCACTGGCCGACCAGATCTTCGACCTCCTCGCCAAGTTCGCCAATTACGGCTTCAACAAGAGCCACGCGGCCGCCTATGCCTGGGTTTCCTATCAGACGGCCTATCTCAAGGAGCATTTTCCGCACGAGTTCTACGCGGCGTCCATGACCCTCGATATGGCGCAGACTGACAAGCTCTCGGACTTCCGCCGCGAGGCCGGCAAGAAGGGCATCGAGGTGGTGCCGCCCTGTGTCAACCAGTCTGAGGTGGTCTTCTCCGTGAAGGACGACCGCATCCACTATGGTCTCTCTGCGGTCAAGGGCGTGGGGCGGGCCATGGCCGAACATATCGTCGAGGTGCGCGGCGACACCCCGTTCAAGGATCTCGGCGACTTCGCCCGCCGCGTCGATCCGCGCGTTCTCAACAAGCGCACGCTTGAAACCCTGGTCAATGCCGGCGCCTTCGACGCTCTGGCGCCGCGCCGCGAGGTGGCCTTTGCCGCCGTGGAATCGGTCATCGGCACGGCGCAGGCGCTGACTGCCGACCGCTCGAGCGGCCAGGTCTCGATGTTTGACAGCGTCGAGGAAGAGCCATTCCGTCTGCCCACGGGCGTCGCCGTCTGGAATTCAACGGAACGGGCCGATCGCGAACTCTCTGCCATCGGATTTCACCTCTCGGCCCATCCGCTCGATGCCTATGCCGATCTCTTCGAGAAATTGCGTGTGCAGCGCTGGAGCGACTTCGAGCGGGCAGTGAAGGACGGGGCAGGGGCCGGGCGTCTTGCCGGCACCATTTCGTCGCGTAACGACAGGCGAACGCGAAAGGGCACGCCGATGATGATCCTGACCCTGTCGGATCAGAGCGGCACTTTCGAATGCATCGCCTTTTCCGAGCAGATCAACGAGTTCGGCGCCATCCTGCAGCCCGGCAACTCGGTCATTCTCCAGGTCGGTGCGGACGAGCGGGCCGAAGGCATCAGCCTGCGCCTGATCTCGGCCGAGCCCATTGAGGGCATGGCCGATCGAATTGACCGGCGGCTGACCGTGTTCCTGGCCGATCCAAAGGCGCTGGGCGCAACCAGCGCACAGCTCAAGCGGGGCGGCAACGGTACGGTCAATTTCGTGGTGATCCGCGACGGCGGCGCGCGCGAATACGAGATCGAGCTGCCCGGCAAGTACAATGTGACCGCCGAAGTGGCCGGCGGCATCAAGGCGCTCGATGGCGTAACGGATGTGCGCTTTGCATAAGAGGGCCAGATAAGCGCGGGGGAGGCGAGCCAAAAGCCCATCCTCCCTCGCTCAGGGGCTCTCACCCTTGTCCCCGCGTGCGTGCGCGGGTCTATGATGGAACAATAGCACCAATCGGGCCGTAGTTCCTTGAACTATTTGTGAGATTGTCGCCCGAGGTCCATCGGCCCGGCAAATCGCTTGTCAAGCGGGGCGGCTTCGCCTATAGCACGCACGCGTTCGGCACGGGCCGGACGTGATTTCACACACGAAGCAGGCTTTCCCTTGCGGGAAATCCATCCGGTGGCGGGTTCCGCTGCAAGGCTTCGTGGAGGCATCAACCGGTAAAGGAGCAGCCCATCATGGCACTGCCTGAATTCTCCATGCGTCAGCTTCTGGAAGCTGGCGTGCACTTCGGCCACCAGAAGCACCGCTGGAACCCGAAGATGGAACGCTACATCTTCGGCGTTCGCAACGACATCCACATTCTCGACCTGAGCCAGACCGTTCCGGCCCTCAGCCGCGCCCTGCAGCTGGTGTCCGACACCGTTGCCGATGGCGGCCGCGTGCTGTTCGTCGGCACCAAGCGCCAGGCCGCCCCGCTGGTGGCCGAGGCTGCCAAGCAGTCGGCCCAGTATTACGTCAACTCCCGCTGGCTCGGCGGCACGCTGACCAACTGGCAGACCATCTCCAACTCGATCGCCCGCCTGCGTGAGCTCGAGTCGATGAGCGAGGCTGACCTCGCCCTGCGCACCAAGAAGGAGCGCCTGATGATGTCCCGCGAACAGGAGCGTCTCGAGCGCGACCTGGGCGGCATCAAGGACATGGGCAACCTGCCCAACCTGCTGTTCGTGATCGACACCAACAAGGAAGAGAACGCCATCAAGGAAGCCCGTCGTCTGGGCATCCCGGTCGTTGCCATTGTTGATACCAACTGCGATCCCGATATCGTCGACTACGCCATTCCCGGCAATGACGACGCCAGCCGCGCCCTCGAGCTCTATGTCTCGCTGGTTTCGCGCGCTGCCATCGACGGCATTGGCCGTTCGTCGAGCGCTCTGGGCACCGACCTCGGCTCCTCGTCCGAGGCACCGGCCGAAGACCTGCCGGCCGAAGGCGAAAGCGCCGTCAACTAATCGTCGTGCAGGCGTGCTTCCTCACGGGGAGGCACGCCACGCCCGATTCCGGGCATGACTGATTGATCCCCACTCAAGAAGCCGCCCCGCGAGGGGCCGCCAAGAGGTGAACCCATGGAAATCACTGCTGCAATGGTCAAGCAGCTCCGCGACTCGACTGGTGTCGGGATGATGGACTGCAAGAAGGCCCTGGCTGAAACCAATGGCGACATGGAAGCTGCGGTCGACTGGCTGCGCACCCGTGGCCTTGCCAAGGCCGCCAAGAAGGCTGATCGCGTTGCCGCCGAAGGTCTGGTTGGCGTTGCCACTGCCGGCACCAAGGCCGCCGCCGTCGAAGTCAATTCCGAAACCGATTTCGTTGCCCGCAACGAACAGTTCCAGAACATCGTCGGCGCCGTGGCCAAGCTGGCTCTCGATGCCGATGGCGATGTCGTCAAGCTCGGTGAGATGCCGTTCCCCGGCACCGGTCATTCGGTTTCGGCCGAGCTGACCGAAGCCATCGCCAAGATCGGCGAGAACATGAACCTGCGTCGCACCCAGACGGTCTCGGTGACCGATGGTGTCGTCGAGAGCTATATCCACAACGCCGTCAAGCCCGGCATGGGCAAGATCGGTATCCTGGTAGCGCTCGAGTCGACCGGCGACAAGGCCGCGCTTTCCGCGCTCGGCAAGCAGCTCGCCATGCACATTGCTGCCGCTCAGCCCCAGGCGATTTCGCCTGACGAGCTGGACCAGGAAGTGGTTGCCCGCGAGCGCGCCATCATCCTCGAGCAGGTCAAGGAAAGCGGCAAGTCCGCCGAGATCGCCGAAAAGATGGTCGAAGGCCGCATGCGCAAGTACTTCGAGGAAGTCACGCTCCTCAGCCAGGTCTTCGTCATCGACGGTGAGACCAAGGTTGCCGATGCGATCAAGAACGCCGAGAAGGATGCCGGCGCGCCGATCAAATTGACCAAGTTCGTGCGTTTCGCCCTGGGCGAAGGCATCGAGAAGGTCGAGAGCGACTTTGCTGCCGAAGTGGCGGCAACGGCTGGCGTAAAGTAAGCACCATCATTCAGGAGGCGGGCTCTGGGGTCCGCCTTCCGCTCTCCAGAGCTGCTGCAATCTGGATCGAGCCTGATTTTTCTCATTCATATCATGCAGAACCTCGGCTTCATTTGCCGGGCGTTTTGCCCTAGGGTTCGCCGGGTCCGCCGGATTCGGTGGCCCGCACAGTTGCTGACAAAGGGGTCCGGTTGATGTCGTCTGCGTATAAGCGCATTTTGCTCAAGGTTTCGGGTGAGGCGCTGGCAGGGGACAATTCGTTTGGCATCGAGCCGCCCTTCCTGCAGGCCGTGGCCAGCCAGATCGCCGATGTGGCCCGTTCCGGTATTCAGGTGGCCATCGTCGTCGGTGGCGGCAATATCTTCCGTGGCATGGCCGGTGCAGCCGACGGTACCGACCGGGTGACTGCGGACCTCATGGGCATGCTGGGCACCATGATCAATGCCTTGGCCCTGAGCAACGCCATTACCCGCCAGGGCATGAAGTCCAAGCCCTTCAGCGCCGCGACCATGCCTTCGGTGGCCGATACCTTTACCGCCCGCGACGCCAAGCTGGCGCTCGAAGAGGGGTTTGTCGTGGTGCTGGGCGGCGGCACGGGCAATCCGTTCTTCACGACCGATACCGCGGCAACGCTGCGCGCCATCGAGCTGGAATGCGACGTTGTGCTCAAGGGCACTAAGGTGGACGGAGTCTATTCGGCCGATCCCAAGAAGGATCCGACGGCAACCCGTTACGACCAGATCAGCTATGATGATGTCATCAGCCAGAATCTCAAGGTTATGGACACGGCGGCTTTCGCGCTTGCCCGCGACAGTGCCATGCCGATAATCGTATATTCACTGGACGACACGGCCGGCCTGGCCGGCGTATTGGAGGGGCGCGGGCGATCGACCTGGGTGGGTAACCCGCGCTGAAGCGCCTTACTGGCGCGAGAGACCATTCGGAGCCCCGGTGACCCGGATTGGCGCCGGTATCGGGCACCAGACCCGAACCCGGAAAAGACTGGAAGGAAACGGCAATGGCCGCAAGTTACGATCTCAACGACCTCAAGACCCGGATGCACAAGTCGGTTGCCTCGCTCAAGGACGAATTGGGTGGGCTGCGGACCGGCCGTGCGAGTGCCAGCCTGCTGGAGCCAGTGGTGGTGGAAGCCTATGGTTCGCGCATGCCGCTCAACCAGGTTGCGACCGTGACCGTTCCGGAGCCACGTATGCTCTCGGTTCAGGTCTGGGACCGCTCCATGGCCAATGCGGTCGAAAAGGCCATTCGCGACAGCGGCCTTGGTCTCAATCCGATGAGCGAGGGTCAGGTCATCCGTGTGCCGCTGCCGGAGCTGAACGAGCAGCGCCGCAAGGAACTGGCCAAGGTGGCTCACAACTATGCCGAGCAGGCCCGCGTGGCGGTGCGCCATATTCGCCGCGATGGCATGGATGCCTTGAAAAAGGCGGAGAAGGACGGCGACATGAGCCAGGACGATGCCAAGAAGCAGTCCGATCTCGTGCAGAAGGCCACCGACGACGCCGTCAGTGAGATCGACAGCATCGTGGCGCAGAAGGAACAGGAAATCATGCAGGTCTGACCAGACCGCGGATTTCGCGCCAGGAGGGCGTCAATGGCAGGGGAACCGGCCGCCAGTGTGAAAGTCGAGACGGGCGCGGGCCTGAAGATTCCGCGTCACCTCGGCGTTATCATGGACGGCAATGGACGTTGGGCCAAGTTGCGTGGCAAGCGGCGGACCGAAGGCCATGTCGAGGGTGTCAAGGCCCTGCGTGGCTTAGTCGAGCACTGCATCTCCTACGGTGTTGGCTATCTGACAGTCTTCAGCTTCTCGTCGGAGAACTGGTCACGACCGACTGATGAAATATCATTTATATTCAATCTTCTGCGTCGCTTTGTTGCATCCGATCTGCAGCGACTGATCCGCAACAACGTCAAGGTTCGGATCATCGGTTCGCGCGAAGGCCTGGATCCCTCGCTGGTGCGGCTGATTGAGGATGTGGAGGCCAAGACGGCCGGCAATACGGGACTGACCCTGGTCGTTGCCTTCAACTATGGCAGCAAGGCCGAAATCGTCGCCGCCGCGCGCCATCTGGCGCGCGAAGTCGCGGCGGGTCGCCTCGATCCTGACGAAATCGACGAGCAGCGGCTGGGTGATGCCCTCTATACGGCGGGGCTTCCGGACCCGGACGTGATCATCCGGACCAGTGGCGAGCAGCGGCTCTCCAACTTCCTTCTCTGGCAGGCCGCCTATGCCGAGTTCGTCTTTGTCGACGAGCATTGGCCCGATTTCAACGAGGCAAGTTTTGTCCGCGTGCTGGAAGCCTTTTCGCAGCGCGACCGGCGATTTGGCGGCATTGGGGCGGCGGCGAGTTGAGCGACAGCGGCGGTCCCCAGCCAGATCCCGTGAGTTCCACGCGACGTTCCTGGGCCGATGTCGGGCCGCGTCTGGCATCCGCTGCCGTGCTGATCGCCCTGACGGCTACCGCGCTTTATGTGGGCAGTTACCTCTTCGCCGCCGTTGTCGGAGCGGTCTATGGCGGAGCCTATCGCGAATGGGAGACCATGGTATCGCGCGCGCCGCTAACGCCTCTGGGGTGGGTTCTGATCGGACTTGTAGGCGTCTCTGGCCTCTTTCACCTTGCCTTCGGGCTCCTGGGTTCGCTGGCGGTGATCGTCCTGGCGTGCGTGCTGGCGGGTTTCATGGATCGTGAGCACCTGGCCTGGCGCGTCGCGGGCGTGGTGCTTTTTGGCCTGCTGATCATCTCTCTCCTTGCCATGCGGGGCGTCACCCCCGACGGAATATGGGCCGGCGTCTATCTCGGCACGGTTGTCTGGATGACGGATTCCGCGGCGTTCTTCACCGGCCGCCAGATCGGCGGCGAGAAACTGGCTCCCGACATTTCACCGTCCAAGACCTGGTCCGGCGCACTGGGCGGGCTGGCACTGGGGACCGGCGCCGGGCTGCTGGTCTGGATCTGGGTGACGGACAGTCCGATCTGGATCGGCATTGTACTCTCTGCGACGATCAGCATACTTGGCCAGGCTGGCGACCTGTCGGAAAGTGCGATCAAGCGCTTCTTTCGCATCAAGGATAGCGGCGACATCATTCCCGGCCATGGTGGGTTGATGGATCGATTGGACAGCCTCACATTTGGCGTGTTCCTCGTGGTAGTCGTGGGAACCCTGCATGCCGGCTTCGGCGCAGTCGCCGCCGGCTTGCTCCACTGGTAGATCAGTGGCCTTCGGGCCATGGGTCACGTGATTTGGAAACCGCATGTTAGATTTCGCGTTCTGGCTCCTGTCCTATCTGCTGCCGTTTCTGGTGGTATTGACGGTCATCGTCTTCGTTCACGAAATGGGGCACTATCTGGTCGCGCGCTGGAACGGCGTTGCCATCCAGACCTTCTCAGTCGGATTCGGCCGCGAACTGATCGGCTGGAATGACCGGAACGGGACGCGTTGGCGCATTTCGGCAGTTCCTCTGGGCGGCTATGTGCGCTTTGTGGGTGACATGAACCCGGCCAGTGTCCCGGATTCCGAGGCCGCAAAGAACGCACCGCCTGAACTGGCGGCCAAGCTCTTCGTCAACAAGACTGTCTGGCAACGCATCGCCATCGTGGCCGCCGGGCCGATAGCCAATGTGCTGCTGACCTTTCTCATCCTGTATGCCCTGTTGCTCGGCTATGGGCGCTACACCATCCCGCCGGTCATCGGCGAGGTTATCGCCGGCTCGGTGGCCGAAGAGGTCGGTTTTCGGCCAGGCGACGAGATCCTGGCGGTGGATGGTTATGCGGTGCGGGGCTTCGAGGACTTCCAGCGCTACGTAGCCACAAGTCCCGAGCGGCCCGTTGCCGTGGAACTGGAGAGGGACGGCGTCGTGCAAAGCCTCACCCTGGTGCCCGAGGCGGTCCAGGTCGAGGATCGCTTTGGCAATGAGCAGCGAATCGGCCGCATCGGGGTCAGTCGCAATGTCGAGGATAGTGACGTGACGGTCTACCGCCCGGGGCCGGTTGAGGCCTTGGGCATGACCGTCGAGGAGATTCGCTTCATCGTGCAGCGAACCGCCGCATTTCTTGGTGATTTCTTCGTTGGCCGAGGCGATGTGGAACAGCTGGGCGGGCCGGTGAAGGTCGCCAAGGTGTCCGGCGAAGTTGCCACTCTCGGGATCGTCGCACTGATCAACCTCATGGCATTGCTGTCGCTCAATATCGGCATTTTCAATCTGTTGCCGGTGCCCATGCTCGACGGCGGGCATCTGCTCTACTACCTGGTCGAAGCGATCCGCGGGCGTCCGCTGAGCGTGCGAATCCAGGAGATCGGGTTCAGGTTTGGCTTTGCCTTGGTGCTCGCCTTGATGGTATTCACCCTGTTCAACGACACGGTGTTCGACCATTTCGGGATTTTCCGCTAACCCCTTGTTAACCTTGGTTCGCAAGGTGTTGCACGAATACAAGTGCGCCAATGAATTACTAACCGCGTGGTCACTCACGCCTTGTTCCTGGTTAAAAAAACAGTAAAACACTTCAATGGAGTTAGCTTGGGGGAGCGCTGTGCATGGCGATTCTCCGGGCCGGTCGCAGAAGGCAATAACAATATGATCCACCACACCAAGCTGATGCGTGGCGCGGTTTCCGCGATCGCAATCCTGGGCGCTGCCCCCATGGCTGCGGGAGTGCCCGTCCTTGGCGCCGTGGCCGTCCAGGCTCAGGAGCAGCTGGTTGCTTCCGTGCTTTTCGAAGGCAATCGCCGCTTCCCGGACAGTCAGCTTCTGGCCATGGTCGACATGTCGGCGTCGGGTATCTTCAGTCAGCAGCGTCTGAATGCCGACATCGAAAGCATCCGCCAGGCTTATGATCGGGATGGGTTCAACTCGGTTTCGGTCTCTGCCCGCACCGAGCAGACCGCCGATGGCCGCGTCCGCGTGATCTTCGAGATCAACGAGGGTGAGCGCGCCGGTATTGCCGCGATCAACTTCACCGGGAACAACTCGATTGGCGCAGGCAACCTCAAGGGCGCCATGCTCACCAAGGAGTCGGGTATCCTGAGCTGGCTGCTCCGGGACGACACCTATGACGAACAGAAGATGGCGATCGACCGCGAGCGCATCCGGCTTTACTACGCCAACCGCGGCTTCCCCGATGCGCAGGTGAACTCGGTCGCCGAGTACGACGCCTCCCGCAACGCTTACTTCGTCAACGTGACCATCAATGAGGGTCAGAAGTACGAATTTGGCGATGTTGGCATCGAGACCAGCATCAACGGGCTGAACACAGACGTGCTGCGCGGCACCGTGCGCACGGGGCAGGGTGGGGCCTATTCGGTCACCGATCTGCAAAAGTCCATCGAGGACATGGCGTACGAGGCGACCGCCCAGGGCTATTCGTTCGCCGACGTCCGCGCCCGGCTGGATCGCGACGTGGCGACCAACACGTTCAACGTCACCTACCTGGTCGATGAAGGCGCTCGCATCTATGTCGAGCGCATCAACATTACCGGTAACGTCAAGACCCGCGACTTCGTCATTCGTCGCGAACTGGACTTTGCCGAAGGCGACCCGTTCAACCGCTCCATGGTCGTTCGCGGCCGCAACAATATCGACGCGCTTGGCTATTTCTCCAAGGTTGAGATGAGCACCGCCCCCGGTTCTGCGCCGGACAAGGTGGTCCTCAACATCAATGTCGAGGAAACCTCGACGGGCGAATATGGCGCGACCGCCGGCTACTCGACCACAGACGGTATTCTCGGCGAGCTCTCGCTCACCGAGCGCAACTTCCTTGGCCGGGGGCAGTATCTGCGCGCCTCGATTGGCGCTTCGCAGTCTGGCCGGACATTCGATTTCTCGTTCACCGAGCCGCGCTTCATGGGGCTCAAGGTCTCCGCTGGTGTCGATGCCTATCATCGCATCAACGACGAGAACTCGACCAGCTACTACGGAACCGAGGCCACAGGTGGTCAATTGCGGATCGGCGTGCCGCTGACCAGCGCGCTTAATGCGCAGTTCTTTGGCGGCTTTGAACGCAAGGTCATCAAGGATACCGACGGTACCTACACCTCCACGCTCGTGACCAATGGTCAGGAGTTCAACAAGGCGTTCATCGGCTACACGCTGACCTGGAATGGCGTCGACGACGTCAAGAGCCCAACCGAAGGGCTCTATGCCACCTTCACTCAGCAATATATCGGCTGGGATCACAACCTGCTTCGTTCGGAAGCCAAGGCGCGCTATTTCGTGCCGCTGATCCCGGATAGCGGGATCGTGGCCAGCGTTCGCGGTCAGGCCGGTGTCATCAACAGCATTGGCGGTGGCGCAGTCCATGCGGTCGAGGCGTTCACGCCCGGCTCGCAGCTGATCCGTGGCTTTGAGAGCAGGGGCTACGGCCCGCGTCTGGCCAGTGGCGAATATCTCGGTACCACGATGTATGCCGGCATTTCCGGCGAAATCGAGTTCCCGATACCAGGTCTGCCGGAAAGCTATGGCCTGAGCGGTGCCGTGTGGGCCGACGCGGCCTGGATCGACAGCACCAATCTGCCGGGCAATCCGGGCACCGTTGCGGCCACCAGCAACGATCAGCCGCTTCGCACCTCGGTCGGCGCGTCGCTTATCTGGGACTCGCCGTTCGGCCCGCTGCGCGGCGACTTCGCCCACGTTCTCAACAAGTCGACGGACGACCGGACGCAGCTGTTCCAGTTCACCATCTCGACCTTGCTGTAGCCGGAACGGCGTGAGACAGTTTTTGAGCCGCGGGGCGGTAGCGCCGCGGCTCTCTCTTTTTGAGTGACATCATGGTCGACACCCGCTTTCACCGTTTTGCCGGCCCGCTGACCCTGAGCGCCCTTCTCGTTCAGCTTGGTCGTGCCGATCTGGTTGATACGCTGTCGGGGGGCGATCCGGTCATCAGCGGCGTTGCTGAGCTTGACCTGGCAGAGCCGGGCGATCTGGTTCTTGCTGCGCAGCCCAGCTATATCGAGGAGCTGCGCCGCACCGCTGCGGGGGCGGTATTGGTGGCGCCGGCCTTGCGCGACGCGGTGCCCGCCGGCTGCGTCGCCGTCATGGTCGATAAGCCGCATAACCTGTTTGCCGACATCCTTGACGCGCTCTATCCCGCCAGCACCCGCTCGATCATCGCTGCCGGGCGCGAGGACCTGGGAGCGCCGGTCTTCGAGAGGGACGTTACGCTCGGAACCAATGTGGTGATTGGCGCCGGCGTCGAAATCGGCCGGGGCACCGTCATTGGCGCGAATACCGTCATTGGAGCTGGCGTGACCATTGGCCGGAACTGCGTTATCGCGGCCAATTGCACCATTGATTGTGCCCACCTGGGCAACGACGTGGTCATTCACTCCGGCGCCCGCATCGGCACGGAGGGGTTTGGCTGGCTCGACTTCGGACAGTCCAACCGGAAGATTCCCCAGCTTGGCCGGGTCATCATACAGGACCGCGTAGAGATCGGCGCCAACAGCACCATCGACCGCGGGGCGCTGGGCGATACCGTGCTCGGCGAGGGCACAAAGGTCGATAACCTGGTCCAGATCGGGCACAATTGCCGCATTGGCCGCTACTGCCTGATCGCCGCAATGAGCGGCTTGTCGGGCTCGACCATTGTCGGCGACGGCGTGCTCATGGGTGGTGGCGTCGGCACTTCGGGTCATTTGAGCATCGGCGCCGGATCGGTGATCCATGGCCGGGCCGCGGTAACCAAGGACTGGCCGGCCGGCTCCAAGCTTGCTGGTGCGCCAGCGCAGGATATAAGAGATTTTTGGCGAGAACTCGCCGTCGTGCGGAAACTGTCCAAGGGGGAGAAGCGGGGATGAATGAGACCGCCGCCGTAACCGAACTGAATGCGATGAGCATTGCCGAAATTCTCGAGGCGCTTCCGCATCGCTACCCCTTCCTGATGATCGACCGCATCGTTGACATCAATGGCGATGAATCGGCTGTGGGCATCAAGAACGTGACCTACAACGAGCCGATCTTCATGGGTCATTTTCCGGGCAATCCGATCTTCCCCGGCGTGCTGATCATTGAAGGCATGGCCCAGACTGCAGGCGCCATCGTGATCAAGCACGATTCCACCGGGGGCCAGAAGAATATCGTCCTGATGCTTGGCGTCGACAACGCCCGCTTCCGCAAGCCCGCGGGCCCGGGGGACACGATCGAATTCCACATCACCAAGATGCATCGGCGCCGCAATGTCGGCCGCTACGAGGCCAAGGCCAAGGTCAACGGCACGATCATTGCCGAGGCCGAAATCACCGCGATGATCGTTGGGGCGCCCTCGTGAGCGCTCCGCTCGTTCACCCGACGGCCATCATTGCTGACGGCGCAAGGCTCGGGTCCGGGGTGCGAGTTGGGCCATACAGCATTGTGGGGCCAAAGGTTTCTCTGGGCGACAATGTAGAACTCGTCTCCCACGCCGTGGTTGAAGGCAACACGACCATTGGGGCGGGGACCCGCATCTTCCCCTTCGCCTCTGTTGGCCACGAGCCGCAGGACCTCAAGTTTCATGGCGAGGACTCCCGCCTTGAAATCGGTCAGAACTGCACCATCCGGGAGTCGGTCACCATCAATCCGGGCACCGAAAACGGTGGCATGGTCACGCGGATCGGCGACAACTGCCTGATCATGGCGAACGCCCATGTGGCTCACGACGCGATGGTGGGCAACAACGTGATCATGGCCAACTATGTCGGCATTGCCGGCCATGTGCACGTTGGCGACAACGTCATTTTAGGCGGCACCTGCGTCATCCACCAGTTCACCCGCATCGGCGCGCACGCCTTCATCGGTGCTCAATCCATGGTCGACGGCGATGTCATTCCCTATGGCATGGCGGTGGGCAACCGGGCGTCGCTGACCGGCCTCAACCTTGTTGGTCTCAAGCGTCGCAAGTTTGACCGCGAGGCGATCCATCGGCTGCGTGCCGCCTATCGGCAGATATTTGCCAGCGAAGGGACACTGCGCGAACGGGTCGAGGATGCGGCCGAGCTCTTCCGGGACGATGCGCTGGTCCAGGACGTCGTGCGGTTCATCGCCGAGGCCGAGGATCGGCCCATTTTGCTGCCGCGCAACGGCCACGAGACAGAGTAGTCCAGGCCTGGGGACAGCCGTGAGCGAAGCGGACAGCGACAAGGTCACGGCGCACACGGGACACCACGAAACGCTGCGCCTGTTCATTCTTGCAGGCGAACCGTCTGGAGACCGCATCGCCGCCGACCTGGTTGGCCGTCTGCGTGCCCATGTCAACCTGATCATCTCTGGTGTTGGCGGTGACGAACTGGCGGGGCAGGGGCTGCAATCACTCTACCCCATGACGGATCTGGCGGTGATGGGCATCACCGATGTTCTGATCAATCTGCCCAGATTGCTCTGGCGTCTGGAGCAGACCGCCCGCGCCATTCTGTCTTCCAACCCTGACGTGGTTGTGCTCGTCGACGCCCAGGATTTCTCCAAGCTATTGGCCGCCAGGTTGCGCAGGCGCGGCTTTTCGGGGCGGTTGATCCTCTACGTGGCGCCCTCTGTATGGGCAAGAAACCCCGAGCGTGCCGCACGGCTGCAGCCGTTGTTCGACGCGGTGCTGGCGGTTCTGCCCTTCGAGCCCGCGGCGATGACGCGCCTCGGAGGCCCACCCACCTGCTATGTCGGCCATCCCGCCCTCGCCGAAGCCATGCCGCCCCCAGATGCGTCAATCCACGGACCGCTGATATTGCTCCCCGGCAGCCGCGACGGGGAGCTTCGTCGACACTTGCCGGTGTTCGCCGCGATCGCCGCTGAGCTGGCAAGTCGACCGGAAGTGACAGAATTGGTCATCCCCACACTGCCCCGGCTCCAGCAGCGCCTCGTCGCCGAGACGGCAAACTGGCCGGTGCCAGTGCGTGTCGAACACACGCGAGGGGCGCGGCGCGATCTTTATGCAAAGGCGGTCGCCGCCCTCTGCGTGTCTGGGACAGTCACGCTGGAACTGGCCCTGGCCCGCGTCCCGATGCTGGTCGTCTATGCACTCGATGGCCACCAGGCGCGCGTCTATGATCGCCTTGGGCGTCCGCAGGTCTCATTGCCCAATATCATCCTGGGACGTCCGGTCGTTCCCGAGTTCGTTGCCGCGCCCTTGTCCATTTCCGCAGTACGATCCCTCGCCCTGGATCTCATCGGCAACAAAAAAGCCCGTCAGGACCAATTGGCGGCCTTTGACGAGCTTTACCAAGTGATGGAGACGGGGATCGCCCCGCACCCTCGACAGGACCCGGCGGAGCAGGTCCTGTCCATATGGCGCAATCAGCGGCTGCTGATCGGTTCGTAGTCGCGGGCCGTGGCCCCATTGTAGAGCTGGCGCGGGCGGCCGATCTTCTTCTGCGGATCGCCGATCATTTCCTTCCACTGGCTGATCCAGCCCACGGTGCGGGCCACTGCGAACAGCACGGTGAACATGGAGGTCGGGAAGCCGATCGCATCCAGAATGACGCCCGAGTAGAAGTCGACGTTCGGATAGAGCTTGCGGTCGATGAAGTACTGATCCTCAAGCGCAATGCGCTCGAGTTCCTGCGCCACCTGCAGTGTCGGGTTGTTGTGCACGCCCAGGATGTCGAGCACTTCCTTGGCGGTCTGCTGCATGACCTTGGCGCGCGGATCGAAATTCTTGTAGACGCGGTGACCGAAGCCCATCAGGCGGAACGGGTCGTTCTTGTCCTTGGCGCGGGCGATGAATTCCGGAATCCGGTCCACCGTACCGATCTCGCGCAGCATATTGAGGCAGGCTTCGTTGGCGCCGCCATGAGCAGGCCCCCAAAGGCAAGCAACACCGGCGGCGATACAGGCGAAGGGGTTGGCATCCGACGAGCCGGACAGGCGCACTGTCGAAGTCGAGGCGTTCTGCTCGTGATCGGCGTGCAGGGTGAAGATCAGGTCCATGGCCCGGGCGATCTTGGGATCGACCTTGTATTCCTCGGCGGGAACCGAGAAGCACATGTGCAGGAAATTGGCGGCATAATCGAGGTCGTTGCGCGGGTAAACGAAGGGCTGCCCCACCGAATACTTGTACGCCATGGCCGCAATGGTCGGCATCTTGGCGATCATGCGGATCGAGGCGATTTCGCGCTGCTGCGGATCGTTGATATCGGTGGAGTCATGGTAGAAGGCGGCCATGGCCCCAACGACCCCGGTCATGATCGCCATCGGATGCGCGTCACGGCGGAAACCACGATAGAAATAGTGCATCTGCTCGTGCACCATGGTGTGGCGCGTCACCAGCGCCTCGAATTCCTTCATCTGCGCCTGGGTTGGCAGTTCGCCGTAAAGGAGCAGGTAGCAGACCTCAAGGTAACTCGACTTGTCCGCCAGTTGCTCGATGGGATAGCCGCGATACAGCAGCTCACCCTTGTCGCCGTCGATATAGGTGATGGAGCTGTCACACGCTGCCGTCGACGTGAACCCCGGGTCATAGGTGAACAGACCCGTCTTGGCATAGAGCGATCGAATATCCATCACATCCGGACCCACGGATCCACTCAGGATCGGGAATTCGTGGGTCTGGTCTCCGATGACGAGTTTGGCGACTTTTTCGGTCATTGAGCTCTCCTCGCTTCACCCCTCTCGCCCGCAGAAAAGGACAGGATTGCGGACACGGGGTCGGCGCCTTGAAAGCGCCGATTTTCCCGACGAGAGGTATCAGGTCTTGCGTGTGGCAAGCAACCGATAGGTGAGTATGACTTATCTATCCGACAGACTGGCGACAGCCTCGCTGATGCGTGTCAGCGCGGGATTTGATCACCGAGTCGCGCCAGGCTTTCCTCGCGCCCGATCAGCACCATGACCTCGAAAATCCCCGGAGAAACGGTGCGTCCCGTAAGCGCGGCACGCAAGGGCTGTGCCAGTTTGCCAAGCTTGAGACCCTTATCTTCGGCAAGGGCCCGCATGGCAGCATCGATGGCCGGCACTGACCAATCGGCAAGCCCCCCTAACGTATCGGCAATGCTCTGGAGCACTTCACGCGCGTCCTCGGTCAGCAGCGCGGCCGCAGCGGCGTCCGGTTGGATGGGGCGCAGGGCATAGATGAACTGCGCAAGATCGATCAGTTCGAGCACCGTCTTGGCGCGCGGTTGCAACTCGGGCAGTGCCGCCAGGACGGTATTGTGGTTGGCAGCAAGGCCCTTTGCATCACCGTCGCGCCCCACTTCCCGGGCCGTGGCCAGCATCACCTCATAGAGATAGCTCGGGTCCGCCTCGCGGATATAGTGGCCGTTTATGTTCTCCAGCTTGACGAAATCGAAGCGGGCGGCGCCCTTGTTCAGGGCCTCCAGGCTGAACCACTCCACCATCTGCTCCGTCGAAAAGATTTCGTCGTCGCCATGGCTCCAGCCCAGCCGCGCCAGATAGTTGCGCAATGCCTCCGGCAGGTAGCCCATCTGGCGATAGGCCTCGACGCCGAGGGCGCCATGGCGCTTGGAGAGCTTGGCACCATCCGGGCCATGGATCAGCGGGATATGGGCCATTTCTGGCACGGTCCAGCCCATGGCATTGTAGATGACGATCTGGCGGGCAGCATTGGTCAGGTGATCGTCGCCGCGAATGATGTGGGTGACCCCCATATCGTGGTCGTCCACCACGACGGCATGCATGTAGGTAGGGGTGCCATCCGAGCGCAGGATGATGAAGTCGTCGAGATTCTCGGTCTTGAACACCACGTCGCCCTGAACATGGTCGTGCACGACGATCTCGCCCGAAAGCGGTGCCTTGATGCGGATTACAGGCGAAACGCCCGCCGGGGCATCTGACGGATCACGGTCGCGCCAGTAGCCGTTATAGCGCGGCGGTTTGCCGGCCGCCCGAGCATCCTCGCGCATCTGGTCAAGCTCTGCTGGCGAGCAGTAGCAGTAATAGGCATGCCCCATCTTGACGAGCTCGTGGGCGACCTCGGCATGGCGCGAGGCGCGGGCGAACTGGCTGATCGGCTCGCCCTCCCAATCCAGCCCCAGCCATTTGAGGCCATCGATGAGCGCGGTTACAGCGGCCTCGGTGGAGCGCTCACGGTCGGTGTCTTCGATGCGCAACAGCATCTTGCCGCCCTGGTTCTTCGCGTAGGCCCAGCTGAACAGCGCCGTTCGAGCGCCGCCGATGTGGAGGTAGCCGGTGGGGGAAGGAGCGAAGCGGGTGACGACCTGGGACATGGACAACCAGAGGGATATGAGGAATTGCGGGCCGTGTGTAGCATAGGCGGGCTTGAGCGCAAGGGCGGGGGCACATGGACGCAGAGCGAGGGGCACTTGGCGGCGTTGCGGGGCCATGGGAACGGTGGCGTGCCCGCCGGCCAGGAATGGCGTGGCCGCCAGGCGGCGAGGCTCCCGGCTGGCATCGGAATTTGTTCTCCGCAATGGTGGCGGCCACTGAGAGACGGCGGCTCTTCATTCTCTTGCCGTTCGGCCTGATCGCCGGCCTTGTCAGCTACGCTGCCTTGCCCTTCGAGCCCCCGGCTTACATCTTTGTCGGGGGTGCGTTGATTGCCCTGCTTATACTGGCCGCAGCAATTGTCCGGAAATCTCTTTCGGGCGCCCGGCTCGGCGTGCAGTGGCTGGCGCTCTGGTGCGGCTTCTGCCTCCTACCCCTGCATGGGCTGGCCTTTGGCACCACCCTGTTGCCTTTTCCGGTTTATGGAACATATGAGGCCATCATCGATGAGGTGCTCTCGTCCGACGATAACCGGCAGCGCGTGGTGGTCTCTCAATTGACCCCCGTTGGTGACGCGCGGCCGGTCTCGATACGGCGTGCCCGCCTGCTGCTACCCGCATCGACCGAACTCCGAACTGGCGATCGGCTGCTGGCCCCACTCCGCTTGGCGCCCATTCCCGGTCCCATCTTGCCAGGAGCCTATGACGGCCAGTTCCACTCCTACTTCACCGGTGTCGGTGCCTACGGCTCGACCACCGGCGATGTCGAGCGCATTGCTGAGGGCCCTGAGTTCGGCCTGGCGCAGCAGGTGCAAGCCCTCCGCGAGACAATCGGGAAGCGCATCGCCGCGGTCCTGTCCGGCGACACCGCTGCTATCGGCAAGGCCATGGTCGTGGGCGATCAGGGCGGCATAACCGACGAAACCCGGGATTTGATGGCAGCCGCCGGCCTGGCGCACATCTACTCAATTTCCGGCCTGCATTTGTCCATTGTCGCCGGCGGCATCTTCTGGCTCGTCCGGCTGCTCCTGGCCGCTACACCGGGCCTGGCCTATTGGCCCGTCAAGCAGATCGCGGCACTGACCGGCATAGCCGCCGCTTTTCTATACCTGCTGCTGGCAGGCGGCATCGACAATGTTCCCGCCTTCCGGTCCACCCTGATGCTCGCGTTGATTTTCGGAGCGGTCCTGGCTGGCCGGCAGGCGCTCACCATGCGCAATGTCGCCATCGCCGCGCTGGTGATCCTCGTGATCGACCCGGCGAGTATCTTCGGGCCCAGTTTCCAGCTGTCCTTTGCCGCCGTTGTGGGGCTGATTGGCATATATGAACTGCCGCGTCCCCGCACCGGGGGATCGCGGGGGCGCATCCTGCAGATTGCCAACGTCGTCACCGCGACCGCCTGGACCAGTCTTGTCGCTGGCCTCGCCACCTTGCTGTTCTCGGCCTACCACTTCCACCAGACGGCACCTCTTGGGGTGATCGGCAATGTTCTGGCCTTGCCTTTTGTCAGCCTTGTGATCATGCCGTTCGGCCTAATTGCGGTCCTGGCGATGCCATTCGGCGCCGAGGCTCCATTCCTCTCCATCATGGGCTGGGGCATCGACCGCATGGTGGATGTGGCCGTCCTCGTTGCCGGGTGGAGCGCCGGCTGGACTGGCAACCCGCTGCTCTCGGGCTGGACCCTGCTGGTGGGTTTGCTGGCGCTCGCCTGGTTCGCATTTCTGGAAAATCGCTGGCGCCTGATGGCGCCGGCGCTGGCTGCCATGGTCATATTGATGTTCGGCCTGGAGCAGCGTCCCGACGTGCTCATCGCCGACACCACACAGGCCGTCGCCATCGAGGGCGGAGATGGGTTCGCACTGGCGAGTGGCCGCATCGGGAGTTTCGCTACCGATGTATGGAGCCGGCATTATCAGACGGCGATCGCCCAGGACCATGCCGGTGCCCGCTGTGATGGCCTCGGTTGCATCGTCACCACACCGCAATACCGGATCGCCATTGTGCGCAATGCGGCTGCTTTCGCCGAAGATTGCGGCACCAATGACCTGGTGATCGCCCGCATTCGCCCGCCCGGACAGTGCTACGCGCTCGGGCAAGTCATTGCTGCGAACGAACTGGCGAGGGGCGGCGTTCACACCGCCATCTGGAACGAGGGGGCAGGGCGCTTCGACATACGCCCCGCCATCGACACCCTCAATCGGCCCTGGAGAGTCTCGCCACCGTGACGCCGGCGGCCGCAATGCTGGCGCCGCCAAGCACATAGCCGGCCTCGTCAGGCGCAAGGGTCAGCCTTTGTTCGCTCGAGGCATAGTTCACATAGATGCGAAAATCGCCGCGCACCCGGCAACGGACACCGGCAGGCAGCGTCAGGGTTGGCGTGTCGGCTTCGGCAATCAGATAGTCAACGACGCGCTGAACCAGCGCCTTGTCGCCACTGGCCGTGAGGTAGAAGAGCTTCCCCTGCGAAACCAGCACGGGCACGCCCTCGACATCCTCCATCACCACCTCCGGACCCCCTTCGATCCTTTCGCGCCAGAGCCGCGTGGCGCCGCCGCCCTTGACCGCTACCTCGATGCCCTCGGGCAGGCTGTCGATGCGGGTTATCCTGGCATCAAGCAGGCCGGCGCCCAGGTCAGGGCCGAGCTGAGGAGGAATGGCAAAGTGGGCGGTCTTCGAGCCGGTGCGCGGGCCGATCAGCAGATGCCCATCAAAATTGGCAACGGCCTCGCGCAGCTCGTCCGTCCAGGCCATGAGGGCGGGAATGGCAACGATCTGGTATCCGGACAGGTCCGCGGTGGTGGGTGGCAGCACGTCCACGTCCAGCCCATGCTTGCGGAAGGCGGCATAGAGCGCACGGACATGATTGCCATGACCGAAGCCGGCGGCTTGGGGCTGGATCTCCCAGGCCCATTCGCTTTCATAGTCGTAGACCAGGGCAATCCGCGCTCGAGCAGGCGCCCCGGCAAAACCGATCTGGGTGAGTTCCTGGGCAACCTGGCCGGCTTCGGCATAGCCGGGCGCGGGCTCACTGTCCGGCCGCAGCAGGCCGGCATGCATCTGCTCCTGCCCAAACGGAGCCTGACGCCAGCGGAAGTAGGAGACCACCTCTGCACCATGGGCGAAGGCCTCCCAGGCCCAGAGGCGCGCCATGCCGGGCAGGGGATCGGGATTGGCATCCGCCCAGTTCACCGGCCCCGGCTGTTGCTCCATGATCCACCAGCGTCCATGGCCGACGGTCCGGTAGAGATCGTGGTGGAAAGCGGCATTGTCTGGATCGCCCTGGCGCAAATATTGCGCCTTGTGCTCGGGAGTTTCGTCACTCTTGGCCAGATGGCCTATGGGATATGAATCCCAGCTGGCGATGTCGATGCTCTCGCCGAGACGGTAGTGGTCGAACTCGCTGTAGCGGCTCATGAAGTTATGGATAACCGGCAGGTCGGGTCGCCGCGCCTTGAGGATATCGTATTGCACCTTGTTGAAGGCCGACACCTGCTCGGAAGAGTAGCGCCGGAAATCCAGTTCATGGGCAGGCGCAGCGTCGCAGACCAGCAGGTTCGGCAGATCGATCTGCTCGAAACTGTTGTACTCCATGGACCAGAAGACGGTGCCCCAGGCAGCATTGAGGGCACCGATCGTGCCGTATCTGTTCCTGAGCCAGAGGCGGAACCCGTCCCGCGCCGCTGGAGAATAGGAATAGGTGGTACCGTGGCAGCCATATTCATTGTCGGTCTGCCAGCCGCCAAGGGCCGGATGATCGCCAAGCGCGTCGGCAAGGATCTGGGTTATCCGGGCCGCTTCGGCGCGATAGCCTAGATGCGAAAAGTCATAGTGGCGGCGCGAGCCGAAGCCCTTGCGGTGCCCCTGGGCATCGACGGCCAGCATGTCCGGATGCTTGTCGACCATCCAGCGCGGTGGCGTGGCGGTCGGCGTGCCGACGATCACCTGAAGGTCGTGGCGACCGAGCACGTCCATCGCCCGGATCATCCAGTCGAGTCGAACATCGCTCGGGGTCGGCTCCAGCCGCGACCAGGCAAACTCGCCAATGCGCACGACGCGGATGCCGAGCTCGGCCATGCGGGCCGCATCCGCCTCCCACATCGCCTCGGGCCAGTGTTCGGGATAGTAGCAGACGCCTAAGGCCGGGTTGGTCATGTGTGGTCTCAGAGCTCGATCTTGGCTTCGGGCAGGCCGGCAATGTCGAGGTCGATATAGAAGACGCCGCCGGCAACCTTTTCCGTCGCCAGTTGCTCGGGCGACAGGTTCTTGTTGGCGGTCGTCAGGAACAAGCGCTTGAGGTCCTTGCCGCCAAAGGCCGGGCAGGTGACCTGGCTGACCGGTACCTCAATGATCCGGTCGATTGTCCCATCGGGTGCGTAGCGAATGACGCAGGATCCACCCCAGCGCGCATTCCACAGATAGCCCTCGCTGTCGACGACCGCACCGTCGGGATAGCCGCGATGCTCGGAGACATCCGCGAACAGTTCCCACGCGCCCAAGGGCAGGCCGGTCTGAGGATCCACCGCGCATTTGAGAATCTTCTGGTCCGGCGTGTCGGTCCAGTATGCGGTGCGGCCATCCGGCGAGAAGCAGGTGGCGTTTGGAATGGCCACTTCGCTGATGATCCGGGTCAGCTTGCCGGCGCGATAGTGGTAGACTGCGCCGTCCTTGGGCCCCTCGTCCTTGACCATGGTGCCGATCCAGAACGCCCCGGATGGGTGCACGCGGCTGTCATTGGTGCGATTGGCGGGGACGTCGCTCTCGATATCGGCAATCGGGGTGATTGCGCCGGTGCCGAGATCGAACCGCTTGAGGCCTGTTTCGGTAGCGAGCGCCAGGGTCGAATCATCGACGATGGCGGCGGCAGCGACAATCTCGTCGAAATGCCATTGATCCTGAAGCGTGCCCTCCGCGCTTGCCGCGAACAGGGTCTGGTTGTTGATGTCGAACCAGAACAATTGCGCGCGCCCAGCATGCCAGAACGGTCCTTCGCCAAGGGCGCACTGGCTGTCAATCAGGAGCTTCGCCGTCCCGGTCATTTTGCCGCTCCACGGTCATACGAGGCAACGGCCAGTCGAGCGCGATCGGCAATTTCAGCGACGCCCATGCCCGGCTTGAAGATGTATGTTCCGAGGCCAAAGCCAGTGCAGCCGACGGCGAAGAACTCGTGGAAATTGTCCGGATTGGCTCCGCCTACGGCATAGACCGGCAGCTGAGGCGGCAGCACTGCCTTCATCGCCTTGATGCCCTTGGCTCCGAGCACCTCTGCCGGAAAGAACTTGAGACCGGTCGCGCCGGCGCGAATGGCGGCAAAGGCGTCTGTGGGCGAGAAGACACCCGGATAGGATTTGAGTCCCAGGCCGACCGTTTCGGCGATCACCGCCGGATTGGTGTCGGGCGACACGATAAACGTGCCACCTGCACCGGCTACCGCGCGCACATCCTCGGGCGATAGCACCGTGCCCGCGCCAATCTCCGCCCGACCGGACAGGGCTGATGCGGCGCGCCCGATGCTGTCAACAGCGTTGGGCGAATTGAGCGGCACTTCGATAAGGGTGATGCCGGCTTCTACCAAGGCCGTGCAGACCGGAACGGCCTCCTCCGGTGTGATGCCGCGCAGAATGGCGATGATATGACGGTGTGACACTGGCAGGTCCTCAGGCAATCGAAGCGCGGGCGGCCTTGAGACCGGCGAGCACGACTTCGGTGGAATCAACGATGCGGCCGGTGGCGCCGGTCATGGCGAGCACGCGGGCATAAAGCGCGCAGAGTGCGGACGATCCGATGAGTGGAATTGGATCGGTGCCGATCTGGTTACGGTTCGCAGCGATCTCGGTGCCAATCAACAGGCCGGAGAGATAGCCGGCGCACCAGTCCGGGCTACGCCCCGAGAGCAAGGCGGCGGCCCGCACACGGAACAACTGCCCCAACAGATCTGCTGGATTGTCGAGGCCATCCCTGGCGCCTGCCTGGAAGCCATCGTCTCGCCCGGGACCATCAAGGACGCCATTGAGCGAGTGCCGCAGCACCGAATGGGTCTTGAGCAACTCGAATAGCTCCCCGGTCATGGCCGTGGTGAAGCCGACGATCCTCGTGCCTTCGAGCCGCGCCCACTTCGAGTGTGTGCCGGGCATGCAGACGAGCCCGGCATAGTCGGGCACCACCGAAGCGAGACCGAGAAGCTGGGTCTCCTCTCCGCGCATCACATTCTCGCCGCCGACCCGCTGGCAGACCCCGGGCAAGATGGAGACGATGACGTTGCCATCCGGCACTTGCGGGTGAACCGCGCCGCGCCCCAAGGTGCCCAGATCGGTGGGCGCCTCCAGATAAGGCGCTTCGAGCCAGCCCTGGCGTGCCCCGGCCATGCCGCACACCACCACCTCGATCCTGCGCCCGGCGGAGGGCGAAAGCTGCGCCAACACGTCGCCCAAGGCTGTGGGAAACTCCTGGGGCGACAGCTTGCCCATTCCCTTGTCCGAGGCTGCGGACGCAAGGACTGCGCCCATCTCGGACATGCCCCAGGCCCGCAGATTGGAGGTACCCCAGTCCACGGCTACCCATGCAATCGATTCAGTCACGTTCGTCCTCGCTCCCGGCTCCACCTGCTGCGCGGCGCGACCCTAATGCGGCGCCTTGTTGCTGGCCAGACCGATTCCTGTTGGGCGCATCAATAGCGCAGGGCACCGCCGCGCACCCGTCGCAGGGTAAGCCGCGTCAGCTTTTCCGCCAGATTTGCACCGCATTGCAAGCGCCATGAACTGATTTGTATGATTTTTTACCGCCAGCCCATTCACAGCGCGGCCCGGCGTGCTAGAACAGCCCCACCAAGGCCCTCACATCCGCGCCCTGGCGGATCAGCAAGGAACAGGCAAGATGACTGCAGACAAAGGCGGCGCCGGCGGCCGCAAACTCCGCTCGCGCGCGTGGTTCGACAATCCCGACAATCCCGACATGACCGCACTCTACCTTGAGCGCTACATGAATTTCGGCGTGTCGCGCGAAGAGCTGCAGTCGGGCAAGCCGATCATCGGAATCGCCCAGACGGGGTCCGATCTCAGCCCCTGCAACCGGCATCACATGGTGCTGGCCGAACGCGTGCGCGAAGGCATTCGCGAGGCGGGCGGCATCGCCATTGAGTTCCCTGTGCACCCCATCCAGGAGACTGGCAAGCGCCCCACGGCCGGACTTGACCGAAACCTTGCTTATCTTGGACTCGTGGAAGTGCTCTACGGCTACCCGCTGGATGGCGTAGTGCTGACCATTGGTTGCGACAAGACCACCCCGGCCATGCTGATGGGTGCCGCCACGGTCAATATCCCGGCAATCGCGCTCTCGGTCGGACCCATGCTCAACGGCTGGCACAAGGGCGAGCGTACTGGCTCTGGCACCATTGTGTGGAAGGCGCGGCAGATGCTGGCTGCCGGCGAGATCGATTACCCCAAATTCATCGAGCTGGTCGCCTCATCTGCGCCATCGACGGGCTACTGCAACACCATGGGCACGGCCTCGACCATGAATTCGCTGGCTGAGGCCCTCGGCATGCAGCTGCCGGGCTCCGCCGCGATTCCCGCGCCCTACCGTGATCGCCAGGAAATGGCCTACCGCACCGGCAAGCGGGCAGTGGAGATGGTGCATGAGGATTTGAAGCCCTCGGACATCCTGACCAAGGAGAATTTCCTCAACGCCATTGTGGTCAATTCCGCCATTGGCGGCTCGACCAATGCTCCCATCCATATCAACGCCATAGCGCGCCACATTGGCGTCGAGCTCAATATCGACGAGTGGCAGCAACACGGGCACAAGGTGCCGCTGCTGGTCAATTTGCAGCCCGCCGGCGAGTATCTGGGCGAGGATTACTATCATGCTGGCGGCGTGCCGGCCGTGGTCAACGAACTGATGAAGAAGGGCCTCATTCATGAGGGCGCCCCGACCGTCAACGGTAAGACCATTGGCGAGAACTGCGCCAAGACGCCCATCGAGGACGACAAGGTCATCCGCCACTTCGACAACCCGCTCAAGGCCGAGGCCGGTTTCCTGGTGCTGCGCGGCAATCTCTTCGACAACGCCATCATGAAGACCAGCGTGATTTCGCCCGAGTTCCGCGAGCGCTATCTGTCCGACCCGGCCCATCCGGGCATGTTCGAGGGCAAGGCAGTGGTGTTCGATGGTCCCGAGGACTATCACCACCGCATCGACGACCCCTCTCTCGAAATCGACGAGCACACGCTTCTGTTCATGCGTGGCGCAGGCCCCATCGGCTATCCGGGCGCGGCCGAGGTCGTGAACATGCGGCCGCCGGCCTATCTGATCAAGAAGGGTATATCGTCACTGGCCTGCATCGGCGACGGCCGCCAGTCCGGTACCTCGGGTTCGCCCTCGATCCTCAACGCCTCACCGGAAGCGGCCGCAGGGGGCAATCTCGCCATCCTCAAGACCGGCGACCGCGTGCGTATCGACCTCAACAAGGGCGAGGCCAATATCCTCATCTCTGACGAGGAGATCGCCACCCGTCGGGCCGCGCTGGAAGCCGAGGGCGGCTACAAGTTCCCCAAGCACCAGACGCCCTGGCAGGAAATCCAGCGCGGCATTGTCGGGCAGCTTGGCGACGGCGCCATCCTCAAACCTGCGGAAAAGTACCAGCGCATCGCCCAGACCGAAGGCGTACCGCGCGACAACCACTAAGGCATTGCTGGACAAGAATAAAACGAAGGCCCGCCAATCTGGCGGGCCTTATCATTTGGGCGAAAGAACTCTCAATACTTCCGCAGCAGCCCCACCAGACGCCCCTGCACCTTGACCCGGTCGGGCGGGAAGATGCGGGTTTCGTAAGCGGGGTTGGCCGCTTCGAGCGCGACCGTATCACCCTTGCGGCGCAGGCGCTTGAGGGTGGCTTCCTCGTCGTCGACCAGGGCCACGATGATTTCGCCGGTTGAAGCGTGTTCCTGCTTCTTGATGAGCACGGTGTCACCATCGAAGATGCCGGCCTCGATCATGGAATCACCACGTACTTCAAGGGCATAGTGCTCGCCTGCGCCCAACATTTCGGGCGGCACGGCAATGGTGTGCGAATGGGTCTGGATGGCTTCGATGGGCGTGCCGGCGGCGATGCGGCCCATGACGGGGATGGAGACCGGTCGGGCGTAATCATCTGATCCGCCACCACTATTTCGTGACGGGGGGGAGGCGACCTTGCCCAGATTGCCTTCGATGACCGCCGGCTCGAAGCGCGCCTTGCGGCCACCCAGCGAGGGGTTCATCGAATCGGGGAGCTTGACCACTTCGAGCGCCCGGGCCCGGTTGGGCAGGCGGCGGATGAAGCCGCGCTCCTCCAGCGCCGTGATCAGCCGGTGAATGCCGGATTTCGATGCCAGATCAAGGGCATCCTTCATTTCGTCGAAGCTTGGGGGAATGCCGCTCTCCTTCATCCTTTCGTGGATGAACATCAGCAGCTCGTGTTGTTTGCGTGTCAGCATTGGCCCCACAACCCCAGAATCGGAACATAGACGGAACGACCATACATGTTCCATTTATGTTCTGCAATGCCTTGGGTCCAGGAGTCCGTTAATGAACGGGTGCTGAACAAAATGTCAGAATCAGAAGGCGTTGATGGGCATGGCATCGACCATGGCGCCGGCCGGCTGGCCCGGATCATGCTCGGGCTGAACGATCAGGAGGCCGGCTTCGGCGAGGGACGAGGTGTGGCCGCTATCGGTCTGGCTGATGGGATCGGCCAGCATGCCATCGGCGCCATGAACCAGCCGCGCGCGCATGAAATGGCGTCGGGCGGTATTGGCCGGGGTGGGCGCGGCCAGCTTCAGGCGCCAGGGCTGTGGTTCGGCATGGCCCAGCCAGGCCCTCAGGGCCGGCTTGATGAAGACAAGGGCCGTGAGCATGGCCGAAACCGGATTGCCGGGCAGGCCGAAGACGAGGGTCCGTCCGCGCGTCCCGAACATCAGTGGTTTTCCCGGCCGCATGTTGATGCGCCAGAACGCGAGCGTGACACCAAGGTCCTTGAGGACATCCTGAACGAGGTCATGCTCACCGACAGAGGCACCGCCGGTCGTGATGAGAATATCGGGTTCCGCCGCAAAGGCGGTCGATAGCTGTGCCCTGAGCTGGGCGACATCGTCCGGGACGATGCCATGGTCGGTGACGGTGTCGGCATAGGGCGCCAGCATGGCCGCAAGGCCGTAGCTGTTGGACGCCACGATCTGGTCAGGACCGAGCGGATTGCCTGGCAGGACCAGTTCATCGCCCGTGGCGACAAGGCCGATGCGTGGGCGTTTCGCAACGGCCAGCGTTCCGGCATTGGCGGCCGCGGCTACGGCGATCTGCATGGGCGTCAGTCGAGTGCCGGCCGCGACGAGGACCTGTCCCGTTGCAAAGTCGTTACCCTTGGGCCGGATGCTGTGGCCGGGCCGGGCAGCGGCGGTGAAGCGGACCCTCTGCCCTTCGCGCACCGCCTCTTCCTGCATGATGACGGTGTCGGCGCCCTCCGGCACTGGCGCACCGGTGAAGATGCGCACGGCCTGGCCCGGCCCGAGCGCGCCGGGGTAAGCGGCACCGGCCTGGGACGTCCCGATGACGTCGAGCCAAGCGCCATCACTGACATCGACGGCGCGCATGGCGTAGCCATCCATGGCGCTGGCATTGAACGGAGGCTGGTCGTGGTGGGCAATAAGGGGTTCGGCGAGAACCCGTCCAGCGGCTTCGGCCAGAGTGACCGTTTCGACCGTGACGGGCGGGATATGCGCCAGAATGGCCTTCAGCGCCTCATCGACCGGCAAGAGGCTCATGCTTCGCGCCGGAAGTCGCCCGACTTGCCGCCTGACTTTTCGACGAGACAGAGGTCGGAAATCACCATGGCGCGGTCGATGGCCTTGGCCATGTCGTAGAGGGTCAGTGCCGCCGTGGACGCGGCGGTCAGGGCCTCCATCTCGACGCCAGTCTGGCCCGTTGTCTCGGCGGTGGCGAGGATGAGAATGGACGTCGCGCTGTCGCCTTCGATCTGGACGCCGACCTTGGTCAGCGGGATCGGGTGGCAGAGCGGGATGAGTTCCGAAGTCTTCTTGGCGGCCATTATGCCGGCGATGCGCGCCACGGCCAGGGCATCGCCCTTCTTGAGACCGCCGCCCAGAATGGTGGCGATGGTTCCGGCCTCGCCGCTCAGGCGCGCCTGCGCCACGGCCCGGCGACGCGTAACGGCCTTGTCACCGATATCAACGATATGGGCTTCGCCCTTTTCGTTGAGATGGGTGAGACCGCCCGCCATCAGCGCACGGTTTCCGGCGCGCCCATCAGCAGGGAGCGGGTGGCGGCAACCACATCGTCCTGCCGCATCAGGCTTTCCCCGACAAGGAAAGTGCCGACATTGCAGCGCTCGTCGAGCATCTTTACGTGCTCATGGGTCATGATGCCGCTCTCGCTGACCAGCAGGACACTGTCCGGAACCCCGGCCGCAAGGTTGACTGTGGTCTCCAGCGTCGTCTCGAAGGTGCGCAGATTGCGGTTGTTGACGCCGATGAATTTGGCATCGAGCGCCAGGGCGCGATCGAGTTCGAGCTGGTCGTGCACTTCCACCAGCGCATCCATGCCCCATTCCTCGGCGGCATCGAGCAGGTAGCGGGCAACATCGTCGCCAACGGCCGCCAGGATGATCAGGATGCAATCGGCCCCCCAGGAGCGGGCCTCGGCCACCTGATAGGTTTCGAACAGGAAATCCTTGCGCAACACCGGGAGCCGCGTGGCGGCACGCGCCTCGATGAGATAGCTGGGCGAACCCTGGAAGCTCGGCCGGTCGGTCAGCACGGAGAGGCAGGCGGCCCCGGCGGTTTCATATGCGCGGGCAATCTCGGCCGGATTGAAATCGGGGCGGATCAGCCCCTTTGAGGGACTGGCCTTCTTGACCTCGGCGATCAGAGCATATTGCCCCTTGGCGCGCTTGTCCTTGATGGCCTTGAGAAAGCCGCGCGGCGGGGGCTGGTCATGCGCCTCGGCCACGACTTCGGCCCAGGGGCGCATCGATTTGGCCGCAGCGATTTCTTCGCGCTTGTAGGATTCGATCTGCTTGAGAATATCACTCATGGTCATGCCTGCCTGTTGGATACGGCGACGAGGCGCGCCAGGGTTTCCTTCGCCTTGCCGGTGTCGACGGTGTCGCGCGCCAGGGCGATACCCTCCTCGATGGTCTCGACCTTGTCGGCGACCAGGAGGGCAGCGGCAGCATTGAGCAGCACCGTATCCCTATAGGCGCCGGGAGCGCCCTCGAACAGGGCCATGATGGCCGCCGCGTTCTCCGCCGGTTCGCCGCCCAGCAGCTCCTTCGGATCGGTCAGTTTCAGGCCGACCTGTTCGGGATGCAATTCGAAGCTCCTCAGATCACCATTGGCGATCTGTGCCACGAAATTGGGGCCGGACGTCGAGAGCTCGTCCAGCCCTTCGCTCGAATGGACCACCCAGGCCTTGATGGCGCGATTGGCGAGGAGGGCCGCGGCGACCGGCTCGACCCATTCCTGGTCGTAGACGCCCAGCAGATAGCGGCGGACGCCGGCCGGATTGGACTGCGGGCCCAGGAGGTTGAACAGGGTGCGCACCCCCATTTCGGCCCGCGCCGGCCCGACATGGCGCATGGCGGGATGGTGGTGCGGCGCAAACATGAAGCCGATATTGGCCTCGGCAATGGTGTTGCCGATCTGCTCGGGCGTGAGGTCCAGCTTGACGCCCAGAGCCTCGAGCGCCTGCGAAGAGCCGGAGCGCGACGACAGCGCCTTGTTGCCATGCTTGGCGACCGGCACGCCGGCCGCCGCGACGACCAGCGCCGTGGCCGTGGAGATATTGAGGCTGCCCACGCCGTCGCCGCCGGTGCCGACAATGTCGATGGCATCCTCGGGCGCCGAAACGGGCACCATCTGCTCGCGCAGGATGGAGACGGCGGCGGCAATCTCGCCGACCGTTTCACCCTTGAGGCGCATGCCCATGAGGAAGGCGCCGATCTGCGCCTGCGTCGCCTCGCCGGCCATGATCACGCGCATGGCGCCGCGCATTTCCTCGCCGGTCAGGTCTTTGCCTTCGGCAATCTTGTGAAGGGCGGTCTTGAGGTCCATCACGCAGCCTTCTTTCCGTTGAAGTCGCGGGCAATGTCGAGGAAATTCTGCAAGAGGGCGTGTCCATTCTCCGAGGCGATGCTCTCGGGATGGAACTGCACGCCATGCAGGGGCAGGCTCTTGTGCTGCATGCCCATGATCAGGCCGTCATCGGTGGTGGCCGTGACTTCCAGCTCGTCGGGCAGGGTGTCAGCCTTGACGATCAGGGAGTGGTAGCGCGTCGCCTCGAAGTCGTTGTTGAGGCCGCGGAAGATGCCCTTGCCGGTATGGTGGATCTTGCTGGTCTTGCCGTGGAAGAGGCTCGGCGCCCGCACCACGTCGCCGCCCAGTGCCTGGCCCATGGCCTGATGGCCAAGGCACACACCCAACATGGGAATGGTCGACTTGAAGCGGTTGATGACGGCCAGGCAAATACCGGCCTCATTGGGCGTGCACGGGCCGGGAGACAGCACGATGGCGTCCGGGGCCATGGCGGCGATTTCTTCAAGCGTAATCTTGTCGTTACGCCTGACGGTGATGTCGGCGCCAAGCTCGCCCAGGAAATGGACGAGGTTGTAGGTGAAGCTGTCGTAATTATCGATGACGAGGGTCTTGGTCATTGGCCTGTCCTCTGGGAGTGGTTCTGGTGGCGCCGTTCAGAACCAGCTTTGCCATCGATGCATCGAGAGCGTTGCAGGATTACCCCCACCCTTGATCCTTCTCCCCTTCAATCTCTCCACCGGAGAGATTGTCCCTCCGGGTCGGGTCAAAGCCCACAAGGGGGAGGGAGACGATGGACACCAGCGCCTCGGCCCTGCGCCTCCCTCCCCTTGATGGGGAGGGAATGAGGGTGGGGTGATGCCGCCACGCACACTGATATCCGCGATAGAATTCACTGCCCCACTCCCGCTTCGCCGGCATAGCGTAGCGCTTCCTCGGCGGCGCTGAAAAGGGCGCGGGCCTTGTTCTCGCATTCGAGCTGCTCGAGCTCGGGCTTGCTGTCGGCTACGATGCCGGCGCCCGCCTGAACGTAAAGCTTACCGTCCTTGACGATGCCGGTGCGCAGCACGATGCAGGTATCCATGGTGCCGTCGGCACCGAAATAGCCCACACAGCCGCCATAGATGCCGCGCCGCGACTTTTCGAGTTCGTCGATGATCTCCATGGCCCGCACCTTGGGAGCCCCCGACACCGTGCCAGCCGGAAAACCAGCCGACAGGGCGTCGACGAAATCATATTGCGGATCGAGCTCGCCCACCACATTGGAGACGATGTGCATGACGTGGGAATAGTATTCGAGGAAGAACTTGTCGGTGACCTTGACCGTCCCGATCTTCGCCACGCGGCCCACATCATTGCGCCCCAGATCGAGCAGCATCAGATGCTCGGACAATTCCTTGGGGTCGCTCAACAGTTCGGCCGCCAGCTCCTGATCACGCGTGGGCGTGGCGCCGCGCTTGCGGGTGCCCGCAATGGGGCGAATGGTGACCTCGCCATCCTGCACCCGCACCAGGATTTCCGGGCTCGAACCGGCCACCGCGAAGCTGCCGAAATCGAGGAAATACATATAGGGCGACGGGTTGGTGCGCCGCAGCGCCCGATAGAGAGCGGTTGGCGGGAGCGTGAAGTCGGCCGAAAAACGCTGGCTCAGCACCACCTGAAAGATATCGCCGGCGCCGATATAGTCCTTGGCCCGGGCCACCATCTCGAAATACTCGTCCTTCGAGGTGTTGCTGGTGACCGCGATGGAATCGAGGTCGGGCAGGGCAGGGGTGGTCGGCAGGGCCCGCGACAGGCGGGCAATCGCGTCATCGATCCGGCTTTCGGCCGCGGCCAGCGCCTGGGCCGCCGAGACACCCTTGCGCACATAGATGGGCGCCGTGAGATAGAGCTCGTCCTTGACCGTATCGAAGATGGCCAGGAGCGAGGGGCGCATCAGCACCGCTTCCGGGGTTTTCAGATCATCCGGATTGGCGTTGGGCAGCACTTCCATGTAGCGGACCATCTCATAGCCGAGATAGCCATAGATGCCGGCCGATTGCGGGGGCAGGCCCGCCGGCATGTCGATCTGGCTTTCGGCCACGAGCTTGCGCAGCGCATCGAGCGGCATGTCGTCCATGGGCTCGAAGGCTTCGGGGGCGGTCTGGGCACTGCGATTGATCGCGGCCTTGCCGTCCTCGACCTTGAGGATCAGGTCCGGCAACAGGCCGATGATCGAATAGCGGCCGCGGGTGGTTCCGTCCTGCACGCTTTCGAGCAGGAACGAATGGGTGCGACCAGCCGCCAGCTTGAGATAGGTGCCAATCGGGGTCTCCAGGTCCGCCACGATGCGACGCCAGACGAGTCCAGACTTTCCGGCATCGTATTGAGCGGCAAAGGTCTTGGAGTAGTCGTCGCCCATTTTGGTCTGGTTCCGTTGGAGAGTTGCGCCGTTACTGGCCGTAATTTTGCACGAGCAGCTGGTTGAGAACCTGCTGGTTGATCCGCAGGCCCGCATCGTCGCGCAATGCGGCGACGAATTCGGAATAGAGGCCGGCGCGGGTCTCGGTGTCGAGGCTGCTGCGGGTCGCGGCATCGAGCGGCTCGGTCGGCGCGGTTGTGTTGACCACCTGGAACACCACGACCTCACCGGTCTCATTGACGACCGAACCGGCATGGTCCGGACCGCCCGCGAACGCGGCCGAAGCCAAGGTGCTGTCGATCAGCCCGTCTTCCGAGCCAAATCGGGTAAAGGGCGCGCTCAGCTGCGGAAAGGTGGAAAGCTCCATGCCGATATCGGCAAGGTTTCGACCGGCCTCGAGACGGGTCACGATGTCCTCGGCCTTGGCCAGCAGCGCATCATTCACGCGCTCCGCGGTGATCGCGGCCACCACCTCGTCCCGCACTTCCTCGAGCGTCTGGTCGCGGGCCGGCTCGATCGCCTCGAGGTCGAACCAGAGATGCGCATTGCCCGAGAGCGGAATGGACGGGATCAGCTTGTCCTGCTCGGCGGCAAAGATGGCCTGGGCCACGCGCGGATAGTTGGCCGCGTCCAGATTGGGGAGGGCCGACAGCTCGGTTCCGCCACTGGTGACGGTCAGTTCATAGACGGGCAGCCCGAACCGGTCCGCGATCTGCTCGATCGGCTGGAAGGCGGCCCGCAGCTCCTCGATCTGGTCGAGGATCTCGTTGATGTCATTGCGCGCCTCGGCCTGCGACAGGCGCTCGACAATGTCGGCACGCGCTTCCTCCAGCGTCGGTTCGCGGGACGCCTCGATCTCGACGACATGCACGGCGCGCTTGCCGCCAATGCCTTCGATGATGGCGTAACCGCCTTCCTCAAGACCGAAGGCGGCATCGGCCAGGCGGGTATCGGTAATCTCCGCCTGCGTCAGTGTCCCGAGGCTGGATGGGGTCAGGCCGGCATCGGCGATCAGCGTGCCGAAATCGGTCCCGGCGGCAAGGCCGGCCTCGAACTGGGCCTGCAATTCGGGCGTCGCCAGCGACACCTGCTCGATGGTGCGGCGCTCGGGCGTCGTCAGCGAAGCCTTGGTCTTCTCGTATTCGGCGGCGATGGCGTCTTCGGAGACGGTCTTGGTCGCGGCCAGGGAGGGCAGGGACAGATCGAGCAGCTTGACCTTGCGGGTTTCCACCGTGCGGAACTCGGTCTGGTGCTCTTCAAGGTACGCCGCCAGCTCTTCCTCGGTCGGCGCTGCGGGCGCCTCGACGCTGGTCTCGCCCAGGGTGATATAGTCGATGGTGCGGGTGGCGGTGGCGTAGTCGTTGATCAGCCCGGCGGCCACATCGGGCATTTCGGTGTCGGCGATCAGGGCGCTGGTCAGCTGGTTGCGCCGCGCCTCGTCGGCACGGGCCTCGAAATACTCGGCCTCGGTCCAGCCGGCGCGCTGCAGCACCTGGGTGAAGATACCCGGTTCGAAGGTCCCCAGCGTCCCGTGGAAGGATGGGTCCTCGCGCAGCATCTGGGCGAGCCTGGCATCGGACACGCCCAGCCCGAACTGATCGGCCAGCCCGTCCAGCGTCGCGCCCTCCGACAGGCCGAGCAGGACGGCCGTCGGAATGCCCATGGCCTCGGCCTGGCTGGCGGTCGGCACGGAGCCCAATTGCTGGGAGACTCGCTCGGCCTGGTTCTGGTAGGCGCGCAGGAATTCGCGGGAATTGATCTCCTCGTCGCCCACGCGCGCAACGGTATTGCTGCCCAGATCGATGATCACATTATTGATGCCGAACCCGGCTATGCCGACCAGGAGGAACGCTCCCATGATCTTTCCCGGCCAGGATTTTGCAAAACCACGCAAACCATCGAGCATCTGAAGCGTTCCAGTTTCGGGTCCGACCCTTTACCCGAGCGGCAGGGGCGGACTACTAAGACAAATACGACAGCCGGGGTTAGGGCAAAGCCCCTCTCGGCGCAAGAGGCAGGAGTAGCAAGATTGACGACCATCTCACCGCTGATCGCAGGAAACTGGAAGATGAATGGGCTCACCCACTCCCTGGATGAGCTGAGTGAACTGGCGCGCTTGCTGACCACCGGAGAGGCGCCGCGCGCGCTGGTTGTCGTCTGTCCGCCCGCAACCCTGCTGGCCGCCGTGGCGGCACAAGGCGCATCGAGTGGCATCATCGCCGGCGGCCAGGATTGCCACCAGGAACCGCATGGTGCCCATACCGGTGACATTTCCGCTGCCATGCTGGCCGATGCCGGAGCCCAATACGTGATCGTGGGCCATTCCGAGCGTCGGACCGACCATGGAGAGAGCAGCGAAAAAGTCCGCGCCAAGGCGGAAGCTGCGATCGGCTCTGGCCTCAAGCCGATCATCTGCATTGGCGAAACCGAAGCGCAGCGCGATGCCGGCGAAGCGGAATCGGTGGTTGCCGAACAGCTGGCGGCCTCCATTCCGGACGCTGCGGAACACCACGAAGTGACCGTCGCCTATGAGCCGGTCTGGGCCATTGGTACCGGCCGCACCCCCACCCTGGACGAGATCGGGCAGATGCATGATGCCATCCGCGCCCGGCTGGTCGACCGGTTCGGCCTCTCCAAGGGTGAAAGCATCCGCATTCTCTATGGCGGCTCGCTCAAGCCCCAGAATGCCCGCGAAATTCTCGGCGTCAGCAATGTCAACGGTGGACTGGTTGGCGGTGCAAGCCTCTTGGCAAAGGACTTCTATACGATTATCTCCGCCGTCTAGAACCGAACGCCCACCGCCGCTTGTCGCGAAAAAGCGCCGCAAGCGGCTGGCATTTGCCGTTCGAGGGGTGTATGACCCCGCATCCTTTCCAACCCGGGCGGGGCCTTTGGCACGCCCGGACTGACGCGAAGACAAGAGATTCATGGCCAACGTACTGCTCGTCGCCTATCTGCTGATCGTGCTGGCGCTGATTGTCGTCATCCTGATCCAGCGCTCTGAAGGGGGCGCCCTTGGCATTGGTGGCGGCGGTGGCGGTGGCCTGATGACCGCCCGCGGCTCGGCCAATCTGCTGACCCGCACCACTGCGATCCTCGCCACCCTGTTCTTTGCCTCGGCCATCGGCCTGACCGTTCTCAACGAACTCGATCGCGGAACCTCCGGAATTCTGGAGAATGCGGCGTCCGGCACCGCAGGCGAACAGCCCTCCACGGTCCTGGATGCATTGAACGCACTGCAGGGCGACGAGACCTCGGATTTGCCGCTGCCGGCCGACAGCACCGCTGCGCCTGCTGCCGATTCGACCTCGACGACCACTACCTCCACGACGTCGCCCGCAAGCGACCTCCCGGTTCCCGAGGCCCCGGCTGCCGACGCCGCTGCGCCGCAAGAGCAAACTCCCGCCGCGCCGGCGGGTAACTGATCCGCCGCAAGGCGTCCGTGAAAAAGGGGATGGCGACATCCCCTTCTTCTTTTTGTGTAGAGCGGGCTTCCCACTCTGCGAATCATTTCTGATGTGCTTATGGTGATCGCCCATGGCTCGGTACGTATTCATCACCGGAGGCGTGGTCTCCTCCCTTGGCAAAGGTCTGGCTTCGGCGGCGCTTGGCGCTGTGCTGCAGGCGCGCGGCTACAAGGTCCGCCTGCGCAAGCTCGACCCCTATCTCAACGTGGATCCCGGCACGATGTCGCCGACCCAGCATGGCGAGGTCTTCGTCACCGATGACGGTGCCGAGACCGATCTCGACCTGGGGCACTATGAGCGCTTCACCGGTCGCGCTGCCAACAAGCGCGACAACATCACCTCGGGCCGCATCTATTCGGACCTGCTGGCCAAGGAGCGCAAGGGCGAGTTCCTCGGCGCCACGGTGCAGGTGATTCCGCATGTGACCGACGCCATCAAGAATTTCGTGCTCGAGGGCAATGAGGACTTCGATTTCGTGCTGGTCGAGATCGGCGGCACGGTGGGCGACATCGAGGGGCTGCCCTTCTTCGAGGCCATTCGCCAGCTTGGCAATGAATTGCCGCGCAATCATTGCGCCTATCTGCACCTGACCCTGATGCCCTATATTCCCTCGGCCGGCGAGTTGAAGACCAAGCCGACCCAGCACTCGGTCAAGGAGCTGCGCTCCATCGGTATCGCACCCGACGTGCTGCTGGTGCGGTGTGACCGTCCGATCCCCGAGGGCGAGAAGAAGAAGCTCAGCCTCTTCTGTAACGTGCGCGAAACCGCCGTTATCCAGGGGCTCGACGTGGGCTCTATCTATGACGTGCCGATGGCCTATCACAATGAAGGCCTCGACCGCGAAATCCTTGCAGCCTTCGGCATCACCGATGCGCCCGAGCCCGACATGTCGGCCTGGGAAGAGGTGTCGCGCCGCTATCACAACCCCGAGGGCGAGGTGAACATCGCCATTGTGGGCAAGTATACCGGTTTGAAGGACGCCTATAAGTCGCTCTCGGAAGCCCTGACCCATGGCGGCATCGCCAATAAGGTGAAGGTCAATCTGCAGTGGATCGACTCGGAAGTCTTCGAGCGCGACGACCCGGCACCCTATCTCGAGCATGTGCACGGCATCCTGGTGCCCGGCGGCTTCGGCGAGCGCGGCTCGGCCGGCAAGATTGAGGCGGCGCGCTTTGCCCGCATCAAGGACGTGCCCTATTTCGGCATCTGCTTCGGCATGCAGATGGCCTGTATCGAGGCGGCGCGGAACACCGCCGGCATCAAGGCTGCGTCTTCCACCGAATTCGGCCCCACCAAGGAGCCGATCGTGGGCATGATGACCGAATGGGTGAAGGGCAACGAAAAGGAAGCCCGCGCTGCCGATGGCGACCTGGGCGGCACGCTGCGCCTCGGCGCCTATCCAGCCCAGCTGACCCGCGGCTCGCGCGTCGCCGACATCTATGGTTCGACTCGCATTTCCGAGCGCCATCGTCACCGCTATGAGGTGAACATGGATTATCGCAAGCGCCTGGAAGCCAATGGCCTGCTGTTCTCAGGCGTTTCGCCCGATGGCACGCTGCCCGAAATCGTCGAGCGTACCGACCATCCCTGGTTCATCGGCGTGCAGTTCCACCCGGAGCTGAAGTCGAAACCATTCGAGCCGCACCCGCTCTTCACCAGCTTCATCGCCGCGGCGATGGACCAGAGCCGGTTGGTTTGATGGAAATCCTGACGGAGCGCCTGCTGCTCCGTCGCCCCCACATGGATGATCTCGACGCCATGTTCGAGATCATGTCGAACCCGTCGGCCATGCGCTACTGGTCGACGCTGCCCCATGCCAGCAAAGACGTGACCGGGCCTTGGCTGGAACGGATGATCGCCCGCACGGAAGCTGGTGGCGAGGATTTGATCATCGAGCATGAGGGCCGTGTCATCGGCGATGTCGGGGCCGGGCGGCTTCCTGACTTCGGCTTCATCATTCACCCCGATTACTGGGGGCGTGGCTTTGCGACCGAAGCATCTTTGGCCTGCATTGCTCATATTTTTGGTAACACAGCGGCTACCGAACTCCGTGCCGATGTCGATCCACGAAACGTCGCGTCACTTCGCGTTCTCGCTCGCCTCGGTTTCGTGGAAACTGGCCGCGCCGAGCGCACTTTCCTGCTTGGCGACGAATGGTGCGACAGCATCTACCTGACGCTGCCCCGACCGGACTGAGCTTTTATTCAAGCCGGCCGTTCTGCTAGGTTGCCCGCAGCGGCGACATGCCCCAGGAAACCGCCATGGCCGATATCATCAACCTCCGCAACGTCCGCAAGCAGAAGGCCCGCGCCGAAAGGGAAACGCAGGCTTCCCAGAACCGCGTCCTCTTTGGTCGCACGAAAGCTGAAAAGCTCAAGGATGCGGCCGAGAAGGCCAAGGCCGAAAAGCATATCGACGGGCACAAGCGCGACGAATGATCAGGCCGCCGTGCCGGCAGCGCGCGGCGCCCTCCGGTAGAGGAAAAGACCTGACAGCGCCGCAAGAAAGGCAAGGCCGGCCGCCACCGTGCGGAACTGGTTCCAGACCTGCCAGGGCTGCGAATAGTCTCGCCAGATGACTTGGGCGGTTGCGGCGTCTGGGGGAATTGCGACAGCGGCAAGGCCTTCGTTCATGGGAACGTTCACGCCCAAGGTCAGGATCAGGCAGAAACCGGTATAGAGAGCGGCAGCCAGGGCGAACGCCGCCGCACTTGATCGGTACCGCTGCGCGAAGAGCAGGGCGGCCGTCAGTCCCAGTGCCATCGGTGTCCCGAAGAAGGCTGGGGCAAAGACGGCATTACGGACCGAAGCGTTCATCGCCTGCATGGCCGAAATGGCCATCCGGGGATCGGCGGCATCCAGCCCCCACATGGTCGAGCAGATCCAGGCGTAGAAGAAACCGAAAATGGCCGCGCTCAGCACGAGCGACACCACGATCATGGCGACGGACAGGACACGCATGGCAAGCTCCTCGATCTTCATCAGGGCGCCGTACACATGTGTACGGGTTTACAGAGCCGTATAGATGTGTACGCTTTGCTTGTAAAGCGTGCGGAGCCGAGAATGGACGACGAGAAGCGAAAGCAGCGTCATGAGCAGATTTGCCGGGCCGCTTATGAGCTCCTGGCCACGCATGGCTATGGTGGGACCTCGATGCTGTACATTGCGCGCGCCGCCAAGGCCTCCAACGAAACCCTCTATCGCTGGTATGGCGACAAGGACGGCCTGTTCCGGACCATGGTGCGGGATAATGCCGCCGAAACGCGGCAGATGCTGTCCGAAGCCCTTAGCGCGCAAGCGGACCCCAGACAGGCCCTCGAGCGCGTGGCGCCTGTGTTTCTCGCCATGCTGCTGGGCGAACGCGCCATTCTGCTCAATCGGGCCGCGGCGGCCGACCCAAGCGGTGCCCTCGGGGCTGCCATATCAGCCGGCGGCAGGAACGAGATCATGCCGCTGTTCGAAGGCGTCATGGCACGCATTTGCGAGGGCAAGACGGTCAGCGCGAAACAGGCGACGCAGTGGTTTCTGGGCCTCCTCATCGGCGACCTGCAGATCAGGCGCGTCATCAACGACGCGCCTGCGCTGTCGGAGGCGGAAGCGCAAGCTCGCTCCAATGCGGCCCTGGAGGTCTTCTATCGCCTCATTGATGGATCGCCGCAGCCCGGCGGCTGAGTGGCCGCCACGGCATCCGTGCTACCAATCCACCTGGCAGACACCGCCATCCGGGCCAAACTGCATGCTCTCTGGCGTGTACTGGAAAATCTCGATCTTGACCCCGCTTGGGTCCGCCAGCCAGCATTGCCAGGTGTGATCGACGCCCAGCTTCTTGTCGGTCACCGAAACGCCCCTGGCCTTTGCATTGGCCATGAAGCCGTCGATGTCGTCGGTCTCGAAGCAGATATGGTTGATCTGGTTGGTGTCCTCGAACCGGCTCTCGCCCTTCTTAAAGACTTCGACAAAGGTGCGATTGCCGAAATCGAGATAGAAACCGATGCGGTCCTCACCGCGCTTGAAATCGAATTTTGGCGAGACGCCCAGGACGTCGCGATAAAAGGCCTCGACGGCATCAAGGTCGCGGGCAAAAATGCAGGTATGCGCCACCTGTTTGACGAGGGGTGTGCTCAAAATGTCTTCCTCCGGAATCGACGGACTGGACAGCCCGCCCTGACATGTTAGTACAGGTCCATGCTTGAGGCCACACCGGGAGGGAACGCCATGGCACGGGTCGTCGTCATCGGTGCAACCGGCCACATCGGCACCTATCTCGTTCCTCGTCTCGTCCGGGACGGCCATGAGGTCGTGGCGGTAACGCGCGGCAAGGCCGAGCCCTATTTGCCCGATCCCGCCTGGCAGCGCGTCGAACGCGTCATGCTTGATCGCGCCGACGAGGAAGCGGCGGGCCGGTTCGGGAGCGCCATCGCCGATCTCGGCGGCAAAGTTGTGATCGACAATATCTGCTTCACCCTCGACAGCGCCCGCCAATTGGTCGAGGCGCTGAGGGGACGGGTGCAGCATTTCCTGCATATCGGCACCATCTGGACCCATGGTTTCTCTGAAGTGGTGCCCACGCCCGAAGACGTGACCAAGCGCCCCTTCGGCGAGTACGGAGTGCAGAAGGCGGCCATTGAGGCATATCTGCTCGATCTGGCCCGGCGCGACGGCTTTCCGGCAACCATCCTCCATCCTGGCCACATTGTGGGGCAGGGGTGGTCGCCGCTCAACCCGGCCGGTCATTTCGACGATGCCGCCTTTGCCACGATTGCGCGCGGGGACACGCTGGCCCTGCCCAATTTCGGCATGGAGACCGTGCATCACGTCCACGCCGACGACATTGCCGTCCTCGCCATCCGGGCCATGGCCAATTGGAGCGTGTCGGTGGGCGAGGCCTTCCATGCGGTATCGCCCCGAGCCGTTACGCTGCGCGGCTATGCCGAAGCCATGTATCGCTGGTTCGGACACGAACCGGCGCCGAGCTTTCATCCCTGGGAGGAATGGAAAGCGATGCAGACCCCTGAAAATGCCGCTGCCACCTGGGAGCACATTGCCCGCAGCCCCAATACCAGTATCGAGAAAGGCCGCCGCCTGCTCGGCTATGCGCCGCGATACAGCTCGCTGGCTGCCGTGCAGGAATCGGTGTCCTGGCTGATCGCCCACAGAAAACTGGCCGTCTAGCCGACCTTCCATGCGCGATTTTTGCATCTGCCCTCTTTTCACTGTCACACGGCGCGTCTAGACAGGCACCTACACCCCAAAAGCTTTCCGGGAAGGGCTCGCATGTCTTCAATCATCCACGTCAATGGCCGCCAGATTTTCGACAGCCGCGGCAATCCCACCGTCGAAGTCGACGTGGTGCTGGACGATGGGAGCTTCGGCCGCGCCGCCGTGCCTTCGGGCGCCTCGACCGGCGCGCATGAAGCCGTTGAACTGCGCGATGGCGGCAAGCTCTATATGGGCAAGGGCGTGACCCAGGCGGTCGAGAACGTCAACACCGTCATCGCCGACGAAATCCAGGGCATGGACGCGCTCGATCAGCTGGCCATCGACCAGGCCATGATCGATCTCGACGGCACCGCCAACAAGGGCAAGTTGGGCGCCAACGCCATTCTCGGCGTGTCGCTGGCCGTCGCCAAGGCCGCCGCCGAGTCGAGCGAGCTGCCGTTCTACCGCTATATCGGCGGCCCCAACGCCCATGTGCTTCCGGTGCCGATGATGAACATCATCAATGGCGGCGAGCATGCCGACAACCCGATCGACATGCAGGAATTCATGATCCTGCCCGCTGGCGCCACCTCGATCGCCGACGCCGTGCGCATCGGTTCGGAAATCTTCCACACACTCAAGAAGGGTCTGTCGGCCGAAGGCCACAACACCGCCGTGGGCGACGAGGGCGGCTTTGCGCCGAACCTCAAGAGCGCTGACGACGCCCTGGGCTTCATCATGCGCTCGATCGAAAAGGCCGGCTACAAGCCGGGCGAGGACGTGTTCCTCGGCCTCGATTGCGCCGCCACCGAATATTACAAGAACGGCAAGTACGAGATGGTGGGCGAGGGCAAGTCGCTCTCCTCGGACGAGAACGTCCGCTTCCTCGAGGACCTCGCCAACCGCTACCCGATCATCACCATCGAAGATGGCATGGCCGAAGACGACTGGGACGGCTGGAAGGCCCTGACCGATGCCATTGGCAAGAAGGTGCAGCTGGTGGGCGACGACCTGTTCGTCACCAACACGGCGCGCCTGGTCTCGGGCATCAAGATGGGCGTTGCCAACTCCATCCTGGTCAAGGTCAACCAGATCGGCTCGCTCTCGGAAACCCTCAACGCCGTCGATACCGCGCACCGCGCCGGCTACACCTCGGTGATGTCGCACCGCTCGGGCGAAACCGAGGATTCCACCATTGCCGACCTCGCGGTGGCGCTCAACTGCGGTCAGATCAAGACCGGCTCGCTCAGCCGCTCCGATCGCCTGGCCAAGTACAACCAGCTGATCCGTATCGAGGAACAGCTCGGTTCTTCGGCCAAATATGCCGGCTACTCGGTGGTCAAGGGCCGCTGAGGCAATGACCATGCGGGCCCTGGTCTATGACCATTATGGCCCGCCCGAAAAAGTCTTGCGGCTGGAGCAAGTGCCCCGGCCGCAACCAAGGCCCGATGAAGTGCTGGTGCGCGTGCATGCAGCCTCGCTCAATGCCTGGGACTGGGATCGCTTGGTCGGCCGTCCCCTTGGACGCGTAACCGATCCGTTTCGTCCACCGCATAAAATACTCGGCGGCGACATTGCCGGTGTTGTCGAGGCCCTCGGTCGCGACGTTGATGCATTTTCGGTCGGCGATGCTGTGTTTGGCGATTTGACCGCGGCGCATTGGGGCGGCTTTGCCGACTATGTATGCGCTCCCGTCAAAGTTCTTGCGCGCAAGCCGGCAGAACTTAGCTTTCATCAAGCTGCCGCTCTGCCACAAGCGGGGCTCCTCGCCGTCGAAGCGATGAAATTCAGACCCAATCTTGGAGCAGGCGAGCACGTTCTGGTGTCTGGAGCGGGCGGGGGCGCAGGCCTTTTTGCCCTGCAACTGGCCAAAACCGCGGGCGCGATCGTCACCGCCGTCGACAAGGGCATCAAGGGGGCCACCCTGCTGTCACAGGGCGCGGAATACGTCACCGACTATCAACGCGAGAGTTTCGCCAATTCCGGGAAAAAATACGACTTCATCATCGATATGGTGGGGAGCCAGACCGTGTTTGGTTACCGGCGCGCCCTTGCTCCTGGCGGAAGTGTCGTGCTGGTCGGCGGCAGCCTTGGCCGCATCCTGCAAGTCGTGGCGCTTGGAACGGCCCTCGGCAGGGCTGACAATCAGACCATGGGACTGGCCATCTATCAGCCGACCGTCGCTGGTCTTGATAGATTGGCCACCTTGGCCGTCGCGGGCACGCTCGAGCCGGTCATCGACAGCGTTTTTCCCCTGGAACAGGGACCGGCCGCTCTCCGCCGTATTGGAGATGGCGACCATATCGGCAAGATCATCGTCGATATGAGCGCTTGACCCCTACTGGAACGCCGTCTCGGCAAAGCTGCGGAGTTTGCGTGAATGCAGGCGTTCGGCCGGCTGGTCGCGCAGGATTTCCATGGCACGCAGTCCGATCTGCAGGTGTCGATTGACCTGGGTGCGATAGAAATCCGAGGCCATGCCGGGCAGCTTCAATTCACCATGCAGCGGTTTGTCGGAGACGCAGAGCAGGGTGCCATAGGGCACGCGGAAGCGGAAACCATTGGCCGCGATGGTCGCGCTCTCCATATCCAGCGCCACGGCGCGGGACTGGCTGAGGCGGCGGGTAATCTCGGTCTGGTCGCGCAGTTCCCAATTGCGATTGTCGAAGGTCGCGACCGTGCCGGTGCGCATGATCTTCTTGGTCTCGACGCCCTCGGTCTGGGTGATCTGCTCGACGGCATCCTCTAGGGCGAGCTGGATTTCCGCCAGCGCCGGAATGGGCACCGAGAGCGGCAGGTCGGCGTCGAGCACATGGTCCTCGCGCACATAAGCGTGGGCCAGGACATAATCGCCCAGTTCCTGGCTGTTCCTGAGGCCCGCACAATGGCCCAGCATGATCCAGGCATGCGGCCTGAGTACCGCAATGTGGTCGGTGATGGTCTTTGCGTTGGACGGACCGACGCCGATATTGACCATGGTGATGCCGCGACCCCGGTCGCCCACCAGGTGATAGGCCGGCATCTGCGGCGAGCGCGGCGGCGGTGACCCGGTGACGCCACCGCCCGTCAGCATATTGTCGGTCGCCACATTGCCCGGCTCGATGAAGCGCTGGTAGTGCGGATGCTTCTCGGCCATCCAGCTCTTGGCGATGCGGCAGAACTCGTCGATATAGAACTGGTAATTGGTGAAGATGACGAAGTTCTGGAAGTGCTCGGCATCGGTGCCGGTGTAGTGGGCCAGACGGAACAGCGAATAATCGACGCGCGGCGCGGTGAAGGCCGAAAGTGGATAGGGCCCCCCACGCGGCGGCACATAGGTGCCATTGGCGATCTCGTCGTCGGTATTGCCCAGGTCGGGGGCGTCGAAGACGTCCCGCAGCGGCACATCCATGGCATTGATGGCCTTGCCGTCCAGATGGTCATGCGGCCCGAGCGCGAAATGCAGCGGGATGGGGGTCTCGGATTCGCCAACTTCGATGGCGCCACCATGGTTCTTGAGAATGACCGCGAACTGCTCCTGCAGATAGCCCTTGAACAGGTCCGGCGCCGTCACCGTGGTGCGATAGATGCCGGGCGTGTGCAGATAGCCATAGGGCAGGGTGCTCTCATGCTTGGAATAGCTGGTCGAACGCACCTCCACCTGCGGATAACAAGCGCGGACACGACCAGCCGGCACTTCGCCCCTGGTCAGCGCGTCCAGATGCCCGCGAATGAAATCGCAATTGCGGTGATAAATCTTCGCGATATGCGCCCATGCCGCTTCGGGGTCAGTAAAGGACTGGGTCTCAAGGCGCGGCGGGCAAAGTGTGGTCATATGGGTCCTCGTGGGCCGGCCCGCGGATCGGGCGGCGGGATGTTGGAATCGTCTTTTCAATTCCAGCCAATATAGAGGCCGTATGACGGCTTCTCAACGAGGCGCCGCTCCGCCCGCCAACTTTCACACTTCGGTGACCGGCTCTTTTCTCGCCGCAATTGCGCACCATCTTCGAGCGTAGTTCATCGGCGACGCAAACGACCCATGCAACCGGTGAGCGGGAGGTAGTCCGCCGCTTGTCCCCCAAGCCCTCAACAGCGCGGTGGGCTACATCCCCCTAAAGGCCGCCCGGCAGCAATGCTGTGGCGGCCTTTATGCATTGGGATAGGTCTCGCGCAGCTTGCGCACCGAAATTTCGGCCAGTTCGCGCAGCACGCCAAGATCGATGTCGCTGAGGCGCTTCACATAGAGGCAGGCCTTGCCCATGCGATGCTTGCCGAGCCGTGCCAGCAGCGCCTGGCGTCTCTCGGTCTCTTCGGGGAAATAGGTGCCCATCAGGTAGATGCTGAATTCGGCCTTGCGCGGCGCAAAGCCAATGAGAAATGCATCGCCTTCATGTCCGGTAGGGTAGCGGTAGTGATACTGCCCGAACCCCACGATCGATCCCCAGAGCACCGGGGGTTGCCCCGACACCGCGCTCATCAACTCGATCAGGACGTGGGAATCCGCTCGCTTCTGCGGATTTTCCACCTGCGCCAGAAACTCACCCACATTCCCAGGCCCCGGCCGCGTCTTCTGCTCGGCCAATCTAGCCTCCCTGCGCCGCCAGATAGTCCACCACGATCTCGGGATTAGCCTCACCGTCATAGCTGGCGTCGATCTCGTACTGCACCAGGGTGAACTGGCCATCGTCAAAGAACCACGTGCCCGATGAACTGGCGTCCCCCAGCCCCCGCCACAGCGAATGCGCGGTGATGACCTTGGCTTTGGGATCGAATTCGGCGTTGACCAGAATGGCCTGGGTGCTCATGCCTGTGACGTCGATGCCCAGCACCTTGCTGTCGATGTCATCCTCGACTTCATATCGGATATCGAAGCTAGGCACCGCCAGGGACAGCGGCTGCAGGCCATCGAATTCCCGCTCCCAGTAGAAGGCGTGGCTGACATTATAGGCGCCTGATGTGCAAAACACCTGCACGAGCGTCACCGTCTCGGTGTCCGAGCCATCGCTCCAGCTCGGAGTGTAATCGAAGGTCCAGCTTTGAAAGGCATCGTCGGGCACGTAGCCGCTGCCAGCCTCGTCGCAATAGGTTCCACTGGCCAATGCATGCAGTTTCATGGCGCGCTTTTCCAGCGATGCTTCCTGCGCCAGGGTCGCCGAAGCGGAAACGGCAAGGAGCGGCAGCCAAAGCAATGGACGGATCATCCTTCATCCCTTATGTCGAAGCCGAAAGCGGGGCCCTCCGCCCGCACGCTCCATTCAAGCAGATCGAGGCCCAAATGACCGCAAAAATCATCGACGGAAAACGCTTTGCCGAAGATCTGCGCGGCCGCATTGCCGGCCATGTTACCCGTCTCAAGGCCGAGCACGGCATCACCCCCGGCCTGGCCGTGGTGATTGTCGGCGAGGACCCGGCCAGCCAGGTCTATGTCTCGTCCAAGGCCAAGCAGACTGCCGAAGTCGGGATGAACTCGTTCAAGCACGAGCTACCCGCCGACACCCCGGAAGCCGATCTCCTGGCCCTGGTGCACCAGCTCAACGCCGATCCGGCGGTGCACGGCATTCTCGTGCAGATGCCGGTGCCCAAGCATATCGATCCCAACAAGGTCATCGAAGCGATCGATCCGGCCAAGGATGTCGACTGCTTCACCCCTGCCAATGTCGGCAAGGTACAGATCGGCCTGCCGGGGCCGGTGTCGTGCACACCGCTGGGTTGTCTCATGCTGCTGCGCGACGAGTTGGGGAGCCTCGAAGGCAAGCATGCCGTCATCATCGGGCGCTCGAACCTGGTCGGCAAGCCGATGATGCAATTGCTGCTGCAGGACAATTGCACGGTGACCGTCGCCCATTCGCGCACCAGGGACCTGGCCGGCATCGTCCGTCAGGCCGATATCGTGGTTGCAGCCGTTGGCCGTCCGCAGATGATCAAGGGCGATTGGATCAAGCCGGGCGCCACCGTCATCGATGTGGGTATCAACCGCATCCCGGCGCCGGAAAAGGGCGAGGGCAAGACGCGGCTCGTCGGCGACGTGGATACGGCGGCTGCGTCCGAAGTCGCTGCGGCCATTACCCCGGTTCCGGGTGGCGTCGGCCCGATGACCATTGCATGCCTTCTGGCCAACACCATCACCACCGCCTCGCTGATGAACGGCCTCGTGCCGCCGAGCGACCTCACCGCATGAACGATATCGCCCACGACCCCGGCGGCAAGGTGCGCCTTCGTCTCGGCGAAGGCGTGCGCGGCGATGCGGTGATGAGCGCGGATGGGCGCTACCGCCAGATCATGCGGCGCTGGCTGGGAGAGACCTTTCCGGAGCACTACATCCTCTTTATCGGGATGAACCCCTCGACCGCTGATGCCACAGTCGATGACCCGACCTGCGCCCGCGAATGGACCTTCGCCCGCCGCGAGGGCTTTTCCGGCATGGTCAAATGCAATGTCGGGGACTACCGCGCGACTGACCCCAAAATGCTGGTCGCGCCTGGCGTGGAGGCTGTCTCACCCGCCAATATCCCGGCCATCCGCCAGGCAGCGCACGGGGCAGGGCGGGTCGTGCTCTGCCACGGCAAGCTCAACAAGGCGCTCGCGCCGGCCGGGCGCGAGATCGTCGAGGCGCTGAGAGCGGACGGGGTAGAGCTCTGGTGCTTTGGCACCAATGCCGATGGGTCGCCGAAACATCCCCTCTATATGCGGGCGGATACGCCGCTGGTGCGGTTTCCCGCATCAGGACCCTATTGACGCTCAAGCTTGGTCCTAATGACGGGGATGGCCGTTTCCACCGCCGCTCGGCCTTCGGCGATGGCTTCCCTGGCCCGATGAAAGTCCATGATGCCGATGTCGATGACGTGCGGCAGCACCATGACATGGGGTGGCTCGCCCGCCAGCCGCGATCTTGTGATCTGGTCCTGCATAATGTTGAGCGAGTTGCCCAGGACGTCGAAATAGCCGGGCGTGGCGGCTGAACCAAACAGGCGAATGCTGGCAATCTGGCTGGCCAGATTGGAGGGCATGGATTTGATCATGTCGATCCAGTTGCCGTTCGCTTCCACCGTCGCTGCGGGAACCGGAGGATCGACCTGCGGCAACAGGCGGCGACCGAGCAGATCCTCATTGAGATTGACGGCAATGACGAAGTCCGCTCCCATCGCCCGACACAGGGAGACCGGGACGGGATTGACCAGCCCGCCATCAACCAGCCAACGGCCGTCGATCTGCACCGGGCTGAAGATGCCGGGCAGTGAAATCGAGGCACGGAGAGCCTGATCCAGCGGGCCATTGCGCAACCAGACCTCCCGCCCGGTCTCCAGGTCAGTCGCCACGGCCGCGAAAGGTATCGTCAGGTCCTCGATCGGCCCGGCGAGATCGAGCCCGGCCATCCACTCCACGATGCGGACGCCATCGACCAGTCCACCCGACAGCAGGCTGACATCGACGAGGGAAGCAACGGCCTTGCGATCGGCTGCCATGGCCCAGTCTCTCAGGGCCTCGAACCGACCAGCGGCAAAGGCCGCGCCGACCAGCGCTCCCATCGAGGTGCCGCAGATGATATCGGGGACGAGATCGGCCGCGAGCAGTCCCTCGAGCACACCGACATGCGCCCAGCCCCGCGCGGCACCTGTACCCAGAACCAGTCCGACGCGGGTCTTTTTCATGCGCTTCTGCCCCCAGCAGGAGCCAAAGCTTAGGCCAGCGGAAAGGGGGCGTCACCCCGCCAGATAAAACATCCGCGCCACGGTATGGTCGCGCAGGGCCTGCGCGGGCAGTTTCCCAGTCAGCGCCAGCACAACCGCCTGCTGGTCAGCAACCGCCGTGGCGTCAACGACCACTCGGGTGAAAGCGGGCCGCATGTTGCGGCGATGCTCTTCGAGCAAATTGTAGAGCAGCGCGCGCACGTCGGTCTGCGCCGCACAGGCAACGCAGTTGTCGCCATCGGCGTGCCCATGACCGGTATTGGCCGGCAGGCGGATCAGCGCCGTGTCGCCGTCCAGCGGCACCAACTGGCCGGGATTGGTGATCAGGGTGACGGGGATTGGGACGAGACTGGGCATACCCCTCACCCGTCTCGGCCTGCGGCCGATCCACCCTCTCCCACAAGGGGAGAGGGGTAGGTCGGCGCCCGTTCAAACTCGGTGCTTCCTTCTCCCCTCGTGGGAGAAGGTGCCCGAAGGGCGGATGAGGGGGCTCTGACCATCTCCAGCGTTACTCCGCGGCCACCCGGCCCGGCATGTAGTTGAGGATCGGGCCGAGCCAGCGCTCGACCTCTTCCACGTCCATGCCCTTGCGCCTGGCATAGTCCAGCACCTGGTCTCGCTCCACCTTGGCCACGCCGAAATAATAGGCGTCCGGATGGCTGAAATAGAGCCCCGAGACCGACGAGCCGGGCCACATGGCATAGCTCTCGGTCAGTCTCACGCCCACGGTATTCTCGGCGTCGAGCAGGCGGAAGAGCGTCGTCTTTTCCGTGTGATCGGGCTGGGCAGGATAGCCCGGGGCCGGACGGATGCCGCGATAATTTTCGAGGATGATCTCCTCGGGCGTCAGGGTCTCGTCGGATGCATAGCCCCAGAGCTCGCGGCGCACCTTGAGATGCATGAACTCGGCCAGCGTTTCCGCATAGCGGTCCGCAAGCGCCTTCACCAGGATCGACGAATAATCGTCATTGGCGCGCTCGAAGCGCTCGGCAATGGCGACTTCCTCGAGCCCCGCGGTCACCGCAAAACCGCCGACATAATCGGCCTTGCCAGTTTCGAGCGGCGCCACGAAATCGCTTAGTGCCATATTGGCCTTGCCGTCGCGCTTGGAAAGCTGCTGGCGCAGGGTGAAAAGCGTTGCCAGTTCCTCGCCGCGGTCCTCGCCGGTGAACAGGCGAATGTCATCGCCGACGGCATTGGCGGGCCAGAAGCCGACCACTGCCTTGGGCTTGAACCACTTTTCGTCGATGATCTGCCGGAGCATTTTCTGGGCGTCGGCCCAGAGGGCGCGGGCGGCCTCGCCCTGCTTCTCGTCCTCGAGAATGGCAGGGTAGCGACCCTTGAGCTCCCAGGTCTGGAAGAAGGGCGTCCAGTCAATGTACTGGGCCAGTTCGCCGAGATCGAAATCCTCGAACACGCGCGTGCCGAGGAAGCTGGGCTCGGGCGGTGTATAGCCAGCCCAGTCGGGCTTGAAGGCATTGGCGCGGGCGGTCTCCAGCGGCAGGCGCCGCTTTTCGGACTCGGCCCGTTCATGAGCCGCTGCGGCCTTGGCATATTCGGCCCGGACCTGCTCGATGAACGTCACCTTGGTATCGTCCGAGAGCAGGTTGGAGACCACGCCGACGGCGCGGCTGGCATCATTGACATGCACGGCCTGTCCACGCGCATAGCGCGGATGGATTTTGACCGCCGTATGCACGCGGCTGGTCGTCGCCCCGCCGATGAGCAGGGGAATGTCGAAACCCTCGCGCTCCATTTCGGAGGCGACATGCACCATTTCGTCGAGCGAGGGCGTGATGAGGCCCGAAAGGCCAATGATATCGACCTTTTCCGCCCGAGCTGTCTCGAGGATCTTCTGGGTCGGCACCATGACGCCGAGATCGATGATCTCGTAATTGTTGCAGGCCAGGACGACCCCGACGATGTTCTTGCCGATATCGTGCACGTCGCCCTTGACGGTGGCCATCAGCACCTTGCCGGCGCTCTGGCGTCCCGCGGCATCGCCATTGGCGTCCTTTTCCGCTTCCATGAACGGCATCAGATAGGCCACCGCCTGCTTCATCACGCGGGCCGACTTGACCACCTGGGGCAGGAACATCTTGCCCGCGCCGAACAGGTCGCCGACCACATTCATGCCGGCCATCAGCGGACCTTCGATGACGTGCAGCGGCCGCTCGAAACTCAGGCGCGCTTCCTCGGTGTCGGCCTCGATATATTCGGTGATGCCGTTGACCAGGGCATGGGTGATGCGCTCGCCCACCGGCAATTCGCGCCAGGAGAGGTCCTTGGCCTTGCCGGCCCCGCCGCCCTGGCCCTTGTAGCGCTCGGCCAGCTCCAGCATGCGGTCGGTCGAATCGGGCCGGCGGTTGAGGATGACGTCCTCGCAGGCGTCCCGCAGCTCCTTGTCGATGCTCTCATAGACCGCTAGCTGGCCGGCATTGACGATGCCCATGTCCATGCCGTTCTGGATGGCATAGTAGAGGAACACGGCGTGCATCGCCTCGCGCACCGGCTCGTTGCCGCGGAACGAGAAGGAGAGGTTCGAGATACCGCCCGAAATATGCACATGGGGCAGGGTGTCGGTGATTTCCTTGGTCGCCTCGATGAAGTCGACGCCGTAATTATTGTGCTCCTCGATGCCTGTGGCGACGGCGAACACGTTGGGATCGAAGATGATGTCTTCGGGCGGGAAGCCGACATCCTCGACGAGGATCTTGTAGGCACGGGCGCAGATTTCGACCTTGCGCTGCCTGCTGTCGGCCTGGCCGGTTTCGTCGAAGGCCATGACCACGACAGCGGCGCCATAAGCTTTCACGAGCCGCGCATGATGGATGAACGCCTCTTCGCCTTCCTTGAGCGAGATGGAATTGACCAGCGCCTTGCCCTGCACGCATTTGAGGCCGGCCTCGATCACCTCCCACTTGGAGCTGTCGATCATCAGCGGCACCTTGGCGATGTCGGGTTCGGCAGCCAGCAGGTTGAGGAATTCGATCATCACCTGCTTGGAGTCGATCAGGCCCTCATCCATGTTGATGTCGATGACCTGAGCGCCATTGGCGACCTGGTCCCGCGCCACGTCGAGCGCAGCGGTGTAGTCGCCCGCGGTGATGAGCTTCCTGAACCGGGCGGAGCCGGTGACATTGGTGCGCTCACCCACATTGACGAAGGGGATATCCTTGGTCAGCGTGAAGGCTTCGAGGCCGGCGAGACGCAGCAGCCGGTCGGCATGCGGCACCTGGCGCGGCGCAAAGCGCGCGGCGGTCTCGGCCACGGCGCGGATATGATCCGGCGTTGAGCCGCAGCAGCCGCCCACGATATTGAGGAGCCCATCGGCGGCAAAAGCCTCGAGCTGGCTCGCCATCTGCTCGGGCGTCTGGTCATAGGCGCCCATCTCGTTGGGAAGACCCGCATTGGGATAGGCACAGATAAAGGTGTCGGCGACGCCGGACAGCTCGGCGATATGGTCGCGCATCAGGTCGGCGCCAAGGGCGCAGTTGAGCCCGATGGTCAGCGGCTTGGCGTGCCGGACCGAATACCAGAAGGCGGTCGGCGTCTGGCCCGAGAGCGTGCGGCCGGAAAGATCGGTGATGGTGCCCGAAATCATGATCGGCACGTCGATGCCGCGTTCCTCGAACAGGCGCTGGGCAGCGAAGATGCCGGCCTTGGTGTTGAGCGTGTCGGTGATCGTCTCGAACAGCAGGAGGTCCGCGCCGGCATCGACAAGCCCGCGAATGGCCTCGCCATAGGCGGTCACCAGCTCGTCGAAAGTGATGGCGCGATGGCCCGGGCTGTTGACGTCGGTCGACATGGACGACGTCTTGTTCGTCGGCCCCAGGGCGCCGGCCACGAAGCGTCGCCGTCCGTCGGCCTGCTCGGCGCGGATGGCTGCGCGTCGGGCACAGACGACACCCTGATAATTGATGTCATAGACCGCTTCCTCACAGGCATAGTCCGCCTGCGCCACCGAGGTGGCCGAAAACGTATTTGTCTCGACGATATCTGCGCCTGCCATGTAGTAGGCGAAATGAATATCCTCGATCAGCTTCGGCTCGGTGATGACCAGGAGGTCGTTATTGCCCTTGAGCGGGTGGCTCCAGTCCTTGAAGCGCTCGCCGCGGAAATTCTCCTCGGTCAGGCCCTGACGCTGGATCATCGTACCCATGGCGCCGTCGAGAATAAGGATGCGCTCGGCCATTGCGCTTGTGAGCGCGGCGCGCACCTCGGTCCAGTCGGGACGGGCAGGGCTGTCGGTGATCCGGTCGGGGGAGGGGCTCATCGCCGTCCTCTCTTTCTTCGATTTGCAGCGCGAACAGACGCCGCGCCATCACATAAAGATATCTTTATATCAGTCAAGCGCCAAGGCATGGCTTTGCGTTCTGAGCGCATTCGCCGGAACGGATCGCCCAAGGGGTAGCGGCCCCGCAGCCGGCGAAAAAGCCTCTGGCTTGAACTTGGCGAAAATGCCCTGCATCTCGCTAACGCTTCGTTGGCCTTAACTGCTCCTAAACCAGAAAATTGTTCCTTTGTGTGAACACGGTCCCGGCACCGCTATGCTCGCGCGCAAGAGTGTTTGTTTCAAAGAGTTTTGCGAACCGTGACGACCCCCTGGCGCAGCGCCGTCCGAGCCATAGCCCTGGCTGCCCTTGTCGCCCCGATCCTGGCGGCGTGCACCACTGGCTCCTTCGGTCCAACGCTCAAGCGTGGCGCCTTCACCTCAAGTGAATATGGCGTCGCCGTCTCGCCGCGCGTCTCCAACGATCCCAACCCGCCTCGCGGTGGCGGTCGCTACCAGGTCGGCAAGCCTTACACGGTGCGCGGCAAGACCTATGTGCCCCAGCACGACCCCAGCTATTCAGCGTCGGGCTCCGCCTCCTGGTATGGCTCGGACTTCCATGGACGCCGCACCGCCAATGGCGAGATCTTCTCGGCCAATGCCATCACCGCGGCCCATCCGACCCTGCCGCTGCCCTCCTATGTGCGGGTCACCAATACCGAGAATGGTCGCTCGCTGATCGTGCGCGTCAATGACCGTGGGCCCTATGTCTCGGGCCGGATCATCGACCTCTCTTATCGTGCTGCGGCGATGCTCGGCTATGTCAACAAGGGCTCGACCAGCGTGCATGTCGAATATGTCGGCCAGGCGCCGCTCGAAGGCGACGACACCCGCATGCTCGTGGCCAGCTACAACGGCCCGGCTGACTTTGACACCGGCCCGATCCGCGTCGCCAGCAGTGGCGGGCAGAGCAGCCGTAGCCTGGTCGGCATGACCACCAATTTCATTTCCGGCCTGTTCTCCTATGCCGACACCACGCCCGCAGAAGCGGATGCCGCGATCGGTTCGGCCCATGCGGCCGTCAATGCAATGGCGACGGGCAATGCGGATCTTGCGGCCTGGGTGGCCTCGGTCGATGCCGACAATCGTGCGGTCCGGCTCGGGCTCGGCATCTTCGCTGATGCCGGCAATGCGGCCTCGCTGGCGCAACAGTTTGCGCTGCTCGGAGCGGTCACCGAAGAGCCGGTAACGGCCAATGGTCGCCCGGCAACACGGCTGACACTGACCCGGCTCAAGCCCGGCGCAACACTGGATGACGCGCTCACACTTGCGCGAGAGCTTGGCCTGACTGACACAATTCTCTATTAATTGCGCAGAACTGGCGGCGGGAGGAGTCCGGGGCCAGCTCTCATAGTCGCAAGGGAATGCCCGTGAAAGCGTTGATCGCCATTGTCACCTTCCTGCTCCTGGCCGGACAGGCGGCGGCACAAGCCGAATTTGACACCAAGGCGCGCTTTGCGGTGCTCATGGACAACGAGTCCGGCACGGTCATCTACCAGAAGCAGGCGGACGACCAGCTCGAACCCGCCTCGATGGCCAAGCTCATGACCCTGGCCGTGGTCTTCAACGAGATCAGGGCAGGGCGGGTCAGCCTTGATGACGAGTTCTTTGTCTCCGAGCATGCCTGGCGTACGGGCGGCGCCTCGTCCGGCGGCTCGACCATGTTTGCCGAACTCAACTCCCAGATCCGCGTGGAAGACCTTATCCGCTCGGTCATCATCCAGTCCGGCAATGACGCCGCCATTGTCCTGGCGGAAGGCATTGCGGGGTCCGAGGGGACGTTCGCGATCATGATGAATGAGCTGGCGGCCAATATCGGGCTCAGCGGATCGCATTTCACCAATCCCACCGGCCTGCCGGACCCGGACATGTATTCGACGGCCCGCGACCTGGCCGAACTGGCGCGCTACCTCATCGAGGAATTCCCCGAATACTATCACTACTTCTCGGAGCCCGAGATGGAGTGGAATGGCATCAACCAGGCCAATCGCAATTCACTGGTCGAAATGGGTATCGGCGTCGATGGGCTCAAGACCGGCCACACCGAAGCGGCCGGCTACGGCTCAGTGACCTCCACCGACCAGGGCGATCGTCGCCTGATCGCCGTTGTGCACGGCCTGACGTCCATGCGGGAACGCACCGAGGAAGCCCGCAAGCTCCTGACCTGGGGCGCGCGCGCTTTCGAGCGCTTCACCCCCTATGCCGAAGGTCAGATCGTCGCCTATGCCGATGTCTATGGCGGCGAGACGCCCAGCGTAGGACTGGTGGGCAAGGGCGAAATCGCCCTCTATCTGCCACGCGGTTCGCGCCAGTGCCTCACGGCCACGGTCAACTATACGAGCCCGCTCTTGCCACCCATAAACGCCGGCGACAAGATTGCCGAGTTGCGAGTTTATTGTAACGACCAGCTCGTGCAGTCGGCGCCGCTCTATGCCGCCGAGAGCGTCGGGCAAGGTGATCTGGTGCGTCGGGCGACGGATGCACTCAAGCAACTGGCGCTTGGCTGGCTTTGAGCCGGCCGCAGGCAAATTCGCTCCGGTAGAGCGAATTTAGGCGCAAAGGCCGCGAAGGCTATGCCTGAGTGGCTGGCTTGGCCGGCTGCCTTGCGGCTCAACGGCCGGCTCGCGTGAAGCAGCGTGAGCATCACCAGTCTTTTCGCACCGGGCGCGGTGCTCTAAAAGGACAGATGACCAAGGAATCGCCTGCCCATGCTTGAAGCGCCCAATCGCCGTCCAGCCCGCTTCATTACCTTTGAAGGCGGGGAAGGTGTCGGCAAGTCCACCCAGGTGCGTCGCCTGCTGAACAATCTGGCTCACCATGCCATCGAGGCGGTGCGCACCCGCGAGCCCGGGGGCACACCCAAGGCCGAGGCCATCCGCTCCTTCATCCTGCAGGGCCGCTCCGAGGCCTGGGGCGCCGGCGCCGAAGCCGTGCTGTTCGCCGCGGCCCGGCTGGACCACGTCAACCAGCTCATTGCTCCCAATCTCTCCAAGGGCACCTGGGTAATCTCGGACCGCTTCTGCGACTCGACGCGCGCCTATCAGGGCCTGACCGGGGGCGTGGACGATCGCCTGATCGACGCCCTCGAAAACCTCGCACTCGACGGCCACACGCCGGATCTGACCATAGTGCTCGACATGGACCCGGAAATTGCCTTCCGCCGGGTTAAGCAACGAGCACTCGAAGATGGCCTGCAGCTCACCGGCGATCGCTTCGAGAAGGAAGAGATCGAGTGGCATCGCCGGCTGCGCGAGAATTTTCTCGACATTGCCAGCAACAATGCTGACCGCTGCGTCGTCATCTCTGCCGAGCAGGACGAGGAAAGGCTCGAGGCAGCCATCTGGAACGTCGTCAGCGCGCGCTTTCCTGAACTCCAGGGCAGGCCGGTCGCGTGACCGACCCCTCCGCACTCCCTGACCTGCCGCTGCCCGAGCAGCGGCAGGTGGCCATGGGCCATGACACCGCCCGCGCCGCCATCCTCGCGCAGCTCGAAGAGCACCGCTTGCCCGGCGCCATCATGCTGCATGGGCCGCAGGGGATCGGCAAGGCGACCCTGGCCTTCGAACTGGCCACGGCCATCCTCATTGCCACCGGCGACGAGGAGCCGGTGCGGGTCCGCGAACAGGTCGCCGCGCTGTCACACCCCAATTTGTCCGTGCTGCGGCGGCGGCTGAAGGACAGCAAGGGCTATTACTCGGTGATCCGCGTCGAAGACGTGCGCGATCTGCGTGAGTCCCTGCATCATACGCGGGGGCGGGCAGGGCACCGCATCGCCATCCTCGACAGCATTGACGATTGCAATCCTTCGGCCGCCAACGCCTTGCTCAAGACGCTCGAGGAGCCGCCGGCCGACACGACCTTCTTCCTGATCTCCCATCGGCCAGGGCAGCTGCTCCCCACTATCCGCTCGCGCTGTCACAACCTGGCGCTGCGACCGCTGGCCGATGACCTGGTTGCCAGGGTCGTTTCCCAGAGCCTGCCTGACCTCGACCAGGCGACGCTCGATCGGGCCATCCAGCTGGCCGGGGGGCGACCCCGCCGCGCCTTCGAAACCCTGTCTCTCGCTGAGAATTCTCCAGTCGGAGCCCTGCTGCTGTGGTTGCGCCAGCCCGACGCCGCGCCCATTGCCGCCGAACTGCAACTGGCCGACGCCCTTGGCAGCGACCCGCAGGGCGCCGACATGTCCTTTGCCCGTGAAATCCTCAACGACTGGCTGGCCGGCGAAATGCGGGATGCCGCCATGCAACCCGGCGGACGCAGGCGGCTTGCCTCGGCAACCGAGCTATGGGAGAAGGCAGGCGCACTTCTGGGCGAAGCCGACAGCGTCAACCTCGACATGAAACAGACGCTGGTGGTGATTTTCGACGCCATAAGGAAGCACTGCGCCCTCATCGCCAATCCCGCCGAGCCAGCATGACCGCCAAGCCCTTCTACGTCACGACCGCAATCTCCTATCCCAATGGCGCGCCCCATATCGGGCACGCCTATGAGATGATTGCGACCGACGCCATCGCCCGCTGGAAGCGGCTGGAGGGCAGGGATGTCTATTTCCTCACCGGCACGGACGAGCACGGCATCAAAATGGTGCAGACAGCGGCCAAGGAAGGTATCCCCGTTCGCGAGCTTGCCGACCGGAATGCTGGCGAATTCAAGCGCCTGGCGGCGGACCTTAACCTGTCGAACGATGATTTCATCCGCACCACCGAACAGCGGCACTATGAGTCCGTGCAGGCCATCTGGAAGAAGATGGCCGCGAGCCACAATGGCGACATCTTCCAGTCCACCTACAAGGGCTGGTATTCGGTGCGCGACGAAGCCTATTTCGACGAAGACGAGCTGACCGAAAAGGACGGCAAGAAATATGCGCCGTCCGGGGCCGAGGTCGAATGGGTGGAGGAGCCCACCTTTTTCTTCCGCCTGTCCGCCTATCAGCAGAAGCTGCTCGATCTCTACGAGGCCAATCCCGATTTCATCGCCCCCAAGGAGCGGCGCAACGAGATCATTTCCTTCGTCAAGAGCGGCCTGCAGGACCTTTCTGTCTCCCGCACCACTTTTGACTGGGGTGTTCCGGTGCCCGACGCGCCCGGGCATGTGATGTATGTGTGGGTCGATGCGCTGACCAATTACATCACCGGCGTTGGCTATCCCGACGAGCAGAGCGAGCTGTTCAGGAAATTCTGGCCGGCCGACCTGCATGTCATCGGCAAGGACATCATCCGCTTCCATACAGTCTATTGGCCCGCCTTCCTGATGAGCGCCGGCCTGCCGGTGCAACATCGCGTCTTCGCCCACGGCTTCCTCACCGTGGACGGCCAGAAGATGAGCAAGTCGCTGGGCAACGTCATCGACCCGTTCGAACTGGTGGAAACCTTTGGCGCCGATGCCGTCCGCTACTTCTTCCTGCGCGAAGTCTCCTTCGGCAATGACGGCGACTATAGCCACGAAAAGCTGGTCAACCGCGTCAATGCCGACCTCGCCAACAATCTTGGCAATCTGGCCCAGCGCTCGCTGTCCATGATCAACAAGAACTGCGAGGCGAAGGTGCCCGAGCCGGGCCCGCTGGCCGATGCCGACAATGCGATCATCGCCGAAGTGAGCGAGGCCATTGCCGCGGCGCAGAAGGCCATGGATCAGCAATTGATCCATGAGGCGACCGGCGCCATCATCGGCGCGCTGAGTTCGGCCAACAATTACTTCGCCGGCCAGGAACCCTGGGCGCTCAAGAAGACCGATCCGGCCCGCATGGCGACCGTGCTCTATGTCACCGCCGATACCGTGCGGCGGCTGGCCATCCCCATGCTCGCCTTCGTGCCGGCTTCGGCAGCGCGGCTGCTTGATCAGTTGGTCGTGCCGCAGGACGAGCGGACCCTGGCCGCCGCTCAACTGGCCAATGCCCTGGTGCCGGGCACCGAACTGCCCGCGCCGCAGGGCGTTTTTGCCCGACTAGAGAAACCGGCCGAGTGACATGCTGATCGATAGCCATTGCCATCTCGATTTCGAGGCGCTCTCCGCCGATCTGGACGGGGTGATGGCGCGCGCCGCCGCCGCGGGTGTCACCGGCATGGTGACGATTTCCACACGTGTGGAGAACTTTTCCACATATGCGGACCTTGCGGAACGTTTTGCGAACGTCTGGTGCTCCGTCGGCACGCATCCGCACAATGCGCATGAAGAGCTGCATATCGAAACGGATGATCTTGTCCGGCTAAGTGCCCATCCGCGCTGCGTTGCCATCGGCGAGGCCGGCCTCGACTATTTCTACGACAACGCCCCGCGCGATGCCCAGGCCAAAGGCCTGCGCCGTCATATCGCGGCGGCGCGGATCACCGGTCTTCCACTGGTTATCCACAGCCGCCAGGCCGACGATGACATGGCGGCCATCCTTGAGGAAGAAGCCGGGCAGGGGGCCTTCCCCTTTGTGCTGCACTGCTTCACCGCCGGCATGGATCTGGCGCAGCGGGCGCTGGCCCTGGGCGGCTATGTGTCGTTCTCCGGCATCATCACTTTCAAGAATGCCGAGGAAATCCGCGAGGTCGCCAAGATTGTGCCGGCAGACCGCTATCTGGTCGAGACCGACGCGCCATATCTGGCGCCGATCCCGCATCGCGGCCAATCCAACGAGCCGAGCTTTGTGCGCCATACCGCCGAGAAGCTGGCGGATGTACGCGGCATTTCGCTGGAGCAGCTCGGCGCGGAAACGACCGCCAATTTCGGGCGCCTGTTTTCCAAGACCGGCGTGAGATAGCACAGTGGCCGCTCCGGACCGGATCATCGCGACCATTCTGGGCTGCGGATCGTCCGGCGGCGTGCCGCGTATCGGCAATGACTGGGGCGCCTGCGATCCGCATGAGCGCCGCAATCGCCGCCGGCGCTGCGCACTTCTGCTCGAAGGCTGGACGGATGGTGTCGCCGAACCCACACGGGTCCTGATCGATACTGGCGCCGATTTGCGCGAGCAGCTTCTCGACGCCGGCGTCGATCGGGTGGACGCCGTGCTCTATACCCATGAGCATGCCGACCACACGCACGGCATCGACGATCTGCGCGTGCTGGCGCTGCACAATCGCCGTCGTGTCGACGTCTATTTCTCCCGCGAATGCGGCACGCGCCTGCGCGAGGCCTTCGGCTATTGCTTTTCAACGCCGCCCGGCAGTTCCTATCCGCCGATCCTGAACGCCCATGAGATCGCCGATGGCGACATTCTCGAAATCACGGGGCCTGGCGGAACGCTGTCGCTCGCGGCGTTCGCGCTCGTACATGGCGACATCATGGCCTTCGGCTATCGCATCGGCGGATTGGCCTATTGCTGCGATCTGTCCGCGGTGCCGGAAAGCGCGCATAAGGCACTGAGTGGACTGGACATCTGGATCGTCGATGCGCTGCGCCCGACGCCGCATCCGAGCCATCTGAGCTTGCCTGAAACGCTGGAACTGATCGAGCGTTTCGCACCGCGCCAGGCGGTGCTCACCAATATGCATATCGATCTCGACTATCGCAGGACCGATGCGGAAACGCCGGGCAATGTGACGCCAGCCTTTGACGGTATGCAGATTGACGTGAATACGGGGCGCATCCTCAACCGCTGACAAGGCACGGCGGTCCTCCGGATCGTCCATGAAACCTTGGGCCCCGGCAATGGAGTTCAGGCAATTGACCGCTTCAAAATCGCAGATCGTTCTCATCGCCGAATTCACCGCGCGCGCCGGTGAGGAGGAGCGCGTTGCGTCATTGCTCGACGGCCTCGCCACCAAGGTGAGGCAGGAGCCGGGCAATATTGCTTTCGATTGCTACCGGCAGACGGAAAACCCGGCAAAGTTTGTGGTCTATGAGATCTACCGTGATCGGCAGGCGTTCGAGGATCACATCGCCGCTGACTATGGCGCGACGTTCAACACACGATTGCAGGAGCTGATCATCGAGCCGCAATCCATCCTGACATTCCTCACGTCGCTCGGCCGGGGAGCCTGAGACCTTGACCAGCGGGCGCAAACGCCGTGCTCCGTCAAAAGAGGTCTGATCTCCGCAGGAATGCCAATTACGAAAGTTCCATAATATATATTATGCGAATCACAGATGGCAGGAGGTGAATGGCACACGGCTTGATCGATCGGCTGCAGGCATTGGGTCGGCCGCCGGCATTGGGTCGACCGCAAGCGTTGGATGTCTTTAGGCGTCGAAGACACCTCTGCCCCAGCCAGGCGGCACTATTGCTATCGCCCGTCAGGCCTGATGATCGATTTCGGGTGTTCCCCGATCCGCCGCCCCCAGCATCTGGATGAGCCGCGCAATCAGGACATCCGACATTTCAGCCATACGAACATGTTCCCGCAGAACGTCTGCAATAGCCGGTGGCTCTTGCGCGTCCGCCGGTTCGGCTTCTGCGACGTCCTTCGTTTCCGGTGACACTGGCATGGGGTCGGCAGCCGGTGTCGCCGGCTGTTCAGACACGAACTGCGTCACCAGCACGGCGCGATCGTCAAGCCGCACCGCATCGGCAATATCGGTCAGCCGTCGCCCGACCATGATGTCGTCCCTGCCGTACTGGCCGTCGCCTGCGCCATCACGGCGGACCGCGAACATGTGCTGGGGCACGTCGGCGCCCTCATCGAGCGCTTGGGCGAACTGGATGGCCCTGTCGGCCGCGAGTTCTTCTTCGCTCAGCAGGCCGTCTCCATCGACGTCGGCCCGCGCGAACAAGGCATTGACCGCCTTCAAGTCGTCGGCCTGGCGTTCGCTCCGCCCAGCATCACGATATTCCTGCACGCTCATCAGTTCCTGCAGGGTTTGCGCCGCCAGAATGCCTCCGGCAAACTTGGCAGCCGATAGCTGGCCGTCGCCGTCTTCGTCGTGGCCACTGACGATCGACTGCGCATCTCCCGCTACCTCCCTGGGCACAAAGGCAGCCATTTCCTCAACCGAAAGTGCCTGATTTCGATCGAGGTCCGCGCGTTGAAACAGCCGCTCGACCAGTTCCAGGCGCAGGGAGCCGTTGGTCGCATCTATGTTCATGCCACGTGTCCTTCCGTACCAATCCCCCGCACCAAGCAATCCCCGTGCCATCGCCAGACCTCGAAAACCGCAGGAAAAGTAACAATTTCAACAGGATGAGGCGACGGACCAAGGTGCCCGGCGGCAGAATTTTCCGGCAAAGGGGCAATTTTCACCCCTGCCGCAGCGATGGCGAGCCGCTATGGTGCGCCCAGCGATTCAATATCCGGCGAGTTCCCCATGCAGCCATCCCGCGACATTTCCCGCCTGATCGAGATCATGGCCGCCCTGCGCAATCCGGACGGCGGCTGTCCATGGGATCTCGAACAGGATTTCCGCTCCATTCGCCACTACACCATCGAGGAGGCCTATGAGGTGGCGGACGCGATCGAGCGCGAGGATTTCGCCGATTTACGCGAGGAACTGGGCGACCTGCTGCTGCAGCCCATCTACCACGCCCAGATGGCCAAGGAGGCCGGTCACTTCGATATCGGCGATGTCGTCGAGGCCATCACCGAAAAACTGATCCGCCGCCACCCGCATGTGTTTGGCGATGTGGTCGCCGACGGCGCCGACGACGCCCAGAACCGCTGGGAAGCCATCAAGGTCCGCGAGCGCGCCGCCAAGGCCGCGCGCAAGGGCGACGCCGCGCCCTCCATCCTCGATGACGTGCCACAGGTGCTCCCTGCCCTTGCCCGGGCCGAAAAGCTCACCAAGCGCGCCGCCAAGGTCGGCTTCGATTGGCCCGACCTGCCCGCCGTGCGCGCCAAGGTGGAAGAAGAACTGGCCGAAGTCGCCGAGGCGGAAGCGACCGGCGACGAGGCCGCAGTACGCGAAGAAATCGGCGACCTGCTCTTTGCCGTGGCGAACCTGGCCCGCAAGGCCGGCGTCGATCCCGAAGCCGCCCTTCGCGACGCGAACTCGAAGTTCACCCGGCGTTTTCACTATGTGGAAGCCCGCTGCCGCGAAGACGGCATCGAACCGTCATCTGCGGGGCTGGATCGGCTGGATGGCTATTGGAATGAAGTCCGGGCCCGCGACAAGGCCTAGAGCGATTCCCGTTCTGTTTCACTCAGAACGGGAGCTCTATCTCTTTGTTTTTTCACGCTTTCGAACCGCAATAGTGGTGTCCACTATTGCTGAAAGCGCTCTAAAGGTCCGACACCGCGATCCGGCCGTTGAAGCGTTCGAGGAATGCCGCGCGATGGCGCGGATCGACGCGCACCACGAAGTCGGAGCCGGTTTCGGTCGGTTCGTCCCGTGATATCACCTCGGCATTGCTGTGCAGCCAGCCGATATCGGCGCCGGCGCTGTGCGGCACATGCACGTGATAGGTTCGGCTCTGCTCGCCCAATATCCGCTCGATCGCCAGCTTGAGGGCATCGAGCCCCTCGCCCGTATGCGCCGAAACCGGCATCGTGGCCATCACCTTGCCTGCCGGCGCCGCCGAGGCCAGCGACAGCCCGGGTTCTTCGAGCAGGTCGATCTTGTTCCAGACCTCGATGATCGGCGTGACCTCCGAGGATACTCCGAGTTCCTCGAGCACGCTCAAGACGTCCTGCGCCTGGGCGGCGTGGTCCGGATTGGCGATGTCGCGCACATGCAGGATGATGTCTGCGTCCACCACCTCTTCCAGCGTAGCGCGGAAAGCTGCCACCAGGTCGTGCGGCAGGTCGGCAACGAAACCCACCGTGTCGCTCAGCATCGCCTCGCGGCCATGCGGCAGCGCAATCTTGCGAACGGTCGTGTCCAGCGTGGCGAACAACAGGTCTTCGGCGAACACCCCTGCCCCGGTCAACACGTTGAACAGGCTTGATTTTCCGGCATTGGTGTAGCCTACGAGGGCCACGACCGGGATCAGTGCCTTGGTGCGCTGACGGCGCTGCTGCTCACGGGTCTTCTTGACCTTTTCCAGCCGGTCCTCGAGCAGCACGATGCGCTCGGTGATCTGCCGGCGGTCGCTTTCGATCTGGGTTTCGCCCGGGCCGCCCATGAAGCCGGTGCCGCCGCTGCCGCGCTGGCGCTCAAGGTGTGTCCAGGATCGGACCAGCCGGCCCTTCTGGTAATTGAGATGGGCAAGCTCGACCTGCAAAACGCCTTCGCGCGTCGCTGCACGCTCCCCGAAGATTTCGAGGATCAGCGCCGTCCGATCGAGCACCTTGGTGCCGGTCTCGCGCTCGAGATTGCGTTGCTGGATCGGCGTCAGCGCCGCATCGACCAGCAGCAGTTCGATCTGCTCGGCCTTGACCTTGTCAGCCAGGCTCGCGACATGGCCGGCGCCCAGATAGGTGGCAGGCCGGATTTCGCGCACCTTGACCACCTCCGAAAAGACAATGTCGAGACGGATGGCCCCGGCCAGGCCTTCGAACTCGGCCTGCCGCGCTTCGATGCTGTGATAGGATGACTTGCCGCGGACATCTGGACAAACGAGCCCCGTTCGCGTCGGCTGCTCCCGCCGATCGATATAGGGCTTCGGGCCGCCCGGCTGGGCGCCCGCCTCGTCGTCAAAATCGTCCATATATGGCGTCAGTCGTGATCTGTGTTCTGCTCGGGGTCGAACAGCTGGATCGGCGCGCCGGGCATGATGGTGGAGATCGCGTGCTTATAGACCAGTTGCGACTGCGCGTCACGACGCAACAGCAGGCAGAAATTGTCGAACCAGGTGATGACACCCTGCAGCTTGACGCCGTTCACCAGGAAGATGGTGACGGGGACTTTCTGCTTTCTGACGTGATTAAGGAAGGAATCCTGCAGGTTTTGCTGCTTTTCGCTAGCCATTTGTGGCCTCTTTGCCGCGGCTTCATTGTCGCTGTTGTTTCCGCAAAAACTTGCGTCCGGACCCCGAAGGACTGCCGCCCAGCCCCCGATGCCCGATTTATCATATCTAATGCACTATGGCACGTTTGCGCCCAACTGCCTACCCGCCGCCATTGCATGGCAGGGGGCTATTTTCATAACTTTTTCAGAGCCCCAGTGACTTGATCTTGCGGTGCAGGGCGCTGCGCTCCATGCCCACGAACTCTGCGGTCTTGGAAATGTTGCCACCAAACCGCTCGATCTGGGCCAGCAGATATTGCCGCTCGAACACTTCGCGGGCCTCGCGCAGGGGCAGGCTCATCAGATGGGCTGAGGCATCGGTGTCGCCCACGGTGGGCAGCACTTCGCCGATGTCGGAAGGCAGCATGGCCGCGGTGATCACGCCATTCTCGGGCTGCTGGTCCTTCATCAGGATCAGCAGGCGTTCGAGCGAATTGCGCAGCTGGCGCGCATTGCCGGGCCATTCCTGCGCCTGCAGCACCGCCATGGCGTCGTCGCCGATGGTCAGGCGCTGCAGATTGTGCATGCGGCACACCTGCTCGATGAACACCGAAACCAGCGGCGGCACGTCTTCGCGCCGCTCTCGCAATGGCGTCAGCGGCAGAGGCACGATGGAAAGCCGGTGGAACAGGTCGGAGCGGAACTCGCCCGCCTCGACCTGGGCCGCCACGTTCTGCGAGCTGGACGAGATGATGCGCACGTCGATCGGCACGGCCTGGGTGCCCCCGACGCGGTTGAACCGGTTTTCCACAAGCGTCCGCAGCAGGGTGGTCTGCACCTGTTGTGGCAGCGTCGTGACTTCCGACAGGTAGAGCGTGCCGCCATGGGCCCGCTCCAGCGCCCCCACTTCCACTTTCAGCAGGCCTGTCTTGTCCCGTGCTTCGCGGCCAAACAGCACCACGGGCACCTCATCGGGGGCATAGAGCGAAGCGTTGATCTCGACAAAGGGGGCATTGGCGCGCGGGCTGCGCAGATGAATCTGGCGGGCCACCAGACCCTTGCCGGCACCGGACGGCCCGGACACGAAGATGCGCGAATTGGTGGGCGCCGATTTCTCGATGATCCCGCGGACCTGCTGCAGGGCCGGCGAGGTACCGACCATCTCGACACTCTTGCTGGCCGAGCGCTCCTTGAGCTCGGCAACCTCGTTGCGCAGGCGCGTGGCTTCCATGGCCCGCTGCGTCACATGCAGCAACCGGTCGATCTTGAAGGGCTTTTCGATATAGTCATAAGCCCCGCGCCGGATCGCCGACACCGCCGTTTCCACATTGCCGTGCCCGGAGATCATGACGACCGGCATGTCCGGATGTTGGCTCTGGAACACGTCCAGGAGTTGCAAGCCGTCCAGCCGGGACCCCTGCATCCAGATGTCGAGAAACACCAGGCTCGGCCTGCGCCGGGCGATTTCGTTGAGCCCGCTATCGGCATCGTGTGCTTGTCGCGCCTCGTAGCCTTCGTCCTCGAGAATGCCCGCGATGAGATCGCGGATGTCGTCCTCGTCGTCGATGATCAGAATGTCTAAAGCCATTACTTGTGAACAACCGCAGGCAGCTGCGGCTCCTCCTCCTGGGCAGGATTTTCATCCGCAAGGGCGGTTCCTGTCTCGATGGTGCTCATTGCAGGGGAATGCAAAGGAAGCGTGAAGGTCACGCATGCCCCCACCCTGCCCTGCGCATCGGGGTCGGCGTCGATCAACTCGACGATCCCACCGTGCTGCTCGATGATGCGGGCGACAATCGCCAGGCCCAGCCCGGTCCCCTTTTCCCGCGTGGTCATATAGGGCTCCAGCAGTCTTTGCCGGTTGTCCGAAGGCCAGCCCTTGCCATTGTCAGACACCGACACCCGGGCATGGTTGCCTTCGACATGGGCCTCCACCGTGATGGTGGGTTGCCAGTCTGGCGAAAGGGGAATGCCCTCGAACGCCTCGACGGCGTTCTTGATCAAATTGGTCAGCGACTGCGACACCAGCCGCGCGTCGAACCAGGCGGCAATCGCCGCCTCGGGGAGCAGCGTCACGATGGAGACCTCGGGAAGCCGCACGCTTTCGAGGAAGACCGCCTGGCGGATGGTGTCACTGAGGTCGGCCATCTCCGGCGCGGATTCGGGCATACGCGCAAAGGCGGAAAACTCGTCGACCATCCGCCCGATATCGCCCACCTGGCGCACAATGGTGTTGATGCATTTGTCGAAAACCTCCCGATCGTCCTCGAGCTTGCCGCCATAGCGGCGGCGCAGGCGTTCGGCCGAGAGCTGGATCGGGGTCAGCGGGTTCTTGATTTCATGGGCAATGCGGCGGGCCACATCGGCCCAGGCGCTTGTCCGCTGCGCCGATTCCAGATCGGTGATGTCATCGAAGGTCACCACATAGCCCTTGGACTCGGTCATCGACCCTTCACGGGTCAACTGCACCTGGTAGATGCGGCGGTCGGTTTCATTGCCCAGCTGGATCTGGTCACGCACCTGACCCCGCCGCGCCGATCGCGCCTTTTCCAGCGTGGGCCCGATTTCGGGCATGATCTTGTCCATGGCTTCTCCCATGAGCTCGATTTCCGTGCGCCCGAGCATCTCGCAGGCGCGGGCATTGACCAGGGTCACGGCCCCATAGGGATCGAGACCGATAATGCCGGCCGACACCCCCTCCACCACGGCTTCGGTGAACTGGCGGCGCTTCTCGTTGACCTCATTGGCCTTGAGCAGATCGAGCCGCTGGGTCTTGAGCTGCTGCGTCATGCGATTGAAGCCGTTGGAGAGGTCGCGCAAATCGCCCCTGCCCTCCTGCACCGGCACCTGCACGTCAAGGTCTCCGGCGCTGACCCGCCGCGAGGCGATCATCAAGTTGCGGATTGGATCCACGAAGCGGTTGGCGAGTGCGATGCCGACCCACAGCGCGGCGAGGAGCAGCACCACGGCAAGACCGACATACATGATGGTGAAGGTGATCTGGAACACCAGGCGGTTCGAAGCGTACTCGCGATATTCCGTTATGTTCTCGTCGGTTAGACGCATATATTCAAGCACTTCGGCATCAACGGGCCGGGCCACGAACAGATAGGTATCGGTATAGCCGCGCAGCTTGATGACCGAGCCGACGAACTGCGTCGCCCCGGGCGCAATGGGCGTGGGAATCCCCTCGACCACGCCGTCGGTGACACCCGCGGGCAGTTTGGGGAACGAGCCGGCGACATTGATCTGCGCCCGCATCAGGGTCTCCCCGCTGTGGTCGATCAGCGAGGTGAATGGCAAGGACCTCGTGACCGCCAGCGCCGTCAGGATGCGCTCGAAGCGTTCGGGTTCGTTCTCATAGGTGGCACGCGCCTGCTCCAGTTCGGTTGCCACCCAGATGATGTCGTCACGCAGCACCTGCGCATGTTCGAGCATGTAGGAACGCGCCACCAGGCGCGAACTTTCCACCATGGCGCGGGTGCGCTCGGAGAACCATTGGTCGAGCCCCTGGTTGAGCGCGATCGTTGCCACCACCGCGACAAGTGCCGCCGGCACGGCCGCCACGAAGGCAAACATGGCCACCATGCGCACCTGCAGGCCTGCGCCCGGTACACCGCGCAGCCGCGCCTGAAACAGCAGCACCGCCTCGGTCACCACCAGGGCGATCACCAGCAGCACCAGGAGGCCGGTGACGATCCAGATGACCGTCCAGATCACCGGCGAGGGTTCGATAGTGGTGATGCCCGACAGGATCAGGAACGACACGGACGACATCAGCACCGAGGCAAAGACCACGATGAATCCGAGCACGCGCAGCGACTGGTTCTGCCGGATGCGCGAGAAGGTGCGCCCCGGCCGGGATTCGGCCACGGAGTCGCTTCGAACCTCGTCGCTGGCTGACACCAGATCGGCCATATATTGCCCAATTTCCTTCGCTTTATCGGCCCTTTCAGGCGCCCTCCCGGCCTGCCCGAATGCCCATCACATAGGTGCAAAACCCGTGAGAAAGCGAAGCGTGACCCAATTCAGGCGACCCTTCAAGACAATTGTTGCCAAAATGTGACACTCGGCTGCGACGCGAAAACGCTCCGGTGGAGCGTTTTCCGCAGCCGAGGCCATGAGAGCTATGCTCGAATGGCACGAACACACGGGACCGTTCTTCGTCGCCGAGGGACTATCCTCGAATGGCACGCCCGATGTCATAGCGGGGCTGATCAGGAGCAGACAGCGGCGGCGTCCGAGGCGCCCGCCCCCTACCCGCCCCTGCGGCTGTGCTTGACGATCTCGATGCTGTGCGTGCGAATCTTCTTGCGCAGCGTATTGCGGTTGAGCCCCAAGAGGTCCGCCGCCTTGATCTGGTTGCCGCCACAGGCATTGAGGGCCATGGCGATCAGCGGCGCTTCGACCTTGTCGATGACGCGCTGATACATGCCGGCTGGCGGCAGGTTCGGCTCATATTCGCGCAGCAGCTGGCCCACATGCGTCTCCACGGCCATGGAGATGTCCATCGGCCCGGAAGCGGCATTCACCGAGGGGCGGTCGACAATGTTGAGCTCGTTCTGAACGATCTCGGCCGAAATCTGCTCATCGGCATAGAGCGCCGACAGCCGCCGCACCAGGTTTTCCAGCTCGCGGATATTGCCGGGCCAGGAATAGTTCTGCATCAGCCGGATAGCTTCGGGCGATATGGTCTTGGACGGCTCGCCTTCGCGTTGCGCCAGGCGCAGGAAATGCTGCACCAGGTCGGTGATGTCGTCGATGCGCTCGCGCAGGGGCGGCAGACGGATCGGCACCACGTTGAGGCGATAATAGAGATCCTCGCGGAACAGGCCCTGGCGGATCATCTGACTGAGGTCGCGATGTGTGGCCGCGACGATGCGCACATTGGTCTTGATGGCATTGCGGCCACCAACCATGGTGTATTCGCCTTCCTGCAGCACACGCAGCAGGCGGGTCTGGGCGTCCATCGGCATGTCGCCGATCTCGTCGAGGAACAGCGTACCGCCCTCGGCCTGCTCGAAGCGGCCGGACGACCGGGTATTGGCGCCGGTAAAGGCCCCCTTCTCATGCCCGAACAGTTCGGCTTCGATCAGGTCGCGGGGAATGGCGGCCATGTTGATGGCCACGAACGGGCCGTTGCGGCGCTTGCCGAAATCGTGCAGCGCCCGCGCCACCAGTTCCTTGCCGGTGCCGCTCTCGCCGGTGATCATCACGGTGAGATCGGTCTGCATCAGCCGGGCCAGGGCCCGATAAATGTCCTGCATCGCCGTGGAGCGCCCCACCAGAGGCATGGTCTCGCCAGGCTCCTCGGCCTTGCGCTCGGCATTGGTGGGCTTCTTGGCGTCCGCCAGCGCCCGGGCGACCACCGAGAGCACCTCGGTAATGTCGAAGGGCTTGGGCAGGTATTCATAAGCACCCACTTCCGAGGCGCGGATCGCCGTCATGAAGGTGTTCTGCGCGCTCATCACGATCATCGGCAGCTCCGGGCGGAGCTTCTTGATCTTGGGCATCACCTCGAAGGCATTGCCGTCAGGCATGGCCACGTCAGTGATCAGGATATCGCCTTCCCCGCGGCTGACCCAGTTCCACATGGTCGAGATGTTGCCGGTCGGCCGCACCTCGTAGCCGGCCCGGGTCAGCGCCTGGTTGAGCACCATGCGGATGGCGGCGTCGTCATCGGCAAGCAGAACGACATGGCTCATATGGTCGAACCCTCTTCGGCGTCGGCATTGTTCTGGAAGGCCCCGCTGGCCACCGGCAGCAGGATGCGGAAACGCGTACGGCCCGGACGGCTGTCACAATCGATCACCCCGCCATGGTCGCCAACGATCTTGGCGACCAGCGCCAGACCGAGCCCCGAGCCATTGGTCTTGGTGGTGACGAACGGGTCGAACAGGAACGGCAGGATGTCGGGCGGCACGCCGGGCCCATTGTCCTCGATGACGATTTCGAGCGGCAGCGAGATGCGCTCGGCCACCCCGGCCACGCTGATGCGAATGCCCGGACGGAAGGCCGTCGTCAGCTTGATCTCCGGTTTCTGTGTCCGTTCAAGGGCTTCTGATGCGTTCTTGATCAGATTTAGGAAGATTTGGATCAGCTGGTCGCGATTGCCGAAGACCGGCGGCAGCGAGGGATCGTATTCCTCGTAGAAGGTGATGCCGCGCGCCACGCCGTTGCGGGCAAGCAGTTTCACCCGGTCGAGCACGACATGGATATTGATCGGCTCGCGCTCCATCGGCCGTTCGTCGCCGAACACTTCCACCCGATCGATCAGCCCGACAATGCGGTCGGTCTCTTCGCGGATCAGCCGCGCCAGGGGCACCTCTTCGGCCGGCACCGACTGCTCGAGCAATTGCGCCGCGCCACGGATACCCGAAAGCGGGTTCTTGATTTCATGGGCCAACATTGAGGCCAGGCCGGTCACTGAACGTGCCGCCCCGCGCGATACCATCTGCCGGTCGATCTTGTCGGCCATGGTGCGTTCCTGGATCAGCACCGCCACGCGGCCATCCGTGTCCGAGATGGGGCTCGCGAAGACGTCGGCGATGCGCTCGTCGCCAAAGCGCGAGGAGCCAACGCGCACGCGATATTCGGTCATCGGCGCCCGCCTCTGCGCCACCGTCTCGACCAGCGAGATGATCGGCGAGCCGAAGGCAATGAGATCGTCGAGCGACTGGCGCGTCAGCACGCTCAGCGAAGCACCGAAAAAGGCCTCCGCCGCATAATTGACGAACTGGATGCGCCGCTGCTCGTCGAGCACCAGGATCGGCTGCGGCAAGGCCTGCAACACCGCCCGCGCCGGCACCGAATCCACGTCCATCAAAACTGCGCTACTCACGCCGCAGCCCTCCACTCGCCGGAAAACAGCGTGCCGATCAACGCCAGCACGGCCTTTGTGTCGTCATTGTCGAGCAGAGCCTTGCGTGTTGGCTTGTCGAGCCCCAGTCCCGCCGCCTCGGCATACCAGTCGAGATGCTTGCGGGCCCCGCGCAGCCCGACCTCGGTGCCGTAGTCGACCAGCATGTCTTCGTAATGGCGCTGGATCAGGTCCACCAGCTCGTCGCCCCGGGGCGCCTCCGGCGCGACGCCACCATCGAGCAGCGCTCCGATCTGGCCGACGCGCCAGGGTTGTCCCTGCGCGCCACGCCCCAGCATGACTGCCGCTGCGCCCGACTCAGAGAGAGCCTGCCGGGCTGTGGCAATATCGACAATGTCGCCATTGACCACTACCGGCACATCCACGGCCTCGACGACCCTGCGCACCAGCGCCCAGCGCGCCGTGCCCTTGTAGAACTGCTGCCGGGTCCGGCCATGCACCGTGATCATCTGCGCACCGGCACTGACGGCCAGCCTGGCGATCTGCGCCGCGTTGAGGCTGTCATCGTCCCAGCCCAGTCGCATCTTGACGGTGACGGGTCGCGTGGTCGCGCCGCTGACCGCCTCGACGATGGCCAACGCCTGGTCAGGCACGCGCATCAGCGCCGAACCGGCATAACCATTGGTCACGCGCTTGGCCGGGCAGCCGAAATTGATGTCGATGATGTCTGCCCCTGCCCCTTCGGCGATCCGCGCGCCCTCGGCCATCCATTGCGGCTCGCAGCCGGCCAGTTGCACCATATGTGGGAGGGTTCCGGCGCGCGTCAGCTTGCGCACCATGCCCTCGTGGCCGGTGGTCAGGGCCGAGCTGGCGACCATCTCGGACACGACGAGCCCCGCCCCGTACCGTTCGGCAATTTCGCGGAACGGGCGGTCGGTAATGCCCGCCATCGGCGCGAGGAAGGCGCGATTGCGAACGGCATGCCCCCCGATGCTCAATGCACAGGCATTGTCTCTCAACGAATTGCCCCAGAATTGTTCAATTTGGCGATGATGCCCGCACAATAATCATTTTGCGGGGGCGTGCAACCGCTTCGCACTGTCGCAGCTGCAGAAATCAGCCCTGCTCTTGCCGCATGGCGGGGCGGCAGCTAGACCCTTAGCAAAGATGATGGTTTCCGTTTCGAAGTGCCTATATCGCCATGCGTTCAAAATCCATAGCCGTCATCATCGTTGCCGCGGGCAAGGGCGAACGCGCCGGGAGCGGTGACAGCGCCGTTCCAAAGCAGTATCGCCCGGTTGCGGGTAAACCGGTTCTGTCGCGGACCGTGGATGCGTGCCTCGCCCATGAGGCCGTCAGCCACGTGCTGCCGGTCATCCACCCCGATCATGCCGAGCTATACGCGTCCCTGGGACTGGCCGATCCGCGCCTTCTGCCCGCCGTCCCGGGTGGCGCAAGCCGCCAGGCTTCGGTGCTGGAGGGCCTCAAAGCACTGGCCCCACTTCGACCCGACCGCGTGCTCATCCACGATGCGGCACGGCCCTTCGCCTCCCCTGACCTGTTCGGCCGTGTCATCACCGCCCTCGACCAGCACGACGGCGCGCTCCCGACCTTGCCGGTAACCGACACCATCAAGCGCTCGCTCGATGGCCAACTGGTCGCGACCACCGAAGACCGGCGCCAGCTCTTTGCGGCGCAGACGCCGCAGGGCTTCCGTTTCGGCCAGATCTTTTCGGCTCATATGCGCACCGGCACGGTCCGGCGCGAATTCACCGACGACGCCGAGATCGCCGAATGGGCCGGGCTGCGCGTGGCCATGGTCGAGGGTGAGCGCAATAACATCAAGATCACCCATCCCGAAGATTTCACCCGCGCGGAGCGCATCGCCATGGCAGACCTGGGCACAGAAACCCGCATCGGCACCGGCTACGACGTTCATCCCTTTGCGCCGGGCGACGCCGTCTGGCTCTGTGGGGTCAAGATACCGCACACGGCAAAGCTGCAGGGCCATTCCGACGCGGACGTCGCCCTGCATGCGCTGACCGATGCCATCCTCGGCGCCATCGGCGAAGGCGATATCGGCGTGCATTTTCCGCCCAGCGACATGCGCTGGAAAGGCGCCGCCTCGACAGTCTTCCTGCGCCATGCCGGAGACCTTGTGGCCCGACTTGGGGGACGGATTGTCAATCTGGACGTGACAATCGCCGCCGAAGCGCCGAGGATTGCATCTCACGCGCCCGCCATGTGCGCCGTGATTGCCGAAACGCTCGGCATTTCTGCAGGTCGCGTGGCGGTCAAGGCGACAACCAATGAAAAGCTCGGATTCATCGGGCGGGAGGAAGGGATCGTGGCGATGGCGAGTGCAAGCGTGGAAGTGCCGAGGGTCGACTGAATGGCAGCCAAGGCAAAGCCCAGCGTGGGCAAGCAGATCATCGACCTCCTGGCCGAACGCAACCAGACCATCGTGACCGCGGAAAGCTGTACGGGCGGTATGATCGCTTCGGCGCTGACCGACATTCCCGGCGCCTCTGCCGCCCTTTACGGCGGCTACATTACCTATGCCAATTCAGCCAAGTCCCGCATGATCCAGGTGCAGCCCCGGCTCATCGCCGACTATGGCGCGGTGAGCAATCAGGTAGCCCGCGCCATGGCAGACGGGGCCCGTAACACCGCGCGCGCCGATTTCGCGGTGGCAGCCACCGGCATTGCCGGTCCGGACGGGGGCACGGACAAGAAGCCGATCGGCCTGGTCTATGTCGCAGTGTCCTCGGACCTAGCGACCGTGGTCATCGAGCACCGCTTTGGCGATCTCGGTCGCGACGCTATCCGCAAGGCCACCGTCGATGCGGCCCTCGACCTTGTCCTGCAGGTGCTGACCAGCGATCCGCCCAGTCCCTGATCCACAATGGCCGGACCGACGGGTTCCGCCGCGGTTCGGTATTGTCGCGGATCAGTTGATGATATCGCCCCGCTCATCAGGAGCACGGTCGATCAGCCGCGCCCGCCAGACCTGCAGCGCCTCGGGCGTCAACCGGGCCCACTCCATGATTTCACTGACAACCCTGAGCGGCGCGACACTGCGATAAGACCGCGTAGGATTGCCCGGAAATTTCTTGTCAGTCACATTCGGATCATTCTCGAAGGGCCCGGTCGGCTCAACGAGATAAACGCGCGGGGTCGAACCGCTACTGACCAGCGCAGCCGCTATCTCGGCTGCAAGTCCCGCGCCGTCGACCAGGGCCGTGAAATAGATGTGGTTCATCACCACTTCGGGGCGGTAGTTCGACCGGTATCCCGGCATGAGAAGGTCCCCTGCGCGCAAATCCGCGATTGTGCCGTGAAAGAATGGTCCTGCGTCCAACACGTCGGGCATCCCCTTCGAAAATGCTTTGTGCGATCGCGTGTCACGTCGAGCGACAGCGCGATGGCCAGGGATCAAGGCGTATCACCAAAGGCCCGATCGGCCCACTTGGCGCCGCCTAGTCCCCGAAGCGCCGGTCGGCCTCGTCGCAGAAGGCACGCATGATTTCTTCCTGCTTGGCGGCGAAGGCCGGCTCGGCCACAGCCGCGATCAGCGGGTTGGAAATCTTGAAGTCGATCTCGAAGCGCACGCGCGTCCCCTGCCCTTCGGGCTCGAAGCTCCATACCGAGTCGAGATAGGAGAACGGGCCGTCCACGGCCTTGGCGCGGATGGTGCGCGCCGTGGGATCGAGCGTGACGCGGCTGGTATAGGATTGCGTGATCGGCCCGAACGATATCGTCATCTTGGCCAGCCGCACGTCCTTGGCACCCGCCGCAGCATCCTTGCGCACTGCCATCGCTTGGCAATTGGGAATGAAACGCGGATAGTCCTCGAGATCGGAGACGATCTCGAACATCCGCTCCGGCAGGTGCGGCACATGCTGTTCGTAGAAGCGCTTCATCTCAGTGGCCGAGCCTTGCCATCCGGTTGGCCCTGAGGCGTGCAAAATCTTCGCCGGCATGATGCGAGGAGCGCGTCAGCGGGCTCGACGAGACCAGCAGGAACCCCTTCGCGGTCGCCACCGTGGCATAGGACTTGAACTCTTCCGGCGTCACGAAGCGCTGCAGCGGATAATGCTTCTTGGTCGGCTGCAGATACTGGCCGATGGTCAGGAAATCCACCTCGGCGGAGCGCAGATCGTCCATAAGTTGCAGAACCTCGTTCCGTTCCTCGCCCAGACCCACCATGATGCCGGACTTGGTGAAGATGGTGGGATCGAGCTCCTTGACCCGCTGCAGCAGACGGATCGAGTGGAAATAGCGCGCGCCCGGACGGACCTTGAGATATTTCGACGGCACGGTTTCGAGATTGTGGTTGAACACATCCGGCTTGGCCGCCACCACGATCTCGAGTGACCCCTCCTTGCGCAGGAAGTCCGGGGTCAGGATTTCGATGGTCGTCCTCGGATTGCGGGCGCGGATGGCGAGAATCACATCGGCAAAGTGCTGTGCACCGCCATCGGCGAGATCGTCGCGGTCCACCGAGGTGATCACGACATGTTCGAGCCCAAGCTTTTCGACCGCAATGGCGACGTTTTCCGGCTCGTGCGGGTCGAGGGGCCCGGGCAGGCCGGTACGGACATTGCAGAAGGCGCAGGCGCGGGTGCAGACCTCGCCCATGATCATCATGGTCGCGTGCTTCTTGCTCCAGCACTCGCCGATATTGGGGCAGCCGGCTTCCTCGCAGACTGTGACGAGATTGTTCTCGCGCACGATCTTCTGCGTTTCATTGTAGACCGGCGAGCCCGGCGCCTTGACCCGGATCCAGTCCGGCTTGCGCAGCACGGTGCTGTCTGGCCGATTGGCCTTTTCCGGGTGGCGAGGCTTTACAGCCGAATTGTCGATGAGCGTGACCATGTCAGTCCTGACTGGGGATTTGCCCCTATATCGCTCCCTTGGGTGGCCGGTTCAACCCGGCCTTATGGGTGATGGGCAGCCATGCAGGCCGCCTATCCCATGATTTCCGTCATTTCCACCCAGTCGCCGCCGCGCGACGCCGAGAGGATGGTGCCCTGCACCAGTGCCAAGGAACCCAGATTGTCTTCGCCTGAACTGAACCCGCGCGGCACCAGGCCTGTGTCGAGCACATTGGCGATGGTGTTGAGCGTGCCAGTGCGGTCCGGGTATTTGATCTTGTCGAGCTTGACCTTTTCCCGCTTGCCATCGAGCGGCTGCAGCGTCAGCACGTCCGGGCCCGCCTTGTCGCGGAAATGGTCGCGGGATGACCAGGCGATCTGCCCCTCGGCCCCATCCATCACCCATTCGCCGGCCCAGGGCGTCACCGGCCCCGAGTTCATCCAGCTGGCGCGATAGGACACCACCGTGCCCTTGGAGAATTCGATGGTGGCGACGCCGCTCGGATCGAAGCGGAACGGGCTGCCAGGTGGGTTCCAGGTACGGCAGGAGAGCCGCACGGGCTCATCGCCCAGCACGAACCGCATCAGGTCGAAATGGTGGATCGACATGTCCGCGAGCAGCGGATCGGGCATATCCCAATAGCGATAGCCCTGGCTCGGGCCATGGCGGCGGAAGTCGATCGAGACCATGTTGAGCGCGCCGAATTTGCCGTCGGCAATCAATTGCGCGGCCGCGATCGGCGCCGGCTGGTGGCGATAGTTCTGGCTGACCATGAGCACCTTGCCCTGCGCCTTGGCGAGGGCCACCAGCTCCTTGCCCTGGGCGATGGTGGTGGTGAAAGGCTTTTCCACCAGCACGTTGAGGCCGAGCTCCAGGCAGCGCTTCACGACGGGGTAATGCGCTTCGGTGCGCAGCGTGCACAGGGCCAGCTTCGCGTCGGTATGGTGCGCCGCGTCCTCCAGGCTGCCGAAGCAAAGCTTCGGGTCGATGCCCAGTTCGGTCTGTACCCGGCTGGTCGCCTCCGGATTGGTATCCACAAAGCCCACCATCTCGACGGCAGGAACCTTTGGGATCACGTCTTTCGACCAGCTGAAACCCCAGTGTCCCAGACCAATCTGGATTGCCTTGACCATATGGATAGCTCCTTTGGGTCTTGGTGTTGTCCCGCGCAGGCGTCATCCCGGCCTCGGCCGCGTGACGCCCGATGGGCGGGCGCTAGATGTTCAGCGCACGCCCATAGGCGTCGAGCACACTTTCCTTCATCGTTTCGCTGAGCGTCGGATGCGGGAAAATGGTGTGGATCAGCTCTTCCTCGGTGGTCTCGAGGTTCATGGCAACCACGAAGCCCTGGATCAGTTCGGTCACTTCTGCACCCACCATGTGGGCGCCCAGCAATTCACCGGTCTTGGCGTCGAAAATGGTCTTGACCAGCCCGTCGGGTTCCCCCAGGGCAATCGCCTTGCCATTGCCCACGAAGGGGAAGCGGCCGACCTTGATCTCGCGCCCGGCTTCCTTGGCCTTGGCTTCGGTCAGGCCGACGCTGGCGACCTGCGGCTCGCAATAGGTGCAGCCCGGCACCTTGGTCTTGTCGAGGCCATGCACCTTCATGCCGGCGATCTTTTCGACCGTGATGACCGCTTCATGTTCGGCCTTGTGCGCCAGCATCGGCGGGCCCGCGACGTCGCCGATGGCCCAGATGCCCTCGACATTGGTCTTGCCATAGCCGTCGATGACAATGGCGCCGCGCTCGGTCTTGACGCCAACCGTTTCCAGCCCAAGCCCTTCAATATTGCACTGCACGCCAACGGCCGAGATCAGCTTGTCGCCAGCGATCTGCTGGGTCTTGCCGTCCTTGGTCTCGACATGGGCAACCACCCCATCCTTGGTCTTTTCAACCTTGGCAACCTTGGCTTCGGTGAGGAACTTGATGCCACGCTTTTCCAGCCGCTTGCGGGCGAGGCCCGAAATCTCGGCGTCCTCCACGGGCAGGATTTGCGGCAAGAGCTCGATGACCGTCACATCGGCGCCCAGCGAGCGATAGAAGGAGGCAAACTCGATGCCGATGGCGCCCGAACCCATGACGACGAGGCTCTTGGGCATTTCGGCGGGCTTCAGTGCCTCGAAATAGGTCCAGATCTTGTCGCCATCCGGCTCGATGCCCGGCAGCACGCGCGGACGCGCGCCGGTGGCAATGATGATGTTCCTGGCCTTGTAGGTCCCCTCGCCCAGCGCATTCTTGGGCACCGGCCCCTGCGGCTCGACGATCTTCTTCTTGGTCGGGGCGACCTTGACCTCACCGGGCTTGGTGATCGTGGCCTCGCCCCAGATGGTGTCGATCTTGTTCTTCTTCATCAGGAACTGCACGCCATTGTTCATCTGCGCCGCAATGGCGCGCGAACGCTTGACGATGCCGTCGAGGTCGAAGCCGAACTTCTCGGCGGTGAGGCCATAATCCTTGGCGTGGCCCATATGGCCGTAGATTTCCGCCGAGCGCAGCAGCGCCTTGGTGGGGATACAACCCCAGTTCGAGCAGATACCGGCCATGTGCTCGCGCTCGACAATGGCCACCTTCATGCCCAGCTGGGCGCCGCGGATAGCGGCGAGATAACCGCCGGGACCGGCGCCGATGACGAGAAGATCGTATTGGTCAGCCATAAGGGCCTCCAGAATAAGACGGGGTCAGAGACCCAGAACCTGTTTTACCAGCGGAACGAGGCCTTCGCCGATGGCCCGCGTATTGGTCGCGTCGAGATGCACGCCGTCGCGCGGATCGGCCTTGGCAACCGTGGCGGCGTCGAAGAAGGCAACGCCGGTTTCCTCGGCGTGACGACGATAGTGCCGGGCGAAATCCTGCGACTCGCGCAGCAGGTGCTCGAGACCACCGAAATTGCTCAGCATGTTCTCATTGGTTGTCGGCACCACATGCGGCGGCGACACCAGGATGATCTGCGGCGCGGCTTCGCCAATGGCGGCAAAGTGACCGCGGGTCATCTCGATCAGCCGCCGCGCGCCCCGTGCCGCGAAGGCAGCAGTGCCCGCGACGAAGGGTTTCAGATCATTGGTCCCCAGCATGATGATGACGAGATCGAGCGGCTTGTGGCTGTCCAGCAGCGTGGGCAAGATCCGTGCGCCGTTCCGGTCGGCCGCCGCCGTCCTGTCGTCATAGGCCGTGGCGCGCCCGCCAAGGCCCTCGGCAATGACGCGCGCCTTGCCATCGAGCCCCATTTCAAGCGTCGTCGGCCAGCGATCCTCATAGGCATACCGCGGACCACCACCGGGATCGGTGCCATGGGTCAGGCTGTCGCCATAGGCGAGAATGGTCTTCATCGCCAAATCCCTAAGCCAGCATCATCACCGGATTTTCGATCAGGCCCTTGAACACGCCCAGCACTTCGGCCCCCAGAGCACCGTCGACCGAGCGATGATCACAGGAGAGCGTGCAGGTCATGAACTGGCCGATCTTGATCTCACCCTTGTCGGGATAGACACGTTCCTCGCCCACGCCGACGGCCAGGATCGTGCCATGCGGCGGGTTGATCACCGCAGCAAAGTCCTTGATGCCGAACATGCCCAGGTTCGAGACCGACGAAGCACCGCCCTGATATTCGTGCGGCATCAGTTTCTTGTTGCGGGCACGGGTCGCGAGGTCCTTCACGGCCTCGGAAATCTCGCGCAGGCTCTTGGTGTCGCAGCTCTTGACCACGGGAGTGAAGAGGCCGCCCGGAATAGCCACAGCCACCGCAACGTCGCTTCGCTTGTGATAGAGGATCGAATCCCCCGCCCAAGTGGCGTTTGCAAGCGGCACGCGCTGCAAGGCAATGGCCCAGGCCTTCATCACGAAGTCATTGACCGAAAGCTTGAATTCCGGCTTGCCGTCCTTGGACTTGGGCGCCGTCGCATTGATCTGCTCGCGGGCGGCCAGCAGGGAGTCGATCCTGCAATCCACCGTCAGGTAGAAATGCGGCACAGTCTGCTTGGACTCGGTCAGGCGCGCCGCGATGGTCTTGCGCATGCCATCGGCCGGAACCAGCTCGTAGGTGCCTTCCTCATAGAGCGCCAGCACCTGGGCCTTGCTGAGCCCGCCGGCCATGGCGGCGCCACCCGATGCGGCAGCGGCCGAAGCGGCAGATGCAGCAGCCTTGAGCGGTGTCTTGCCCGACTTGGCGGCTTCCACGTCCGACTTTACGACGCGGCCCTTGGGGCCGGTGCCGGAAATGGCGGCCACATCGATGCCAGCTTCCTTGGCGAGGCGCTTGGCCAGCGGCGACGCGAAAACGCGGCCGCCATCGGCCTTGGCCGGTGTCGCGGCAGGTTTTGGCGCCTCGGTCTTTGCTGCCGGCGCCGGGGCGGCGGCGGGAGCGGGCGCAGGCTCTGCGGCCTTGGGCGCCTCAGCCTTGGGCGCTTCCGCCTTCGGTGCCGGAGCGGCCGTGCCAATGGCACTGGCGTCCTCGCCTTCCTGCAGCAGCACGGCGATGACGGCATTGACCTTCACATTGTCGGTGCCTTCAGCGACGAGAATCTTGCCGATTTTGCCCTCGTCGACGGCCTCGACTTCCATCGTGGCCTTGTCGGTCTCGATCTCGGCGATCACGTCACCGGAGGAAACGCTGTCGCCTTCCTTGACGTGCCACTTGGCAAGCTTGCCCTCTTCCATCGTCGGAGAGAGCGCCGGCATAGTTATATCAATTGGCATCCCGGTTCTCCTTACGAGCGATAGGTCACGGCGTTGACCGCCGCGATCACTTCATCAACGTTGGGCAGCGCCAGCTTTTCGAGGTTGGCGGCATAGGGCATGGGCACGTCCTTGCCGGTGACTCGGGTGACCGGCGCGTCGAGATAGTCGAATGCGCCTTCCATGACGCGGGCCGAAATCTCCGAGCCGATACCGCCCTGCGGCCACCCCTCCTCGACCGTCACCAGGCGGCCGGTCTTCTTGACCGACTCGATCACCGTGTCGATGTCGAGCGGGCGCAGTGTACGCAGGTCGATCAGTTCCACATCAATGCCGGCTGCGACCAGCTTTTCGGTGGCCTGGGTGGCGTAGCGCATGCCCATCGAGAAGGACACGATGGTGACATCCGCACCCTTGCGGGCAATGCGGGCCTTGCCGATGGGCAGCACGAAATCGTCGACCTTGGGCACGAGGCCAGTCGAGCCGTAGAGGATTTCGTTTTCGAGGAACACCACCGGATTGGGCGAACGGATGGCGGCCTTGAGCAGGCCCTTGGCGTCGGCGGCGCTATAGGGCGCGATGACGGTGAGGCCCGGAACGTGGCTGTACCATGCCGAATAATCCTGGCTGTGCTGCGCACCCACGCGGGCGGCGGCGCCGTTGGGGCCGCGGAACACCATGGGCGCCTTGACCTGTCCGCCCGACATATAGAGCTGCTTGGCAGCCGAGTTGATGATCTGGTCAATCGCCTGCATGGCAAAATTCCAGGTCATGAATTCGACGATGGGCTTCAGGCCCGCAAAGGCCGCACCGACGGCGAGACCGGCAAAACCATGCTCGGTGATCGGGGTATCGATGACGCGGTCCTTGCCGAATTCCTGCAACAGGCCCTGGGTCACCTTGTAGGCGCCCTGATATTCGGCGACCTCTTCACCCATGATGAAGACGTCCTTGTCGAGCCGCATTTCCTCGGCCATGGCCTCGTTCAGCGCCTGACGCACCGTCAACTCGACCATTTCCACGCCTTCGGGCAGATCCGGATCGGCCTGCGGCTCGAACTTCGGCGCTGCGGGCACAGCGGCAGCGGCTGGAGCCGCCTCGGCGGCCTTTTCAGCGGCAGCAACCGGCGCCTCGGCCGGTTCCGGTGCGGTTTCCGCCACCGGCGCCGCGGCGCTGTCGGCCGTCTCGCCTTCGGCAAGCACCAGGGCGATCGGGGTGTTGACCTTCACGCTTTCGGTGCCTTCGGCGACCAGGATTTCCGTGACGGTGCCTTCATCCACCGACTCGACTTCCATGGTCGCCTTGTCGGTTTCGATTTCGGCCAGCACATCGCCGGACCTCACCTTGTCACCGACCTTGACGATCCATTTGGCAAGCTTGCCTTCTTCCATGGTCGGCGACAAAGCGGGCATGAGGATTTGGGGCATATCAGCTCTCCACGAGGATCGCGCCGGGCATGGAGGCCACAGGGCGGAGAATGGAATTGGGGACAAGGCCTGCGGTGTCGATCCGCCAGCCATTCGATTTCTTTGAAGTGATTTCGGCAGCGCCGCTGGGCCGCTGATTCACGACCCAGCCGCTCAGCACCAGCCCAAGGATCACGAAAGCAACGGCCGCAATGACGGCCCGCTTGTAGCTGGCCGCCTGCGCTTCACCGGCGAGCCCGGCGCGCTGTTCGATCTCGGCGAAGCGCCACCAGCCAAAAAGCCAGCCGCGCCATTGACCGGCGGGCGCCAACCGGCTGATCGCGGACGCCTGTAAGGCGGCCACGACCGCCGAAAGCGCCGCGAACAGCAGGACAACGCCGAGCAGAATGGTCATGGACCGCCTCAGGCTTCGATGGTGATATCGGTCCAGAGCTCGGCAGCATCGGGCTCGGGGTCATTGGTCGCGAAATCGGCCGCCTCGGTGACGATGGCACGGATTTCGGTCTCGATCTTCTTGAGCTCTTCCTCGGTGATCGAACCGCCCTCGAGCAGCCGCGCCCGCACCTGCTCGATCGGGTCACGCTCCTGACGGTACTTCGTCACCTCGTCCTTGGACCGGTACTTGGCCGGATCGGACATGGAGTGGCCGCGATAGCGGTAGGTCAGCATTTCGAGGATATAGGGGCCCTTGCCCGAACGGGCATGCTCGATAGCGCGTTGAGCCGCGTCGTAGACCATGCGCACATCCATCCCGTCGACCTGCTCGCCGGGAATATTGAACGAGGCGCCGCGCATGGAAAAATCGGTCGTCGCCGCCGCGCGCTCGATCGACGTCCCCATGGCATATTTGTTGTTCTCGATGATGTAGACCACCGGCAGGTTCCAGAGCTTGGCCATGTTGAAGCTCTCATAGACCTGGCCCTGATTGGCAGCACCATCGCCGAAATAGGCAATGGAGACCGAACCGTCGCCGGAATATTTGGATGCAAAGGCCAGACCGGTGCCCAGGGAAACCTGCGCGCCGACGATGCCATTGCCGCCATAGAAGCGATGCTCGTTGGAGAACATGTGCATCGAGCCGCCCTTGCCCTTGGAAAGGCCGCCCTGACGGCCGGTCAGCTCGGCCATCACGCCCTTGGGATCAAGGCCCATGACCAGCATGTGCCCATGGTCACGATAGCCGGTGATCTGGGCGTCCTTGCCCTTCTCGCTGGCCATGGTGATGCCGGTCACGACCGCTTCCTGCCCGATATAGAGATGGCAGAAGCCGCCGATCAGGCCCATGCCATACATCTGGCCGGCCTTTTCCTCGAAGCGGCGGATCAGCAGCATCTCGCGGAAAGCTTCGAGATCCTGTTCCTGGGTGAACTGGGGGACATTGGGCTGCGTCTTGGCCTTGGTGGCCGTCGCCTTGCGCGCCATTCTACACTCCGCTTGGGTCGGGGAAATTGCCGCTTCGGCCGATCAGGCCACTTTGAGCATGATACTGCAAGCCGCTTGGCAATAACATTGCCCGGCAACACGCATGAAACAGGATTTAGAGCGTTGAATCCGCTTCAATAATCGAGATTAACTGATTATCGATTAATTCTACGAATTGACCGGAAATTGGTTTACCCGTATCGGGATTCACCATCACCAGAATGTCATCGGCATTGGCCATGTTGAGCAAGGCGCGCGCCCGCTCGGTGACGAGGTCCGGATCCAGATGCTGCGGGTTCATCAGCGAAACGCGATGCCTGTAGGCGTCGATCTCCGCCTGCAGGGCAGCACTGCGGTCCTCGAGAACCTCGATATCCGCAAGTATCTCCTCGCGGCTTTCGATGCCGAACTGCCCGGAGATCGCCGAGTATCCCAGATAGGCCTGAAAGCCGAGCAGCGCCACCGTCAGAGCCAGTGGACGCCAGAATGGGGGACGTTTGAGACGGGTGGGCATGGGCGGACCGATTGCAGATGCCCGACCATGCCAGACAAGGGATTAATGCCCGGTTTCCTATTCGGCCGCAGCACGATCCGGACGGGGCACATCGTGGAACAACGCGCTGACCGACTCACCGTTGTTGATCCGCCGCATGGCCTCTGCCAGCGCGGGTGCCAGCGACAGCACGGTCAGCTTGTCCCCGGCATGTTGCTGTGCGATCGGCAGGGTATTGGTGCAAACGATCTCGCTCAAGTCGCGTTCGGCACAAAGCCTTTCCAGCGCCCGGCCGGCAAAGATGCCATGCGTGCAGGCAATGCGGATCGAGCGGGCGCCATTGGACCGCAGATGCGCCATGAGTTCGATCATCGAGCCGCCACTGGCAATCTCGTCATCCAGAACGATCACATCGCGATCCCGGACATCACCGATAATTGCCGAAATATGCACCTTGGTGTCACTGATCCGCTCCTTGGCGCCCGCGGCCACGGGCGTGCCCAGCCGCCGCGCAAACGCGGCCGCAGCCTTGGCATTGCCCAGGTCTGGAGACACCACCACGGCATTGCTCAGGTCATAGCGCTGAAAATACGCAGCCAGTTCGCCCAGTGCATGCAGATGGTCCACCGGCACGCTGAAGAAGCCGTGTACCTGGGGTGAATGCAGGGTCATGGTGACCACGCGATTGGCGCCCGCCGTTGCCAGCAGGTCGGCCACCATTCTCCCACCGATGGAAATACGCGGCGCGTCCTTCTTGTCGGAACGGGCATAGGCATAGTGCGGGATGACCGCCGTTATGCGTGCCGCCGAGGCACCACGCGCCGCATCCAGCATCAGCAGCAATTCGACCAGATGATCCTGCACGGGGGCGCTGAGCGTCTGGATGAGGAACACATCCTGCTCGCGGCAATTGGCCTGCAATTGCACTTCCAGGCAGTCATTGGAAAAGCGCTTGATGGCCGTCGGCTGCAGCGGGACACCCAGCTGCATGCAGATTTCCCGCGCCAGCTCAGGATGCGAACTGCCTGCGAACACGGCAATCGGGTTCATGGAGCATCCTCGGCTTTTAGCGGCGGTGCCTGTCCTTACCCCATGGCGCCGCACCGGGCAACCGTTGGCTCACCACATGACACACGCCCCCGGCTGGGCCGGGAGCGCATCAGCGTGAGGATGCCGCGCGTCAGATCACTTCGCCGCCCCGAGCGCTTCATTGGCCGCAATTGCCGCCATGTTGACAATGCCGCGGCTGGTGACCGAGGGCGCCAGGATATGCGCCGGCGCCTGCATGCCCATCAGGATTGGGCCGACAGCCAGGCCGTTGTTCATCTCCTTGAGCAGGGTCATCGACAGATTGGCAGCATCAAGGTCAGGGAACACCAATAGATTGGCTTCGCCCTTGAGCACGGTATCGGGAATATAGCGCTCGCGCAGGGCCTCGTTCAGCGCCAGGTCACCCTGCATCTCGCCCTCGACGATCATGTCCGGTGCAATGGCCTTCAGCTTGGTATAGGCCTCCCGCATCTTGTAGGCGCTGTCGCCGTCGCGCGACCCGAAATTGGAATAGCTCAGCAGCGCGGCCTTCGCCTCGATGTTGAAGCGCTTGAGGTGGTCGCGGGCCTGCAGCGTGATGGAGACGATCTCGTCGGCGCTCGGATTCTGGCTCACATAGGTGTCGGTGAGGAAGAACGCGCCGCGCGGCATGATCAGCATGGACAGCGCCGAGGCCTCGGTGACACCAGGTTGCAGCCCGACGATCGAGCGAATGTCCCGAACATGCTTGATGTAACGGCCCTGAAGGCCACAAAGCATCGCGTCGGCCTCACCGCGCTTGAGCGCCAGCGCGCCGATCACGGTGGTATTGGTGCGTACGATGGTGCGCGCCGTGTCCGGTGTCACCCCGTTGCGGCCCACCAGCGAGTGGAAGAGGTTCACATAGTCCCGGTAGCGTGGATCGTCTTCGGGGTTGATGACCTCGAAATCCCGCCCCGGCTGGATAGACAGGCCGAAACGCTCAATGCGCGCCTCCAGCACGGCGGGGCGACCGATCAGGATGGGACGGGCAATGCCTTCCTCGAGCAGAACCTGTGCGGCCCGCAATACGCGTTCGTCCTCGCCATCGGCAAAGGCGATGCGCTTGCCCTGCCCCTGTGCCCGGTCGATGATCGGCTTCATGACGAGGCCGGAGCGGAACACAAAGCGGTTGAGGCTGTCGAGATAGGCGTCCCAGTCTTCGATCGGCTTCTTGGCGACACCCGATTCCATTGCGGCCCGAGCCACCGCCGGCGCGATGCGCAGGATCAGACGCTGATCGAAAGGATTGGGGATGATGTGTTCCGGACCGTAAACGGCCGGCGCGCCGGAGGGCGACACTTCCAACCCCGGTTCATGCGCCAACTTGGCGATGGCCCGCACGGCCGCCAGCTTCATCTCTTCGTTGATGGTGGTGGCGTGGACGTCGAGCGCGCCGCGGAAGATGAATGGGAAGCAGAGGACGTTATTGACCTGGTTGGGATAGTCCGACCGTCCCGTGCAGACCATGGCGTCGGGCCGGGTCTCCTTGGCCACCTCCGGCATGATCTCGGGATTGGGATTGGCGAGCGCCAGGATCAATGGCTTGGGTGCCATCTTCGCCAGCATTTCGGGCTTCAATGCGCCGGCGGCGGACAGGCCCAGGAACACGTCGGCGCCGTCGATGACTTCGGCCAGCGTGGTGGCTTCGCTGGTGCGGCGGAACTGGCCACGCCACTTGTCATTGACGTCATTGCGCTTGTGCGTGACCAGGCCATCCTTGTCCGCAACCCAGATGTTCTCATGCCTGGCGCCAAGGGCCACGAGCACGTTGAGGCAGGCAATGGCCGCCGCCCCTGCCCCGGACGTGCAGATCTTGACGTCGCTGATCTTCTTGCCAGCCAGTTCCAGCCCATTGAGCACCGCTGCGCCCACGATGATTGCGGTGCCGTGCTGGTCGTCGTGAAAGACCGGGATCGGCATGCGCTCGCGCAGGTTTTCCTCGATTTCGAAACAATCAGGAGCGCGAATATCCTCGAGATTGATGCCGCCAAAGGTCGGCCAGAGTGGCGCGACCGCATCGATGAACTTCTGCGGGTTGATCTCGTCGATCTCGAGATCGAACACATCAATGCCAGCGAACTTCTTGAAGAGGACCGCCTTGCCTTCCATCACCGGCTTGGAAGCCAGAGCGCCGATATTTCCGAGGCCCAGCACGGCCGTGCCATTCGAAATGACCGCCACCAGGTTCTGGCGTGACGTGTAACGCGCGACCGCTTCTGGCGTCTGGGCGATTTCCTCGCAGGGCGCAGCGACACCTGGAGAATAGGCCAAGGCCAGGTCGCGCTGGTTGCCGAGCGGCTTCAGCGGCTGGATCTCCAGCTTGCCGGGCTTGGGAAACTCATGAAAATGCAGCGCAGCGTCCCGAAGTGCCTTGCGCTGTTCGTTGATATCGGTGGACACGAAACTCTCTCCCCGGCAGGCCTGTTGGCCGCGTTGGTGCCATCAATCGTCAGGATTGAAAAGGCCGGATACGCCCTTGGCGTCGAGTCCGGGGCAAAATTGCGGCGCACCGCCATCGGCCGGAAACTCGGCATCGATTTCGGTGACAGGGATGGGACAGGATCGGCTATAGCGACGCGTCGATGTGTCCGAAGACCCCGATCAGGCCGCCGAGGCCACCACTTCGAGCTGCGGCTGCGGATTGCCGGCAGTATGAAGAGCCATTGCCAGTTCCTTGAACGCCCCGACCTTGAGCGCGGGGGCAAAGATGTAGCCCTGCGCATGCAGCACGCCGCGCGAGCGCAGATAAAGCGCCTGCTCTTCGGTTTCCACGCCTTCGGCGACGATTTCGCAATCGAGATCCTTGGCCATGGCAATCAGCCCATCCAGAACCGGCACCTGGGTCGTGCCCGGCTTGATCATGTCCACAAAGATGCGGTCGATCTTGATCACGTCGACGCCCAGCGTCGCGAGATAGGCCAGGTTCGAATGGCCCGTGCCCGCGTCGTCCATGGCGAGGCGCGCACCCAGGGCGTGCAGGCCGGAAATAACGCTTGTCGTGGTCATGGAATTGTTGAGCGGCCGGCGCTCGGTAATCTCGAACACCAACTGCCGGAAACTGATCGGCGATTGGCCGAAGATCGCCTGCACGTCCTCGACAATGCCGACGTCGCGGAAATGCCCCTCGAACAGGTTGATGGAGATCTTCATGTCCGGGATGGTTTTGGACAACTCGCCCAAATCGTTCCGTACCTGCTGCATCAGCGACACGGTCATGGGAATGGCGAGGCCCGTGACCTCGGCATAGTCGATGAAGGCGCCGGGCGGTATTACCTGGCCATTCCGCTTCTCCCAGCGACACAGCACTTCGCACCCCACAAGCGCGCCGGTGCGCAGATTGATCACCGGTTGGTAATAGGGCTTGATCTCGTTACGCTCGATCGCCCGCTCCAGGTCGAAGGCTGGCACGCGGGACCGGCGGACATAGCTCAGGTTCAACAGAAGGAAGGCGGCGCTGGCGATACAGGCGATGACGGTGAAGACCACGTCGAGATCGGCATAGCTCGCCCGCACCATGGCGAAGGGCACCGCAAATTCCACCTTGATGGGGAACTGCCCCGCATAGCCCTGGGCGCTGACATAGTCCGCGCTCGTCGTCCGCCGGTCAAATCCCGACGGATCCCCGATCGTGACGATGGAAAGACCATTGGTCAGCGTCACCCGCATCATGGCGGCATCGGGCAGTGTCTGAGACAGAGCACTTTCGGACTCTCCCAGTAGGGGCACGAATGCCGATACCCGGCGCGTCTCCCCGAACGTCTGGGTGATCTTGAGGACCGGCATCGCCATGTCACCGAGCTTGACCGCAGTCATGGTCTCGGTCAGTCCCGGCACCGGCAAGGGCTGCGACAGCGGCGAGCTGTTCACCATGCGTCCATAGGCGTCGCAATACTGGACCCCGTCGAGATTCTCGACGAGGAACTGCTTCAAATTGAGACTGGCCTCGATCGCGGTCTGCGCATTGGTGACAAAGGTCGGCGTACAGAGGGACGGACTGGCCGCAATCACCTTGCGCAGGGCGGCAACCCCGTCCATGGCACTGGCATTTATGTGTGAGCTTATCGTCTCAACATACGATTGCGCATAGGTTTTTTCCCGGTACTGAACATAGGCGTCCAATAGATAGTCCACCGCGACGATCGGCACGAACGCCAGCACGGCGCCCAGCAGCATCAGGACATGGGAGAACTTGGACTTCACACTGCGAATCCGAACCCGGAAAATCTTGCCTACCTAGCTAGCAAGCAAGGTTTTAACGGGTCGTTAATGCTGATTAACCAGCGCTAACCATGGCGCAGCAAAAAGGGGCCGTCGCAAGGACCGCCCCTTTACTTGTCACGTCGGCTGAACGCCCGACCGGTCAGGCTCAGCTCTGCAGGTTGATGCGAAGACTTAGCTCGCGCAGCTGCTTGTTGTCCGCCGGGCTTGGCGCCCCCATCAGCAGGTCTTCGGCCTGCTGGTTCATCGGGAATGCCGTGATTTCGCGCAGGTTGGCCACGCCACACAGCAGCATGACGATACGATCGATGCCGAAGGCGGCGCCACCATGTGGCGGGGCGCCATACTGGAAGGCGCGATAGAGGCCACCGAACTGCTCCTCAACTTCCGCGCGGGACTTGCCCGTCAACTCGAAGGCCTTGACCATGGTCTCCGGCTCCTGGTTACGGATCGACCCGGAGGCGATCTCGAAACCGTTGCAGACCGCGTCATACTGGTACGCCTTGAGCGACAGCGGATCGGCCGAGTTGAGAGCCTCAAGCCCACCCTGGGGCATCGAGAACGGGTTGTGGGCGAAATCCACCCGCTTTTCTTCCTCGTCCCACTCGTAGAACGGGAAATCGACGATCCAGCACAGCGCGAACTGCTCGGTATCGACCACGCCCAGATCGGTACCCACCTTGGTGCGGGCCTCGCCGGCGAACTTGTAGAATTTCTCGGGACGGCCGGCGACGAAGAACACAGCATCGCCGTCTTCGAGGCCGAGTTGGGCCTTGAGAGCGGCCGTGCGCTCCTCGCCGATATTCTTGGCGATCGGGCCCGAACCCTGCCCGTCCTTGAAGAAGATATAGCCAAGGCCCGGCTGGCCCTCGCCCTGCGCCCAGGCGTTCATGCGGTCGCAGAAGGCGCGGCCGATCGGCTCGGCGCCGGCCTTGTTCTTGGCCGGAATGGCCCAGACTTCGACCTTTGGATCGGCCTCGATCTGGTTGGCGAAGACCTTGAAGCCCGAACCGGCGAAGTGCTCGGTGACACCCTGGATTTCGATCGGGTTGCGCAGGTCCGGCTTGTCCGAGCCATATTTGCGGATTGCCACATCATAGGGGATGCGCGGCCAACCCTTGGTGACGCGCTTGCCATCGGCAAACTTCTCAAACACTTCGGTCATCACCGGTTCGACCGTGTTCCAGATGTCTTCCTGGGTCACAAAGCTCATCTCGAGGTCGAGCTGGTAGAACTCGCCCGGCAGGCGGTCAGCCCGCGGATCCTCGTCGCGGAAGCAGGGTGCAACCTGGAAATAGCGATCGAAGCCAGCCACCATGAGCAGCTGCTTGTACTGCTGCGGCGCCTGGGGCAGCGCGAAGAACTTGCCCGGATGGATGCGGCTGGGCACCAGGAAGTCGCGCGCACCTTCGGGCGAAGAGGCAGTCAGGATCGGCGTTGAGAATTCGGTGAACCCTGCCCCGCCCATGCCGGCGCGCATGGCCGAAATGATCTTGGTGCGCTTGACGATATTGGCATGCAGCTTCTCGCGTCTGAGGTCGAGGAAGCGATAGCGCAGGCGAATGTCTTCCGGGTATTCGGCATCGCCAAACACAGGCAGCGGCAATTCCCTCGCGACCGAAAGGACTTCGATCTCACGGATGAACACTTCAATCGTGCCGGTCGGGATGTTGGGGTTTACGGCCGCAGCGTCGCGCAGCTTCACCTCGCCGTCGATGCGCAGCACCCACTCCGAGCGCACCTTTTCGGCATCCGGGAAGGCCGCGGAATCGGGATCGATGACGCATTGGGTAATGCCGTAATGGTCGCGGAGGTCGATGAACAGCAGGCCGCCATGGTCGCGAACGCGGTGGACCCAGCCGCTGAGGCGGACAGTATTGCCCGCATCGGCCGCCGTCAGGGCGCCACAGGTGTGGGAACGGTAGCGATGAAGGGTCATGTCACGTCTCGAAAATGCTGGAGAAAGGCCGGATTCGTGGGCGGGAAAAGCGCATGGCAGACCCCGCTTGTCAAGCAGCGGGGCATATCGGCTTTCGCGCCTTTACCGCAAGGGAAATCGAAGGTGGAGCATTCGGGCTGCACCTGCTAGGAAGAATGTTGACGATTTTGAGACGGTAGTGGGTATGGACCTCATTATTTCCACAGACGTGCTTGCCGAATTCTGCGAGCGCGCTGCCAAGTTTGAGTTTGTGACGGTCGATACCGAATTTCTGCGTGAGACGACCTATTGGCCCCGGCTTTGCCTGATCCAGGTGGCGACGGACGATGAAGCGGTGCTGATCGATCCCCTCGCGCCCGACATCAAGCTGGCCCCGTTTTTCGCTCTCCTGGCCAATCCCAATGTGACCAAGGTGTTCCACGCCGCGCGCCAGGATGTGGAGATCTTCGTCAAGCTCACCGGGGCGGTGCCGCACAATATCTTCGACACCCAGGTGGCAGCCAGTGTCTGCGGCTTTGGGGACAGCGCGTCCTATGACAGCCTGGTGCGCTCGATCTGCAAGGTTGAACTCGACAAGTCCTCCCGCTTCACCGACTGGTCAGCGCGTCCGCTGACCGACAAGCAGCGCACCTATGCCATCGCCGACGTCACCTGGCTGCGCGACATCTACCGGGAGTTGCGCCATCAGGTTGAGGCCACGCGGCGCTGGGACTGGGTCGAAGACGAGATGACCACCCTGCGCAGCCTCGACACCTATGTGGTCAAGCCCGAACAGGCCTGGGAACGCCTGAAGATGAAGTTCAACCGGCCACGCGACCTCGCCGCGCTCAAGGTGCTGGCGCAGTGGCGCGAACAGAAGGCCCAGGATACCGACCAACCGCGCAGCCGCATTCTCAAGGACGACGTGCTGGGCGAACTGGCCACGCAGCGTCCCCTGAACAGCGAAGCGTTTGAAAAGCTCCGGGCCGTGCCGCGCGGCTTTGGCCGCAGCAGTGCGGCCGGCGAGATCATGGCCTTGCTCAAGGATGTCGAGGCGCTGCCCAAGTCCGCCCTGCCGGCCCTGCCCGAACGCTATCGCGGGCCATCCCCCAAGGGGGCCGTGGGTGACCTGGTGCGCGTGCTGCTCAAGGCCGTCGCCGAACAGCATGGCGTTGCCGCCCGCATCATCGCGACGTCCGACGAAATCGACGCCCTGGTGCTGGACGACGATGCCGACGTGCCTGCGCTCAAGGGCTGGCGTCGCAAGCTCTTCGGTGAAAAGGCCCTGGCCATCAAGCATGGCCGGATTGGCCTGATTGCCACCCGCAAGGGTATCGTGGAATTTCCGGTCAGCCAGGCCGAGGCAGCCGAGTAGAAGTGGCCCGCGCTCTGATCGACGCCTAGAGCCAACGCCTGACGCGGTGGCAATAGTCCTCATATGCGGGGCCAAATGTCAGGCGCATCGATGCTTCCTCATAGGGAATGACGATCTGCGCCAGTAGTCCGAGCGGCACTATGAGGAGCAGCAAGGGCCAGTAACTTCCGGCGAGGAAACACCCTCCCACGTAGATCATGATGACGCCCAGATACATCGGGTTCCTGCTCAGCCGATAAACGCCGCCCTCGAAGAGCCGGCGCGGCGATCCGAACGGATTGAGGGTCGTACGCCGCAGCAGAAAGAAGGCCGCCAGTATGGGGCCAAAGGCGATACCGGCGGCGATCAAGAGCCAACCCATCATGGGTCTGGCCCCGAAGTCCGGCAGCGTAAGAGGCACAAGGCGCTGCAGCAGCATGGCAAGCCCGAAGCTGAGACCGAAATAGAGCGGCGGGGGCAACATGAACACTGGCGAAGGGCGCGCTGGCGCCGTGATATGCGAGAACTCCATCCTGACCTCCATGGCTGGACAAGCGCGGCGAAGGCGCCTACGCATTTAGGTAGAGTTGCGGTAAATTCAATAATGTATTACTGTACCCAAATATGAGCGACGTCAAGCCAAAACGTGCCTACCGCTCGGGGCAGCGCCAGAAGCAGGCGGAAGCAACCCGAGAGGCGGTGCTCGATGCCGCCGAAAGCCTGTTCCGCAAGAACGGCTGGGGTGCCACGACGATTGCCGCAATTGCCAGGGAAGCCGATGTTTCGCCCGAAACGATCTATGCGCGTTTCCGCAACAAGAGGACCATCGTCCACGAGTTGGTTATCCGCGCCATGCGCGGGGGTCAGCAGCAGACGCCCTTCATGCAGCAGGAACAACGCGCAAGGGTGCTGACGGCCACCAGCGGCCCGGCAATCATCGACGCCTTCGCGAGCGACATCGCAGAACTGCTTTCCCGCGCCGCGCCCATTCTGGCGGTCGTGCGGTCAGCGGCGGAGACTGACCCTGAAATGGCCGAACTCTATTCGGAACTGCATCAGGCTCGCCGGCGCAATCTCGGCCGGCTGATCACCACGCTCGAAGAGGCGGGCGCCCTGCGACCAGATCTCACCGTCGAGGCGGCAGGAGACATTCTGTGGTCTGTGGTCAGCCCGGAACTTTGGTCGCTGCGGGTTGAGCAATTGGGGGCAACGCCGGAGACCAATCGGGACTGGTTCCGGACAGTGCTGCACCGCCTTCTGCTGGCCTGAACGCTACCCAACCTCGACCCGCGTATCCGCGTGTCCCGCCCCTTCGGCAAATTGCCGGAGGCGATTGCGCAGGTGGTCGCCATTGAGGAAGGCGTAGTCGGCAGGCAGGTGCAATACCAGCGTGTCCCCATCGCGGCTGAAATGCGTCCTGGGCAGAATACCCGGCATGGCAGCCGTCATCGGATAGGCAACCCGCATCAGCGAGCCGATCAGCCGCGCCCGTGCCGTCAACTCCGGAGAGCCCAGCGGTACCAGCACCAGGGCGGCCTTGCTCTTGAGCCCGTCATATCGGACCGCCAAAGTCTGGGCGAGGAAGGAACGGCCCGGATGATCCACGCCGGTCAGCGAACCATAGGCCACGGCATCCACGCTCTGCGGACCACGATAGTCCGGATGCGAGCGCCAGCCGATATCGGCCAATAGACAGGCGACAATGCGCAGCCGCATCTCGTTGGGCGTCTCGGCCAGATCCGCGCATTCGAAGTACTGGCTGGTGAACTCGATCAGGTCATTGGCGTGCGCTGGCGAACGCGACCGCAAGACAGACAGCTCCTCCGCGCCCTGGATGAGCGGGTCGATGGCGCGCTCGCGCTCGTCAAGCATGCCGTAGAGATAGCCTTCGCGCACGCCCAGTGCAGAGAACACGACACTCTCGAATTTGCCGGCCTTGAGAATTTCGCTCAGCGCCGCCGCACCAAACGGCACCAGTTCCCGGCGAGAATTGCTGACGCTGCCTGAACCCGGATAACCCTTGAGCGCGTCTGCCGCGACGATCTCATCGCAGAAGGCGATCATTTCGGCCGCCGGCACCACATAGTCCTGCACCATGTGCAACGGGTAGTCGCGGACCGATTGGTGCAGCTTGGCGAGCGATCGCCAGGTGCCACCAATGGCTGCGAATTGGGCGCCGCTTCCGGCCTTCTTCAGGATCGAGCCTTCGAGCCGGGACTGCACGAGCGCAGCGGCCTTCTTTGGCGAGCCCTCGGAATCGTCCTGCAGGCGGATGACACCGAGCTCAAAACTCTCGCCATTGGTATCGAATCCGTCGGCGATATCGGAGAGTTCAAGGCTTCCGCCGCCAAGGTCTCCGACAACGCCACAAAACCCCGGAATACCCGCAACCACGCCAAGCGCAGCATAGTGAGCTTCTTCCTCGCCGCTGAGAACGCGGACGGGCGCCTCCATCACCGCTTCCACAGCCGATACGAACTCGGCGCGGTTTGTGGCGTCCCGCACGGCCGAGGTCGCCAGGATATAGACCTTGCCCACGCGCATCATGCGCGCCACCAGTGCGAAGCGCTTCATCGCCTCGATGGCCTTGTCCATATTGGCGTCCGCCAGCCGCCCGCTCTGCGCGATACCCCGCCCGAGCGCACAGGCCGATTTTTCGTTGTAGAGCGGTGTCAGGGCGCGCGCATGGCGCTCATAGACCACCAGACGAACCGAGTTGGAGCCGATGTCGAGTACAGCGACCGGCCGGGCGCCCTTGATGCGCCCCTGCGCGGTCGGATCGGCGTCGACGCCCCAGAACTGTGTCAAACTCAAGCCTCGTCGCTCTCCACCATGCCGGCGCTGCCGCGCCCGGACAGGGAAGGATTGGTCATGAAGTAGTTATGGGCATTGAAGGGTTCCTCACCCTCCGCCAGCCTGATCCGATGCGAACTGCCATCGGGAAGGACTTCCCAGCTTTGCTGGTTGTCCTTGAGATAGGCAACCATGATCTGGTCGAGAATCTGTTTGTGCACGGTCTTGTTGAGGATCGGCACCATGACTTCGACGCGGCCATCCAGGTTCCGGCCCATCAGGTCGGCCGAGGAAATATAGATCTTGGCCCGTTCAGAGGGCATCACCTCGCCATTGCCGAAGCAGTAGATGCGGCTGTGCTCGAGGAAACGCCCCACGACCGACTTCACCCGGATATTGTCCGAAAAGCCGGGTATGCCGGGCCGCAGGCAACAGATGCCCCGCACGATCAGGTCCACTTTCACGCCCGCTTGGCTCGCATCATAGAGCGCGTCGATCACCTGCGGATCGACCAGCGAGTTCATCTTGAGCAGGATGGAGGCCGGCTGGCCGCTGCGGGCCAGTTCGATCTCGCGGGCAATGTTGTCGACCAGCGTCTGGCGCAGATTGACCGGCGAGACGGCAATGGTTTCAAGCTCGGTCGGCCGCGCATAGCCGGTAATGAAGTTGAACACCCGCGCCACGTCCCGCGTGATGGCCGGATCGATGGTGAAGTAGCTCAGGTCAGTGTAGATCTTGGCGGTAATCGGGTGGTAGTTGCCGGTCCCGATATGGCAATAGCTGACAAGCTTGCCCTTTTCGCGCCGCACCACCTGGCTGAGCTTGGCGTGGGTCTTGAGCTCGATGAAGCCGAACACGACCTGGGCCCCTGCCCGCTCCAGATCACGCGCCCAGCGGATATTGGCCTCTTCGTCAAAACGGGCCTTGAGCTCGACCAGGCAAGTGACCGACTTTCCGGCCTCGGCCGCCATGATCAGGGCCTTGACGATGGGGCTGTCCGATGAGGTGCGATAGAGCGTCTGCTTGATCGCGACGACGTCGGGATCACGCGCCGCCTGCATGAGGAACTGTGCCACCACGTCAAAACTCTCGAACGGGTGGTGAACCAGGATGTCCTTGGCACGGATGGCGGCAAAGCTGTCGCCATTATAGTCGCGGATGCGTTCCGGGAACCGCGCCAGATAGGGCGGAAACTTGAGGTCGGCCCGTTCGATATCACAGATCTTGCGGGCGTCGGCCAACCCCAGGAATCCGTGCACCTCGAACACATCGGCATCCTTGACGCCAAGCTGCTCGCCGATCTGGCGCTTCAGCGCCCGCGGCATGGACCGCTCGATCTCAAGCCGGATCACCTGCCCGCGCCGGCGCTGGCGCAAGGCGCTTTCGAACTCGACCACAAGGTCGGCCGCCTCGTCGTCGATTTCGATTTCGCTGTCGCGGATGATGCGGAAGGCGCCGGAGCCGACCACCTCATGGCCCGGAAACATCTTGTGGAAGAACAGCTTGACCAGGGTGTCGATGGTCACGACCTCTGACCGGCCTTCGGAGACCAGTCCACTGGGCAGGTTGATGAAGCGGTCCAGATTGCCCGGAATGCGCACCAGCGCCGTCAGCGGCTGGTCGCTATTGGGGCGTTTGAGCTCAAACGCGAGCGCCAGCCCGAGATTGGGGATGAACGGAAAGGGATGCGCCGGATCGACCGCGATCGGCGTCAGCACCGGGAAGATTTCCTCGCGGAACAGCTTCTGCAAATAGGCCACCTGATCGGTGGTCAGATCGTCTGCTTCGTGGATCACCACGTTCTGCGCAAACAGTTCTTCGCGCAGTTCCTTCCAGTGATCCTGTTGCTCCAGTTGCAGGTGCTGGGCCAGGGTCGCGATTTCCTCAAGCTGCTCGGCCGGCGACAGGCCATCGGCGCTCTGCTTGGTCATGCCGGCGCGGATCTGCCCTTTGAGGCCCGCCACGCGCACCATGTAGAATTCATCGAGATTGTTGGCCGAGATCGACACGAACCGCAGGCGCTCGAGCAGCGGATGGGATGGGTTGCCGGCCTCTTCGAGCACCCGCATGTTGAACTGCAGCCAGCTCACCTCGCGATTGACGAAGCGGGCCGGACTGGTGCGCAGCGCCTCGACATCGGGGACCGAACTCTCGGCTTCGGCAAACTCGCTTATTTCATTCATCGGTTTCGGCGTCCCAATCCTGTTGCCGGCCGGCCCCCCGCACTGCCTGGCGCTGCGAGAGGGCCTCCGACGCTATCGCGCGGGTAATGGCCGACCCCTTTGCAAGGGCCAGCCTGTCCATCAAGTCGACAAGGGCAGCGGCTTCTTCGGGGCTGCGCTCCATGCGCGGCACCACATAGCCGATGACCTTGGGATCGATCCTGATCTGCCGATCCCCGAACAGTTTCACGAACATCTGTGACAACTCGATGTCGTCGCTGACTTCCAGTCGGAAAACCGGCGCACGGCGCACCCGTGAGCGCACATCATCGGTCCGCAGCGGCCAATGCGCAACATCTTCCCGTGCGCTGAGCAGCAAAGTTCGCTCGCCCCGCATGGCCTGGTTGAGCAGGTGGAACAGGTCATGTTCGTCATAACCGAGGCGATCGACATCCTCGATCACCACCGCTTGCCGCCCCTCGGCCGACGCGATCGCGCCAATGGTCTCTGGCGTCACCACGATCGCTGCGCTCCTGTCGGCGAAAATACGGGCCAGATGTGACTTGCCCGAGGCGGCCGGGCCGATCAGCAGCGTCACCCCGTCGGGCCAATGCGGCCAGGCCAGGATGCGGGCATGTGCCAGCGCGTTGCCGGCGCCAACCAGAAAGTCATCCTCGGCATGCGATGGTTCGTGGCCCAGTTCGAGCGGCAATTGCCGCGGTCCGATGTCAGAGTGCGGCATCGTCACTCTGCGTCCGCCGCCTCGGCCCGAGATAGAGCGCACTTTCCTTGTACTTGCGCACCCCATAGCGGACCAGCACGGAGGCAATGGCCGCCATCGGCACCGCCAGCAACAGGCCGACAAAACCGAAAACCGCCCCAAGGGCCAGCAGGGCAAACATCATCCATACGGGATTGATGTTGATCGATGATCCCACCAGCTTGGGATAGAGAATATTGCCCTCAATGAACTGCCAGAACAGATAGATGCCGGCGACCAGCACCACCATCCACCAATTGGGCGCAAACTGGACGATGGCGATGCCAACGGAAAGTCCGAGCCCGACCGTGAAGCCGACGAACGGGATGAAGCTCAGCAGCCCCCCGATCAGTCCCACGGCAAGCCCGTAGTTAAGTCCGATCAGGCTCAGCGCCGTCGCATAGAAGGCCGCATCGAGCAGCAGCACGCTGCCCTGTCCACGGATGACGCCGGCCATGGATTTGTCGATTTCGCGCAGGATGCCTTTCACTTCGCCCTTGTGCTCCTTGGGCAGCAGATCGTCGATCCCGCGAACCATGCCTTCCCAGTCGAGCAGCAGGTAGAATGCAACGACCGGCGCCAGAACGGTAAAACCGACAACGGCAGCGCCGGTCAGCCCGATATTGACCAGTTCGGCGGGCAGGGTTGCAATGAAACCCAGGGCCTGGCGGGCGAGGTCATTGAGGCTGTTCTGCAACTGCGCCGCCCGCTCGGGGCCAAGCCAGGCATTGATTTCCGGTGACCAGGCAACCGCAAGCTCCTGCAGGTCCGCAACATAGCCCGGCAGGCGCTGGATCAGCCCGATCACCTGCTGGCCGATCAGCGGCACGAACATGAAGAAGATGCTCACGACCAGGGTGAGGACGCTGAACAGCACCACCACGGTGGCCCAGACGCGGTTGAACCGCCACTTCTGCAATTGGTTCACCAGCGGGTTGAGCAGATAGGCCAGGGCCGCGCCCACCACGAATGGCAGGAGGATGCCGCGGAATACCCATAGCGACAGGATCAGGGCCAGCAGCAACCCGATCCAGATGAACACTTGATTTCTGAGTGCCATGAAGCCGGGCAGCCCTTGCGTCTAGGTAATCGAAAAGCTATCAGGCCCTCTAACGGCCAACACCGAAAATTTCAACCAACCCGGTTCGCGCGCAGCCATTTGCGCCCGCAATCCCCAGCATGGCAAGAAGGCTCATGTCCGACGCACAAAACCTGCCATCAAACGGTCTGTCATACAAGCAGGCCGGTGTCGACATTGATGCCGGCAATGCCCTTGTGGAAGCCATCAAACCGGCCGTCCGGTCCACCCGCCGCCCGGGCGCCGATGGCGAGATCGGCGGCTTCGGCGGATTGTTCGATCTCAAGGCCGCCGGCTTCGTCGATCCGGTGCTCGTCGCCGCCAATGACGGCGTCGGCACCAAGCTCAAGATTGCCATCGACACCGGCAAGCACGACACGATTGGCCAGGACCTCGTCGCCATGTGCGTCAACGATCTTGTCGTGCAGGGCGCAGAGCCCCTCTTCTTCCTCGACTACTTCGCCACCGGCAAGCTGGACGTCGCGCAGGGTACCGCCATCGTCGAAGGCATCGCCCATGGCTGCCGCCTGGCCGGTTGCGCCCTGATCGGCGGCGAAACCGCCGAGATGCCGGGCATGTACCATGGCAATGACTACGACCTGGCCGGCTTTGCGGTCGGCGCCGCCGAACGCCATGCGCTGCTGCCCCGCAAAGACATCGCAGCCGGCGACACTCTGGTCGCCATTGCCTCATCGGGCGTCCATTCCAACGGCTATTCGCTGGTGCGCAAGATCGTGGAACTCTCGGGCCTAGCCTGGGACGCCCCTGCCCCCTTCGCCGAAGGAAAGTCGCTGGCCGAAGCGCTGCTCGAGCCGACCCGGATCTATGTGAAGCCCCTGCTCGCGGCGCTGCGCGATGGCCTCGGCATCAAGGCGTTGGCCCATATCACCGGTGGCGGCTTCATCGACAACATTCCACGCGTACTGCCCGATGACCTGGCTGCCGATATCGATCTCGGCGCCGTCACCGTCCCGGCGGTTTTCGGCTGGCTCTCCAAGGTTGGCGGCATGAGCGAGCGCGAAATGCTGCGCACCTTCAATTGTGGCGTCGGCATGCTGGTGGCGGTTAGCCCGGAAGATGCCGAAAAGCTCGTCGCCAGCCTGACCGCGTCGGGCGAAATCGCGGCTGTGGTTGGTCAGTTGACCGCCCGCGCCGCTGAGCCCGTCACCTTCCGGGGCGCGCTGGCGCTGTGACCCGGAAACGTGTCGCCATACTGATTTCGGGCCGCGGCTCCAACATGGCGGCGCTGATTGAGGCCGCCAGGGCGCCGGACTATCCGGCCGAGATTGTGGGTGTGCTCTCGAACCGGGCTGCCGCGCCCGGCCTTCAGACCGCCGCGGCCAATGGCATCGCCACGGCCTCGCTTGCACAAAGCAAGTTCCCCAGCCGCGACATGTTCGAGGACACCATGACCCAGGTGCTGGAAAGCTGGGGCGCGGACTATGTCTGCCTTGCCGGCTTCATGCGCATATTGGGCGAAGACTTCGTCAATCGCTGGCAGGGCCGGATGATCAATATCCACCCCTCCCTGCTGCCTGCCTACAAGGGTCTCAACACGCATGAGCGCGCTCTGGCCGATGGCGCGACCGAGCATGGCTGCACCGTTCATTTCGTCACGCCTGGCCTCGACGAAGGTCCCGCCATCCTCCAGGCCCGGGTCCCGGTATTGCCCGGCGACACGCCCGATACGCTCTCGGCACGCATACTGGTCGAGGAACATCGCATCTACCCAGAGGCCCTGCGCATGCTGGCGAGCGGCGAAGCCGCCCTCGCCTAGCTCAGGCCGGCGGCGTAGATGCGCCTCAAAGTCGGACCGACGGCTCGCCGCCCCCGATCCATCACAACAATTGATGGCGCCCATCGTCAAAATCGGTTCGACCTTTGTTCTGCCGAAGCGTAGCGTGCCGCCTTCTCGAATGGGGAAGCGAAAATGAGTCTGCGTGACTGGTTCTGGATCATCCTTCTGGGCGCCATCTGGGGGTGTTCCTTCGTGTTCAACGCGATTCTGATCCGTGAACTGGGGCCGCTCTGGGTCACCACCCTGCGCGTCGGCATCGGTGCTCTGGGGTGTTGGGCGGTGCTCTTCGCCTTGCGCAAGCCCATTCCGCGCGACCCCGTTCTATGGCTGCAGCTGGCCGGTCTCGGCGTCATCGCCTACGCCATCCCCTTTGCTCTGTTCCCGATGGCCCAGGCCCATTTGGCCAGCGGCATCGCCGCCATCATCAACGCGCTGACGCCCATGGTCACGGCGGTCATTTCCCATTTCTGGATCGGCGGCGAAAGGGCCACGCCCACCAAGTTCACCGGGGTGGCCATCGGCTTTGTCGGCGCTGCCATACTGGTGTCGCCGGCACTCTCGGAGGGCGGAAACTCCCATCTCTGGGCCGTAGCGGCCTGTCTGGGCGCGACCCTTTGCTACGGCTTGTCGCTCAACATCACCCGAAGCTTCAAGCATATCGAACCCACCGCCTTTGCCGCGATCGCGCTGACCGGGGCGTCATTGGTGGCGGCGCCGGTCGCGTTTTTCACCGAAGGCACGCCACATATGACGCAACCAGCGACCTGGGGCGCGGCTCTGGCCATCGGCCTGCTCTCGACGGCGTTCACCTTCCAGGTCATGTACCGAATCCTGCCGCGCGTCGGCGCCACCAATTTTGCCACGACCACGTTCATCGCGCCGATCTCGGCGCTGATTATCGGTGTCACCGTGCTGGGCGAAACCATTCTGCCCATCCAGATACTGGGCATGCTGGTGATCTTTTTCGGTCTGCTTTTCATTGACGGGCGCATCCGCCAGGTCTGGCAACGCGCGACTGCCTGAGCCAAGGAACCTCCCTGCCTAGCCGGCGTTGCCTCGGCAGGAGGTTACCATGCCCGAACCCAGACCAGACATCGATCCGCGGCCGATCCCTGAAATCGTCCCGCAACCCGAGCCGGCCCAGCCGCAGCCCGTCGATCCGGTGCCGCCCGGCCCAGTCGAGGTGCCGCCGGACCAGCCGGTGGAAGAGCCCTACCCCACGCCTTTTCCAGACGCTCCACCCGGGGCAGGCTACGATCCACGCGCCGGGGAGGTCTAGCATGCCCGGTCCGCGCGACGACGATGACGTTCCGCACAACAAGCCACAGCCGGTGCCGCCCATGCCGGTCGGCCTGCCAACCGGCGACGCGGACCATCCGCACACCTCACCCCTGAATAGTGACGACGACACAGAAGAGCCCGATCCCGGCCTGCCGCCGGAACCGGGCCATGACATCAATCCGTAGCGGCGGCGTTACTCGATGCCGAGCTTGGCCTTCATCATCTCGTTGAGTGCCTGCGGGTTGGCCTTGCCGCCCGAGGCCTTCATGGCCTGACCGACGAACCAGCCAATCATTGTCGGCTTGGCCTTGACCTTCTCGACCTGGTCCGGATTGGCGGCGATGATCTCGTCGACGATCTTTTCGATCGCCCCAAGGTCCGTCACCTGCTTGAGGCCGCGACGTTCCACGATTTCGGCCGGGTCGCCTTCGTGTTCCTCGGCGATCAGGATCTGTAGCACGTCCTTGCCGCCCTTGGACGAAATCGTGCCTCCGGCAATGAGGTCGACCAGCCCCGCAATCTGTGCCGGCTGCAAATGGGTTTCCCAGACGGCAAGACCCTGGCTATTGGCATAGGCGGCGACGTCGCCATTGAGAATATTGGCAACCGCCTTGCCATCGCGCTTGCTGCCACCGTGGGCCACGCAGGCTTCATAATAGTCCGCCGTTTCGCGATCGAGCGTCAGCACCATGGCATCATAGGGTGTCACCCCATAATCGGAAATGAAGCGGGCCTGCTTCTCGTCCGGCAGTTCGGGCAGGTGCTGGGCCAGATCGGCGATGAAGGCATCGTCGAATTCGAGGGGCAGCAGGTCCGGATCGGGGAAGTAGCGATAGTCGTGCGCTTCTTCCTTGGAGCGCATCGAGCGGGTTTCGCCAAGCTTTGGGTCGAACAGGCGGGTTTCCTGGTCGATGGCGCCGCCATCTTCCAGAATGTCGATCTGACGGCGGGCCTCATACTCAATGGCCTGGCCGGCAAAGCGGATCGAGTTGACGTTCTTGATTTCGCAGCGCGTGCCGAATTCGCCGCCGGGACGGCGCACCGAGACGTTGACGTCGGCGCGCATCGAGCCCTGCTCCATGTTTCCGTCACAGGTGCCGAGATAGCGCAGGATGGTGCGCAGCTTCGAGAGATAGGCCTTGGCCTCCTCGGACGAGCGCAGGTCAGGCTTGGAAACGATCTCCATCAGGGCCACGCCCGACCGGTTGAGGTCGACAAAGCTCATGTTCGGGTGCTGGTCGTGAATGGACTTGCCGGCGTCCTGTTCCAGATGCAGGCGCTCGATACCAATCTCGATCTGCTCGCCGTCGACATCGAGCAAAACCTTGCCCTCGCCCACGATCGGGTCCTTGAACTGGGAAATCTGATAACCCTGCGGCAGGTCCGGATAGAAATAGTTCTTCCGGTCGAAGACCGAGCGCTTGTTGATCTGTGCCCTCAGGCCCAGACCCGTGCGAACGGCCTGGCGCACGCACTCTTCGTTGATGGTGGGCAGCATGCCGGGCATGGCCGCATCCACGAAGCTGACATTGGCATTGGGCGGATTGCCAAAGGCCGTGGACGAGCCCGAGAACAGTTTGCTCTCGCTGGTGACCTGGGCGTGCACCTCCATGCCGATGATCACTTCCCAGTCGCCGGTCGAACCGGGAATCAGGCGCTTCTTGTCGGGGGTGCGGGTATCAACGAGGGTCACTGGGCAGTCCTGAAAGACAAGGCAAAACTAGGCATCTGATTAGCCGTCTTGCCATGGCGTTGCAACTGCTTCGGCTCGGGTCAGTCTTCCTCGATTTCCCCGTCATAGGGTCGCAGGCGCTTTTCCAGATGAACGCTTACGAATGGGTCGTGTCCATCCCGGCCATCCGGGCGCAGCGCCAGGATACGATAGCCCTGCCGCTCGTAGAAGCGCACCGCACGCACATGGTCCGCCGGGGTTTCCAGATGCACACGCTCCGCGCCCTGCAATTCGAGCATGGTCTCCATCCGATTGAGAAGCATCGCGCCGATGCGGTGGCCCTGCATCTCAGGAATGACGAACAGGTATGGAATGTAGCTGCGCCCGGCCACGCGGGAACACCAGCCCACCACGATCTCGTCGATCTCGGCCACGATGGTATGGCGCCAGCCATGACCGACGGCATGCGACAGGCGGCGGCGCTCGGCCTCGCGCAGACCGGGCTTGTCCGTCAGGATCGGCAGGATGCCGGTTTCCCAGGCCCGGTAGGCGATATCGGCCAGCCGCGGGGCATCGGCTATTTCCGCCTTGCGTATCCGAATGCCCGGCATCTGCGCCTCCTACTTGGCTCGCTTGCGCGCCGCGATGATGCCCTTCTCATAATTGATGTTCCAACTGATCAGGGTCCGCCAGATAAGTTCGGCCTGATCCTCGTCGAGATCAAGGTCCAAACTGCGCCCCCGAACCTTCGTGATGATCGCCTCGATCCGGACCGGGTCAAAGGCCTCGTGCGGATCCGTCTTGATCTCTGCCATCCGCGTCACATAGCCATGGCGCTCCGCGAACAGGGCAAGCAGCGCCTGGTCGATGCGGTCGATCTCGACCCGCACGTCATCCTTGGTTTCGCACTCTGCTGGCAGTTTGGCAGCGGTCACGTCTGTCCCCTCGTGTGTATATGGTGTTGCTGGTTTGCACCGGCGGCCCGGCGATTTCAACCCGAACCGCGTCGGCAATATGGCGCAGAGCCCCGCCGCCAGCTATCAATGGGGCATGTCTAGTCAGTCTGAGATTGCCTGAGACCCCGTCCTTTTCAGGCGGGGCATGAATGAACCGGACGTCGCCGAGCCCTGTGCATCGGCGCGGCCAAGTTTGTTCGCGGGTCGAAAGACCCGCCATTCCAGGCTTCAGACATTTCCATGGATATTTCCCGGACCGAACAGCGGGTGCTGCACGCCCTCGCCCAGGGCGGCTGCATCGCCGTTATCAAGGACGAGCGCGGCAAGATAGTCGAATTCGAGTTTTTCAATCGCGATGGCTGGCTGATGAGCGGGCTGACACCGCTCATCTTCAACAAGCTCAAGGCCAAGAAAGCGATCAAGTCGCAGGGCGGCCACCCCTATCGCATCACCAGACGCGGACTGGAACTGGTGCGCAGCCAGGTGGATAACCGGTGAACTCTTCACCTCTCCCTCTGGGGGAGAGGTCGACCCTCTTGGGTCGGGTGAGGGGGCCTTGACTTCAGGTGGGGTACAAAGGCCCCCTCACCCGTCGGCAACGCCGCCGACCTCTCCCCCAAATGGAGAGGTAAGCCTAGTGCCGCGTGACGTCGCTCAGGGCGGCAGCGATATGTTCCCACTCCTGCGACACGCTGGCAGTGGCGCGGCGCTTGCCGGCGCGGCGATACCAGTAATCGGCATTGCCCATGTCGGCTTCGATCCAGTGCATCAGGGCGTGCACCCAGTCAAAGGCCTGTACACCCTCCATGGACTGGACGATGGCATGCGCCTTTTCCCATTCGGGTCCCACGCGCAACTCGCCCTTCTTGAGCCACCACAGGGCCTGGAGCGGCTTGCTCATGTCCTTGGGCGGCTCGGACCAGTCGAGCGAAGTGAAGATATCAACGGCCATCGGCGCTTTTCCTGTTGGCCCGGACGCGGATAGGGGGCGCGTCTCCACCAGTTTCAACTTGTGCATTGGCCGCAAATAGTGCGGAACGGCGGCGCAATCAAGCGCCACCGTTTGCGTAACAGGTTAAGACCTACCACCACTGCTTGGGTGCGAAGTCCCCGCCGGCGCTCTTTTCGATGACGCGAGCCGCGGCAAAAAGCGTCTCTTCGTCGAACGGCTTGCCGATCAGTTGCAGGCCCAGAGGCAGCCCCTGCCCGTCCTTGCCGGCCGGCACCGCAATGCCCGGCAGGCCGGCCATGTTCACGGTGACCGTGAAGACGTCATTGAGATACATGGCCACCGGATCGCTCGCCAGGGCCTCGTCGCCGATGCCGAAAGCGGCGGACGGCGTCGCCGGGGTCAGGATGGCATCGACGCCAGCGTGGAAGGCATCCTCGAAATCCTTCTTGATCAGCGTGCGGACCTTCTGCGCCTTGACGTAGTAGGCATCGAAATAACCGGCGCTGAGCACATAGGTGCCGATCATTATACGGCGCTTGACCTCGCGACCGAACCCCGCGGCGCGGGTCAGTTCGTACATGTCGGTGATGTCCTTGCCGGATACACGCAGGCCATATTTGACGCCATCATAGCGCGCCAGGTTCGACGACGCCTCGGCCGGCGCCACGATGTAATAGGCCGGCAGGGCATATTTGGTGTGCGGCAGGGAAATGTCCTTGACCGTCGCACCCTCGGCCTTGAGCCATTCGAGGCCCTCATGCCAGAGCTTTTCGATCTCGGCCGGCATGCCGTCCATGCGGTATTCCTTGGGAACGCCGATGGTCAGACCCTTCACGCCGCGCTCGACGGCCGCCGCGAAATCCGGCACCGGCAAGTCGACGCTGGTCGAATCCTTGGGATCGAACCCTGACATCGACGTCATCAGGGTCGCCGCGTCTTCCACGGTGCGGGCAATCGGGCCCGCCTGGTCCAGCGAAGAGGCGAAGGCCACCGTGCCCCAGCGCGAGCAGCGGCCATAGGTCGGCTTGATGCCCACAGTGCCGGTAAAGGCCGCCGGCTGGCGGATCGAACCGCCGGTATCGGTTGCCGTGGCGCCGGCGCAGAGCCAGGCGGAGACCGCCGCAGCCGAACCGCCCGAGGACCCGCCCGGCACCAGATTGGCATTGCTGCCCTCGGCGCGGAACGGGCTGACAACCGGGCCGTAATACGACGTTTCGTTGGACGAACCCATGGCGAACTCGTCCATGTTGAGCTTGCCCAGCATGACTGCGCCATCGCGCCAGAGATTGGCAGTGACGGTGGATTCGTATTCGGGCTTGAAGCCATCGAGGATATGGCTTGCCGCCTGGGTATGGACGCCCTTGGTGGCAAACAGGTCCTTGATGCCCAGGGGAATGCCTTCGAGCGCACCGGCTTCACCCTTGGCGAGCTTTTCGTCGCTTGCCTTGGCCATATCCCGAGCCTGGTCCGGCGTGGTGGCAACATAGGCGTTGAGCTTGGGATTGGCTGTCTCGATGGCCGCGACATAGGCGTCCGTCAGTTCGAGGGCGGTAAAGCTCTTGTTCTTGAGGCCCTTGCGGGCGTCCGCGAGGCTCAGCTTGGTCAGGTCAGTCAACGGGGATCTCGCTTAGATTGTCGCAGCGTGTGTAGAGCGTCGCACCGGGCGTCGCAACCTCACTGCTCGTTTCATATTGGCCAGAGGCGGCCAGGGCGGCGTCATAAGCGGACACCACCTGAATCTGGGTTTCGTTGTAGGGCGTCACCGCGAACATGTCGGGATAGACTGCGCCCGGCAATTCGCAGATGGCATCGATGAACAGATGCGTGCTGCCATCACGGGTTTTGACGTCAAAGAAATTGCAGTGGAACTCCATGGACTGGATGCCATCCTCGAAGCTCAGGCTGAGGAAATCCACGTCCATCCACGCATCCAGCCCATTCTCCTCCAGCGCCTGGCAGGCAGCGGGGTCGGACACGTAAAGGTGGTCACGGTCGATGCGCAGGTCCTCCTGCGCCAGAACGGGTGCAGCCAGCATGAACAATATGGGCGCCGCCAGTCGCTTCACGCCGCCTTCTCCGCGTCGAGGCGCAGCTCGAAAAAGGCTGACCATTCGCTGTCGGGATAGTCGAGGAACGGACCGCGCGGCACAAACCCGTAACGCGTGTAGAGCCGATGGGCTTCGGCCATGCCCTCGCCCGTGCCGGTTTCCAGCATGACGACGGGCAGATTGCGCTCCTGCGCGAGGCCCACGATGCGCTCCAGCAATTGGCGCCCGACACGCTGTCCGCGCACTTCGGGCACCGTGTACATGCGCTTGACCTCGCCCAGTTCCGGGCCGTGCATCTTGAGTGCACCCATGCCAACGGCTTTGCCGGCTTCGTCTCGAGCGACGAAAAGCGTCGTGGCACTGTCGGCCATCTGCTCGACCGTCATTTTGAACTGGAATTCCAGTGGCGAAAGCGGCAGCAGATGGTCGTTGAGCCGGGCCACCAGGCCACGCACATCGTCCTGCAGGGGCGTCTCGATGGCGATCGAGACGGTCATTTACTCCACCACCTTGGGGACCATGAAGAAATTGTCCTCGGTCAGCGGCGCGTTGGCGACGATCTTCTCGGCGTAATTGCCATCCGTCACGACATCATCGCGGCGGCGCAGGGTCATCGGCGTCACCGAGGTCATCGCCTCGACGCCCTCGACATTGACCTCGGCCAGTTGCTCGACAAAGCCCAGAATCGCATTGAGCTCATTCTGGTAGCCGGCGACTTCCTCCTCCTCGATACGGATGCGGGCTAGGCGCCCGATGCGCTTGACGGTGGCGGCGTCGACAGACATGCGATAACTCCTGCGGAAACGGCGTATTGCCGCGTTATTAGCAACGCGCCGCAGCAAATGACAATGAAAATGCCTTATGCGAGGGATCAGGCTTCCACAGCCAATCCCGGCTCCAGGGCAACAAGCCCGGTGCCGTCAAGCATCGGTCGCACCGCTTCGAAGGCGTCGCCGACCTCACTCTCGTCACCTGCAAGCGCGACCAGTCGCGGCGAACGCGCTTCGAACAGCGCCGCAGCGCGGGCGGCCAGCCCTTGGGCAAGCAGCACCACGACTGCACCGTCGGCCCATCGGCCGAGCGCGGGAACCGGCCCGCCAAGGAACAGGAGCGGCATTTCGTCGTCACCCTCGACAAGCAGGCTGCCCGGCCCAACGGTCCACAACCGGACCGGCCGCATGGAGTCGCCCGCATCGAGCAGCCGTTCCGCTGCCCGGGGCTTCCAGGTCAGGGCCTCGGCGGCCGCGAAGCTCTCGCCGAACGTCACGACGCGATCGGCCCCGCTGACCAGTTCCCCCTGGTCGATCCCTGCCGGCGCCGATTGTGGATCGATGACGACGACCTGTCCTCCAATCTGGACGCGAAATGTCGAACCGCCAAACCAGGTGAGCTTCATGACCCTTTTCCGTCGCCAAACTTGCCATGGCAGCCTATAGGACAAACCACACCTGTCCAGCGAGCCCCTCTTGATCGAAGATCCCCTCAACGCCATCCCCGACACCGGCAAGATTCTCGGTCTCGATCTGGGCACCAAGACCATCGGTGTCGCCCTCTCCGACGGCATGCGCTATTCGGCAACGCCACTCGAAACCATCAAGCGGACCAAGTTCACCCAGGATGCCGAACGCATCCAGCAGCTGATTGCCGAGAATCAGGTGGTCGCCATCATCTTGGGCCTGCCGCTCAACATGGACGGCACCGAGGGTCCGCGCGTACAGTCGACCCGCGCCTTTGCCCGCAATCTGACCCCGAAGGTGAACTTGCCGATTGCCTTCTGGGACGAGCGTCTGTCCACCTCCGCCGTCACCCGCATGATGATCGAGGCCGATTTGCGCCGCGACCGCCGCGCGGAGGTGGTCGACAAGCTCGCCGCCAGCTACATCCTGCAGGGCGCGCTGGACCGGTTGCGCAGCCGCTAGCCATTTCGCCGCAGCGCGCCCGGTGTTTCCCCGAACAATTGCTTGAAGGCCCTGCCGAAGGCGGCCTCGGACTGGTAGCCGGCGCTCCGCGCGATCTGGCCGACGCTGTCGCGACCCGCCACGATGGACAATCGAGCCTTTTGCAGCCGCCATTCGGCCAGGTAACGCATCGCCGGCAGCCCGACTGTGTCGGCGAACCGCGCCGCAAACCCGGACCGCGACATGCCGGCCAGCCGTGCAAGCCGCTCCAGTGTCCAGTCCTCGGCCGGCGACCGATGCATCGCCGAGAGCACGCGACCCAGCTGCCGGTCGCGCAGCGCCGCAAGCCAGCCGGTCTGCGCTTCCGGGGCACCATCGATCCAGGCGCGAATGGCCTGGATGATGAGAATGTCCGCCAGCCGGGTGATGACCGCCTCGCCGCCCGTCTTCAGCGCCGCCGCCTCATGCGCGATCAGGTCCAGCGTACTGCGCAGCCAGCCATCTGCGGCATCGTGCCAGCGATCGACGACAAGCAGGCCACCTCGCGACTTTACCGACTTCTGTCGCCAGGCCGCTCAGAACGGTGCATGGCGCCAGGCAGCGTGAGCCATGAACACCCTGCTGACACGACTTCTACTGGCCCTGGGCGCGGTCGCCGCCCTGGGCCTGTCCCTCGCCATCCTGTTCCTTCCCGGGCCCTTCTATGCGAGCTATGGCATCGATCCCACGGGCCAGACGAGCCTGCTCAACGAGCTCAAGGCCCCTGCCCTTGTGATCATGGCTGGGGGCCTCATCCAGGCCCACGCTATTGTCCAGCCACGCGGCCAGGCCTTCGCCCTGGGTATCGGCCTCGTCTTCTACCTGGGCTTCGGGCTGGCCAGGCCTGCCGCGCTGGCAAGCGATGGTCTTCCGTCTACGGCGCTCCTCGGTGCGATGGGCTTTGAGATCGCCATCGGACTGCTGTTTGGCCTTGCCCTTTGGCGTGACCGTCTCCCTGCCAACTCTGGATAAATGCGTGAAACCGGACGGGGTACCTTGCCCCGTCCACCTCACTCGGCTAGACCGCAGCAAATCGCAAGGGATGCGACATGCCGCACAGCTCCAGCGCCGCCGGGTCCTCCGGCGACTTCCCCCCGTTCCGACAGCGCCATCTGATTTCCATCGCCGATCTCAAGCAGCACGAGATCATCGACCTGCTCGACCGCGCCGAGCGGATGATCGCGGTGTCACGACAGGAACGCAAATCGCTCCCCACGCTATCGGGCAAGACGCAGATCAATCTGTTCTTCGAGCCATCCACCCGCACCCAGTCGTCCTTCGAGATTGCCGGCAAGCGCCTCGGCGCGCTGGTGGTCAACATGTCGGTCAAGACCAGCTCGGTGTCCAAGGGCGAGACCCTCGTCGACACCGCAGCGACGCTCAACGCCATGCGCCCTGACGTGCTGGTCGTGCGCCATTCGGCCGCTGGCGCCGTGGAACTGCTCAGCCAGAAGGTCGGCTGTTCGGTGGTCAATGCCGGCGACGGCGCCCACGAGCACCCCACTCAGGCCCTGCTCGACGCACTCACCATCCGTAACCACAAGGGCACGCTTGCCGGCCTGACAGTCGCCATCTGCGGGGATATCGCCAATTCCCGCGTGGCGCGGTCCAACCTGCTGCTGCTCGGGGCGCTCAATGTGCGCACGCGTGTGATTGCACCGCGCACCCTGCTGCCTGCCGGCATCGAACACCTCGCCACCGAAGTCTTCACCGACATGGAAGAGGGCCTCAAGGGCGTCGATGTGGTGATGATGCTGCGCCTCCAGCACGAGCGCGCCAATGGCAAGATGATCCCCTCGGTGCGCGAATATTACCGCTTCTACGGGTTGGACGAGCAGAAGCTTTCCTATGCCAGGCCCGATGCCATCGTCATGCATCCCGGCCCCATGAACCGCGGTGTCGAGATCGATCCGGCGATCGCGGACAGCGAGCGCTCGGTGATCACCGATCAGGTGGAAATGGGCGTGGCCGTCCGCATGGCCGTGCTCGATGCGCTCCTGCCGGCAAGGAACGAACCATGACCCGCCCCCTAATCATCGACAATGCCCGCATCGTCGACCCGGCCTCCGGCACTGATCAGGTCGGCGCCGTCCTCATCGAGGATGGACGCATCAGCGATCTTGCCATCGGCGGCCCGGCCGGCGTGCCTGACGACGCCGAAGTCATCAACGCCGCTGGTCACGTGCTGGCGCCAGGACTGATTGACATGCGCGTCTTTGTCGGCGAGCCCGGCAAGGAATATCGCGAGACACTGGCCTCCGCGGGCGCGGCTGCGGTCGCGGGGGGCGTCACCAGCTTCGTGATGATGCCCGACACCACGCCGGCCGTCGACGACGGGGCCCTGGTCGACTTTCTCATTCGCCGTGCCGAAGCCCAATCCCCGGCCCGCATCCTGCCCGCCGCAGCCATCACCAAAGGTTTGAACGGCAAGGAGATCACCGAATTCGGTCTCCTCAAGGAAGCCGGCGCCGTCTGCCTGACCGATGGCGCGCAGTCGATCCAGTCGACCGCCCTGCTGCGCAGCGCCATGGGCTATGCGGCGAATTTCGACATGCCCTTTGTGCATCACGCGGCCGATGCCGGCCTTGTGGGCGACGGCGTCATGAATGAAGGACTGTTCGCCACGGTTCTGGGGCTGAAGGGTATTCCGCGCGAAGCCGAGACCATCCCCCTCGCGCGCGACTTGCAACTTGCGGCCCTCACACGCGTTCGCTACCACGCGGCGCAGATTTCGACCGCCGGCTCTGTCGCCCTGGTCGAAACCGCCAAGACCCGTAGCAGCGCCGTTACCGCTGGTCTGTCGATCAACAATCTCTGCCTCAACGAAAACGACATCGGCCGCTACCGCACCTATTTCAAGCTCAACCCGCCATTGCGCAGCGAGGACGATCGCCAGGCGATCATTGAGGGTCTGCGCGCGGGCATCATCGACACCATCCACTCCGATCACGATCCCCAGGACAGCGAGGTCAAGCGCCAGCCCTTTGCCGAGGCCTCAAACGGCGCCATCGGCCTCGAAACCCTGCTCGCCGCGGCCCTGCGTCTGGTCCATTCAGGCGACCTCGACCTGATGACCATACTGCGCGCCATGACCTGCCGCCCCGCGGAAATCCTCGGCCTCGAAACCGGCCGGATCGCGCGCGGCGCACCCGCCGACCTGACGCTGGTCGACCTCGACTATCCCTGGCAGGTCACCGAGAAGAGCTTCCGTTCCCGCTCGCGCAATACCAGCTTCGAGGGCGCCCGCATGCAGGGCAAGGTCATGCGGACAATCGTGGGTGGCAAAGTGGTCTTCGTCCACGAGGATGCCGCGTGACCATCCCGTTTTTCGATGGTCACAATGATACGCTCCTGCGCCTGCTCGAACACAATCGCGCGGACAAGATCGAGATGTTTGTCCAGGGCAGCGTCAGGGGCCATATTGACCTGCCACGTGCCCGAGCCGCAGGCATGTCCGGCGGCTTCTTCGCGATGTTCCCGCCGCCGATCAAGACGGATTTGGCCAGCGTCGCCAGGAACCCGATGGGCGACGGCGAACTACCACCCGAACTCGCCATTGCGGACGCCCTGAAATCCACCAATGGCATGGCCGCGCTGCTGCTTGGGCTCGAACGCGCAGGCGCCCTCGACATCTGCCGCTCGGCAGCCGACATCCGCGCCGCCATGGCCGACGACAAGCTCGCAGCCATCTTCCATATCGAAGGCGCCGAGGCCATCGACACCGATTTCCGGTCCTTTGAAGTGCTCTATGCAGCTGGCCTCCGCTCCATCGGCATCACCTGGAGCCGTGCCAATGCCTTTGGTACGGGAGTGCCTTTCCGGCACAATGCCGATCCTGACATCGGACCCGGCCTCAGCGACGCCGGCAAGGAGCTGGTTCGGCTGTGTGACACGCGCGGCGTGATGATCGACCTCAGCCATCTCAATGCCGCCGGCTTCCGCGATGTGGCCGCCATTTCGACCAGGCCGCTCGTTGCCACCCATTCCAATGTCCATGCGATCTGTCCGGGAACCCGCAATCTGGTCGACTGGCAGCTCGCCGCAATTCGGGACAGCGGCGGCGTCGTCGGCCTCAATTATGCGACTGGTTTCCTGCGCCCGGATGGACAGTTCCGCGCCGATACACCCATCGACCTGATGGTGCGCCACCTCGATGCCCTCGTTGAAGCCTTGGGCGAGGATGGGGTGGCCCTGGGCTCGGATTTTGACGGCGCCATGGTGCCGGCCGAGATCGAAGACGTGACGGGCGTCCCGAAACTGCTCCAGGCGCTGCTTGACAAGGGCTACGGCGAAACCCTGGTCCGGAAGATTGCCCTCGACAACTGGCTAAGCGTCATCGAGCGGACCATCGGATAATCTGGCCATTGCCGCGCTTCACCCCGCACCTCCCCAGTGAGGGAGAAGAGGCGGGATGTACGCGAACGGATGCCTCAGAACGGCACGTCTTCGGAGCTATCGGTCTTTTTGGCGGCTGTCTTCTTTGCCGGGGCCTTCTTGGTTGGCGCCTTTTTGGCAGCCGGCTTCTTTGCCGCGGCCTTTTTCGCCGGCGCCTTTTTCTTGCCGCCGGTAGCCTCGGCCCGCGCCGCGATCAGGGCAATCGCCTGTTCCAGCGTCACATCCTCGGGCTTCAGGTCCTTGGGCAGCGTCGCATTGACCTTACCCTGGTTCACATAGGGCCCATAACGGCCGGCGCGGACGGTGATCGGCCCACCGTCATGCTCGAAGGTCTGGATCGCCGCCACCGCAGCACCGCCCCGGCCCCCACGGCCACCACTGGCCGCCTTCTGTGCGATCAGATCCACGGCCCGGTTGAGGCCAACCGTGAACACCTCTTCCACATCGGGCAGATTGGCATATTTGCCGTCATGCAGCAGGAAGGGCCCATAGCGCCCCAGCCCTGCCGAAATCGGGAGACCGGTTTCCGGATGCAGGCCCACTTCGCGCGGCAGCGAGAGCAGTTGCAGCGCCTTCTCAAGCGTCAGGCTCGCCGCATCCCAGCCCTTGGGAAGCGAGGAGCGCTTGGGCTCCTTGCCCTCGCCCAATTGCACATACGGGCCGAAGCGCCCGGACTTGAGGAACACTTCTTCGCCGCTTTCAGGGTCGGTGCCGAGCACGCCATCCCCGGCAGCCGCTTCCGAGGACTGGCCCGTGGCCGCGTCCGAGAGTTGCATCGTGTGCTTGCATTCGGGATAGTTTGAACAGCCGATAAAGGCGCCAAACTTGCCGAGCTTGAGCGACAGAGTGCCAGTGCCGCAGGTCGGGCACTTGCGCGGGTCGGACCCGTCTTCGCGCGCCGGGAAGATGTGGTCGGCGAGCATGTCGTTGAGTGCGTCGAGCACTTCGGAGACGCGCAGGTCCTTGATCTCTTCGGTCGCGACCGTGAAATCCCTCCAGAAGTCGCGGAGCAGCACCTTGTAGTCGAGCTCGCCGGCGGAGACCTGGTCGAGTTGCTCTTCCAGATGCGCCGTAAACCCATATTCGACATAGCGCGAGAAGAAGCTCTCGAGGAACGACGTCACGATCCGGCCGCGATCCTCGGGATGCAGCGCCTTGCCCTCGAGCTTGACGTAATCGCGGTCCTTGAGCGTGGTCAGCGTCGCGGCATAGGTGGACGGCCGGCCGATGCCCAGCTCTTCCATCTTCTTGATCAGGCTCGCTTCGGTATATCGCGCCGGCGGCTGGGTAAAATGCTGCTCGATCTCGACTTTCTTCAGGTCTGGCTTGTCACCGACCTTGAGCGGCGGCAGTTCGCGGCCGTCTTCATCGTCCTCGTCGCCATCGCTCTTTGCCTCGACGCCATAAAGCGTCAGGAATCCCGGGAAGGTGACAACCGAGCCGGTTGCGCGGAGCGCCACGGCGCGGCCCGGCACGTTGACAGCAATGTCGACGCTGGTCCGGTCGATCTCCGCCGAGGCCATCTGGCTCGCCAGCGTCCGCTTCCAGATCAGGCCATAGAGCTTGGCCTGGTCCGCATCGAGATTGAGGCTCTCGGGCCGCTTGAACATGTCGGTGGGGCGAATGGCCTCGTGCGCTTCCTGCGCATTCTTCGCCTTGGTCTGGTAGATGCGCGCCTTTTCCGGGAGATACTCCTCGCCGAAATACTTCCCGATCACCGAGCGCGCCATGGCAATGCCTTCCGGCGCCATCTGCACCGCGTCGGTACGCATATAGGTGATCAGCCCGTCCTCGTAGAGCCGCTGGGCGATCTGCATTGTCCGGTTGGGCGAAAGCCCCAGCCGCGACGATGCATCCTGCTGCAGGGACGACGTGGTGAATGGCGCGTAAGGGTTACGCTTGGTGGGCTTCTTTTCGACGTTCGACACATTGAACTGACCGGCTTCGATCAGTTTCTTGAGCGCCGCCGCATCCTCGCCCGTCTTGATGTCGAGCTTGTCTGTCTTCTTGCCGTCCACCGAAAAAAGCCGCGCGAGGAAATTCTTGCCGCCCTGCGCCAGCTGCGCTTCGACCGACCAGTACTCATCGGGCCGGAATTTCTCGATTTCGCGTTCGCGGTCGGAGACCAGCCTCAGGGCGACCGACTGCACGCGGCCCGCCGAGCGAGAACCGGGCAGCTTCCGCCAGAGGATAGGCGAGAGCGTAAAGCCCACCAGATAGTCAAGCGCCCGGCGCGCCAGATAGGCGTCCACCAGCGGCATGTCGATGTCGCGCGGCTTGGCCATGGCCGCCGTCACGGCGTCCTTGGTGATGGCGTTGAACACCACGCGCTGGACCGGAATGTCTTTCTTCAGCGCCTTCTTGGCGCGCAGCACGTCCAGAATGTGCCAGGAAATCGCCTCGCCTTCGCGGTCAGGGTCGGTCGCCAGGATCAGCCCATCGGCCCCCTTCAGCGCCGAGGCAATGTCGGCGACGCGCTTTTTTGCCGCTGTGTCGACTTCCCAGGACATGGCGAAATCTTCGTCCGGACGGACGGAACCGTCCTTGGCCGGCAGGTCGCGGATATGGCCGAAGCTGGCCAGGACCTCATAATCCTTGCCCAGATATTTGTTGATTGTCTTGGCTTTAGCCGGACTTTCAACGACGACGACCTTCATTCGGATATCCGTTCCGCAACAGCATTCAAAGAGCGCGCAACATGGTGAAGGCGCCAGCCGGTGTCAACGGGGAGCCCCGGCAGCCGTATTTTCACTTCATCGGTATTCGCCGATAGAGGGCTTGCACAAGCCCTTCCATACATGCTCTGCTGTTGTTGCGCGTTCTGCGCCTCGCCACAGCACCAATATCTCTGAATGCGACGCACCCTGCTTGCCTGCGGAGGTCGCCTCGCGTTCACGGCAATCGAGGAGAATCTTCAATGCAATATCGCAAGCTTGGAAACAGTGGGGCCGTCGTCTCGCATCTCTGCCTCGGCACCATGACCTTCGGCGCGGAATCCGACGAGGCCACGTCCAACGCATTGATGAACGCCTATGTCGAGGCAGGCGGCAATTTTCTCGACACCGCAGATGTCTATTCGGCGGGCACTTCGGAGGAAATCGTCGGCCGCTGGCTGAAGTCGCGAAAACTGCGTGATCTCGTCATCGCCACCAAGGGCCGTTTCCCCATGGGCGATGGCCCCAATCATATCGGTCTGTCGCGCAAGCATCTTGTCGAGGCCCTTGAGGCCTCGCTCAAACGCCTCGGCGTCGAGCAGATCGACCTCTACCAGATGCACGCCTGGGACGCGCTGACCCCGATCGAGGAGACGCTGCGCTTTCTCGACGACGCGGTCAGCGCCGGCAAGATCGCCTATTATGGCTTTTCCAATTTCCTCGGCTGGCAACTGACCAAGGCCGTCTGGATCGCCAAGGCGCAGGGCTTTGCCCCACCGGTCACGCTGCAGCCGCAATACAACCTGCTGGTCCGCGACATCGAGCACGAGATCGTCCCGGCCTGCCAGGACGCGGGCATGGGCCTGCTGCCCTGGTCGCCCCTTGGCGGTGGCTGGCTGTCCGGAAAATACAAGCGCGACCAGATGCCCACCGGGGCCACGCGCCTCGGTGAAAATCCCAAGCGCGGCATGGAGGCCTTCGAGGCCCGCAATGCCAAATCCCGCACCTGGGAGATAATCGGCGCGGTCGAAGATATCGCCAAGGCGCATGGCGTCAGCATGGCGCAGGTCGCCCTGGCCTGGACCGCCGCGCAGCCGGCTGTAACCTCGGTGATCCTGGGCGCACGCACCAGCGAGCAGCTCCTGGACAATCTCGGCTCGGCCGACCTGACATTGACGGCCGAGGAACTGCATCGGCTCGATACGGTCAGCAAGCCCGAAATGGCCGACTACCCCTATGGCACCGGCGGCATCAATCAGCGGCATCGCAAGATCGAAGGCGGCCGCTGAGATACGCCCGGCCCCGCCGCAAGGCGCGGTGGGGCCGCTTTCACACTTGCCCTTGCCCCGGCAACAATGGTGTTTATGGGCGCAATGACCGACCTAGCCGCATCCCTGATTCCCGACCTCGACCTTTCCACCCGCAACACGCTGGCATTGCGGGCCAGGTCGCGCTTCGGACTGGAAATCACGGAAGCCGAAATGCTGCCGGCGCTGTTCGAATATGCCGCAGGTCAAGGACTGCCGGTCCGCGTCCTGGGAGGCGGTAGCAATGTCGTGCTCTCCGAGGTCTTCGAGGGGATCACCGCGCTCCTCGCCCTTTCCGGCCGCCGGACCAGAGAGGAAAGCGATACCCAGGTTCTGGTCGAGGCGGCCGCGGGGGAAACCTGGCATGACCTTGTCACCTGGACCGTGGACCAAGGGCTTGGCGGCCTCGAAAACCTCGCCCTGATCCCGGGCACTGCGGGCGCGGCCCCTGTGCAGAATATCGGCGCCTATGGGGCCGAACTGGCAGACTATTTCCATTCCCTCGATGCCTATGACCGCCAGACTGGTGAAACTGCGGTGTTCGATCGGGCCGAGTGCGGTTTTGCCTACCGCGACAGCCGCTTCAAGCAGCAGCCGAACCGCTATGTGGTGCTTGCGATCCGGCTTGCCCTGACCCGGCACTGGCGGCCTAATCTGGGCTTTGCGGGACTTTCGGAATTGTCGGGCTCGGCCGATCTCTCACCGCGCCTCGTCATGGACCGGGTCATCGCCCTCAGGACCAGCAAACTGCCGGACTGGAGGGTGAACCCCAATGCCGGGTCCTTTTTCCAGAACCCGATCGTGCCGATTGAGGCGGCTGAACCCATTCTCGCCGAATTCCCCGCGGCGCCGAGCTATCCACAACCCGATGGGCTGACCAAGCTGTCTGCCGGCTGGCTCATCGAAAAAAGCGGCCTCAAGGGGTTTCGCATGGGGCCCGTCGGCATGTCCGAGCGGCACGCTCTTGTCGTGGTCAACCACGGCGGCGCGACCCAGTCCGACGTTGCCGCCCTGGCCAGTCACGTCAAATCGGCCGTAAAGGACCGCTTCGGCGTGCTGTTGCACGAAGAGCCGATCTTCCTCTGATCAACTGTGGCGCAGCGCCACCAGTTGTCCGCTCGACCACTCGACCTGCCCACCGATATCGAGCTCCAGCAGCAGGATCTGCATGGCATGAGGGGCGATTCCGGTCTGGGCAATCAACTCGTCGACCTCTATCGGAGCCGAGCTCAACGCGCCCAGCAACCGTCCGCGATCGTCTGCTGCCGGCTCACTGTCCGCCACAGGCTCTCCGTCCGGTCGCCATTCCGGGTCGAACAGGGCGCTGCGAGCGGGGTCGGCACTGCCGAGCACTTCGATGATGTCTTCGGCATTGGTCACCAGCCGCGCCCCCTGCTGGATCAGCGCATTGCCGCCCTCGGCGCGAGGATCGAGCGGCGAACCGGGCACGGCAAACAGGTCGCGGTTCTGCTCGAGCGCCAGTCGTGCCGTGATCAGCGATCCCGAACGCTTGGCGGCCTCCACCACCACAATGCCCAGCGACAGACCGGATACCAGCCGGTTACGCCTGGGAAAGTCCCGAGACCGGGGTTCCCAGCCAAGCGGCATCTCGGTCAGCAGCGCCCCGCCACTGTCCAGGATGTCATGAGCCAGGGGTATGTTCTCATCGGGATAGATGCGATCGAACCCGCCCGCGAGGACCGCCACCGTACCAGTGGCAAGGCTGGCGCGGTGGGCCGCCGTGTCGATGCCCCGTGCCAGCCCCGAAACGACGGTATATCCGCGTTCGCCCAGTTCGGATGCCAGCAGCCGGGTCATCTTGATACCCGCCGACGAGGCATTGCGGGCTCCGACAATGCCGACGGTCCGCCGCCAGTCGAGATGTTCGCCGCCGGCCAGGGTGATCAGGGGCGGCGCGCCGGAAATGTGCAACAGATGTGCGGGATAATCCGGCTCACCCTCCGCCACAAGGCGCGCTCCGTACCGCGTGAGGCCCGCAATCTCGTCTTCGGCACGGGCCTGGCTGATGGGGTTGAGCGGCTTGCCGGCCTTGCGACTCAACTCCGGCAACGCCTCAATCGCCGCTTCCGCCGAGCCGAACCGGTTGAGCAATTGCCGGAACGTGACCGGGCCGACATTGTCGGTTCTGATCAGCCGTAGCCAGGCAATGCGTTGGGCCGGCGTGAGCACTTTGGTCACTCGGCCCATCGGCTTCAGCCCGCCTTCTTGCTGCCGCCAATGGTCGGCTCGGTCCCTTTGAGCAGTCGCCCGATATTCTCGCGGTGCTGAAAGAACAGCAGCAGCGCCAGTCCCGCCACCACCAAGGCGAGCCGTTCGCCGGAAAACACATAGGCAAAGATCGGCGCTGTCGCCGCAGCCGTCAGCGCCGCAAGCGAAGAAATCTTGCGGGTGAAGGCAATCAGCAGCCACACGGCACAGAAAATCAGCCCCACCGGCCAGCTGAGCGCGAGCGTCGAGCCGATCATCACGGCAACACCCTTGCCACCCTTGAACCCGATCCAGACCGGGAAGCAATGGCCCAGAAAGGCCCCGACGGCGGCCAGCCGCGCCGCGTCCTCACCCCAGAAATAGCGGGCGACCAGGATGGGTGCCACGGCCTTGAGCGCGTCGAGCACCAGGGTCGCCGCCGCGATCGGCCGATTGCCGGTCCGCAGGACATTGGTCGCGCCAATATTGCCCGAGCCGATCGAACGGATATCCCCGAGGCCCGCTGCCCCGGTCAGGATCAGCCCAAAGGGAATCGAACCGGACAGGTATCCCAGCACCAGGGCCATGATCAGAGGCAGAATTTCAGCTGGCATGAACGCGACCTCTCCTTGCGGCGTTGTGCCAAGGTCTAGCCTTTCGCCGGGCGATGTCACAAGGGGGTGAACCCATTTCCGCACCGGTGGGCTCGGCAGCCGGTTTGGCAAAGCGCGGCCGATCCCCTACATAGAGTGAAAATTTCAAGAACATCACTTCATGGCAAAGACCCCAAAAAACAAGAATACCTCCGGCCCGAAGCGCCCGCGCCTGCCGGTGGCCGATCGGCTGCCCTCGCGCGAGCAACTGCTTGAGGCACTGGCCCAGCAGGACGACATCAAGGGCAAGCGCGACCTCGCCAAGGTCTTCGGCATTCGCGGCGACCTCCGGCGCCCCTTCAAGGCCATGCTGGCAGAGCTTGAGGGCGAAGGCGTCATCACGCGCACGCGCAAGGCCCTGCGCCGCACCGCCGCCCTGCCTCACGTCACCGTGCTCGACATTCCCGGCGATGCGGATCCGGACGATCTGCACGCCTTCCCGGCCCAATGGAACCCGGAAGAGGGCGAAACGCCCCGCGTGCGCGTGCTGACCGGCCCGCACGCCCGCGTCGTTCCGGCCCCCGGCGACCGCATTCTGGCCCGCATCGATGCCGGCGAGGAGGCGATTCCCGACTACACCGCCAAGCCCATGAAGGTGCTCGACAAGCCGCGTCGGGCCCATATCGGCATCGTCCGTCGGGACGAGGACGGCGCCAGGTTGATCCCGGTCGACCGCAAGCAGAAGGAGATGCGCATTGCACTCGGCGACCTGGGCGAAGCCAGTGACGGCGATCTGGTCGAGGTCGAGGTCAAGTTCTCCGGCCGGTTGATGATTCCCCGCGCCAAGGTCACCAAGGTCGTCGGCAATCCCCATTCCGAGGGCGCGGTCTCGCTCATTGCCATCCACAATCTCGAAATCCCGCATGTCTTCCCCCAAAGCGTCATCCGCGAGGCCGAGGAGGCCAGGGAAGCCACGCTCAAGGGTCGGGAAGACTGGCGCGACCTGCCGCTGATCACCATCGATCCGGCCGACGCCAAGGACCATGACGACGCCGTTCACGCCGCGCCCGACGAGGATGAGAAGAATAGTGGCGGCTTTGTCGTCACCGTCGCCATCGCCGACGTCGCGGCCTATGTGCGACCGGGTACGGGTATGGATCGCGAAGCCTATGTTCGTGGTAATTCTGTCTATTTCCCCGATCGCGTCGTACCCATGTTGCCCGAGCGCATTTCCAACGAATTGTGTTCGTTGAAGCAAGGCGAGCCCCGCGCGGCGCTTGCCGTGCGCATGGTACTCGGGCCCGACGGACGCAAGAGGAGCCACAGCTTTCACCGCATTCTCATGCGCTCTGCGGCCAAGCTCTCCTATCAGCAGGCCCAGGCAGCGATCGACGGCAATCCCGACGATCAGACCGGCCCGCTGCTCGACCCCATTCTACGCCCTCTCTGGACAGCCTATGCGGCCATGGCAAAGGCGCGCGATCAGCGCGGCCCTCTCGACCTCGACCTGCCCGAGCGCAAGATCCTGCTCGACGACAAGGGCATGGTCCGCGACATCCATGTTCCCGAGCGTCTCGACGCGCATCGGCTCATCGAGGAAATGATGATCGCCGCCAATGTGGCAGCGGCCGAGACGCTCGAGCAGAAGCGCAGCGAACTGCTCTACCGCGTCCACGACGAACCGTCCTCCGAGAAGCTCCAGGCCCTGCGTGACTTCCTCGGCTCGCTCGATATTGCGGTGAAGAAGTCCGACAGCGTCCGCGCCGCCGATTTCAACGGCATACTCGGCCAGGCCCGCAAGGCCGGCAATATCGAGCAAGTCAGCGAGATGGTGCTCCGCAGCCAGGCACAGGCCGAATATGCCGCCGAGAACTACGGTCATTTCGGTCTCAATCTCGACCGCTACGCCCATTTCACCTCCCCCATCCGCCGCTATGCCGATCTCATTGTCCACCGGGCCCTGATCAGGGCTCTGGGGCTGGGCGATGACGGGCTCTCCGATCAGGAGGCAGCTAAGCTTCCCGGCATTGCCCAGCACATCTCTGCCACCGAGAGACGGGCCATGCTGGCCGAACGCGAAACCTCGGACCGCCTCCTGGCCCAGTTCCTGGCCGAACGCGTCGGCGCCCGTTTCATGGGGCGGATTTCCGGCATCACCCGCTCTGGGCTTTTCATCCGGCTGCTGGAAACCGGCGCGGACGGTTTCATCCCTGCATCCACGCTCGGCCAGGACTATTATCGCTTCGTCGAAGAGCGGCAGGCCATGATCGGCGAGCGCAGCGGCGAGACCTTTACCCTGGGCGACCGCGTGGAAGTTCGCCTGCTGGAGGCGGCACCGGTCGCCGGGGCGTTGCGGTTCGAGCTCCTGTCCGAAGGCAAGCGCGGCAATCCGCCACCTTCAAGGCGGCTGCGGAAGGGACCATCTAGAAGCTTCGGCCCCAAGGGCCGGAGAAAGAGATAGCCGATGACCGAGCAGACCCACACCCTTGACGATCGCAGCCTGCCTCAGGCGATGTGGCGGGGCGCCATGTGCCGCTGTCCGCATTGTGGTCAGGGCAAGATGTTTCGCGCCTATCTCAAGACCGCCGACCAATGCGATGTGTGTGGCGAAGAACTGAGCCATCATCGCGCCGACGACTTCCCGCCCTATATCGCGATCACCATTGTGGGTCACATCATCATCTTCCTGATGCTGCACCTGGACATGACCTACCATGTCCAGCCCATCACCTATGTCGTGACCATGATCCCGCTGGCCATCGTCCTGCCACTGGCCATGCTGCCCTCGATCAAGGGCGCCATCGTCGGCCTGCAATGGGCCAACCGCATGTATGGCTTCGGCCCGTCGCGCAGCGCTGATTGATCCAGTGGATCAATCAGAGGGACGAAGGCCCGGAGAGCTATGCTCGCAGGGCGGGTAGCCCGTCGCGCAGCGCCGATTGATCCAGTGGACTTCGCCGGCGGTCCGCGGAGCGGATGAAAGGCTCCGGTGGAGCCTTTCAAGCCAAGAAGGCCATGAGAGCTCCGCTCGAATGGCTGATTGCGTGGCTCAGTTAGCCGGCCCTATGGCGGGCGCTCGTCAGTGGAACAAGTATCGCCCGCCGAAGCCGCTACCGGCCAACCAGGGCGGCTGGCTTGAACCGCAGCCCCGACCATTCCTCGTCAATGGCAACCGCCCGCACCGGACGCCATCCGACGTCGATGAAGGGCTGCCATCCCATGTCGCGGGTAAGGCCGGCGGCCCTGCCGGCCGTTCCTTTGCGATAGGCTACCCACAGCAGGCCATCCTCGGGCAGCCTGGTCAGGATGCGACCGGCCAGCGCCGCAGCTTCGGCCGGCGACTCGAAGAAGGCGAGGACACCGTCATGCGCCTCGCCCTCATGAACAATTTCAACCTCCGCCCCGGCCGACAGCTCCACGGCCAAGGCCCGCGGAACGTTGATCAGCCAGAGGCGGCTGCCCGAGCGAACCTGCAGTTTGCGGAGTAGTTCCACGGGTGCAATCATCGGAGCCTCCGGCGCCATGCTATCACTTGACAACGGCCGGTAAATCCGTAGGTTGCGCGCAAATTCCGGCGCTGCCCCGTCTGCGGCGCCTTTCGCTTTGTGAAGGACCACAGAAATGGCCAAGGCCGCCACCATCAAGATCAAGCTCGTCTCGACGGCCGATACCGGCTTTTTCTACGTGACCAAGAAGAACGCCCGCACCCAGACCGAGAAGCTGGCGTTCAAGAAGTACGACCCGGTCGTGCGCAAGCATGTTGAATTCAAGGAAGCCAAGATCAAGTAATCTGGCACTTCCTGATTGGAATGAACAAACCCCCGCAAGCGATTGCGGGGGTTTTGTTTTTGGCCGAAGGGGATGGGCGGCGTCTTCCTACCCCACTCCCTGTACGCCAGCATGCGGGGCACAAGGAATGGGGCGTCACTGCGTCCACAGGTGACTGGCAGAACGCGTCCACATTTGCTCGAAAGAGAGTGGCTGGTCCGGAGCGGCATGTCGAAGAGGCCACTCTGTCCGCGTCCGGACCAACCGCCCTACGGAACTCAGGAGTTGCGGCGGACCTGAGATGGGCCGTAGGGAGCAGAGGGTCTTGGGATATTTCCCAAGGCCGTCTGAAAGGACCCTAATCCCAACTCTGAAAAAGGCCAAGAGAATCCAGCGGATCGGGGCCCGCAACCATTTGTTAATTATAACAAATAACCCTAATGGTCGGCATTTTAGCCATTGCGCGCCCGATCAGGCGGCGTCGAAGATGACGCGATTGCGCCCTTCGCGCTTGGCGCGATAGAGAGCCACGTCAGCCCGCTTGATCATGCTTTCCGGGGTATCGGCCAGGCTTTCCTTGATGGAAACGCCGACCGATACCGTCACCGAGAGGGGACGCCTCGCCCCGACGTCAAAGCTCTTTTCCGCCATGGACTGCCGCACGCGCTCGGCCACCGCCTCGGCCTGGCCCGTGTCGGTGTCGGGCATGAGCACCACGAATTCCTCGCCGCCGAACCGGCAGGCCAGGTCCACGCCGCGGATATTGCGCTTGAGGCGGGCAGCGAATTCGCGCAGCACCGCATCCCCGATGTCATGGCCGTGATTGTCGTTGACCGCCTTGAAGTGATCGATGTCGAGAATCATCAGCGCCATGTCGCGCTCCTGCTCCTGCGCCTTGCCGAGCATGACATTGAGGTGGCGATCGAAATAGCGCCGGTTGTAGAGGCCGGTCAGTTCGTCGGTAACCGCGAGAGCCATGGTATTGTTGACGCTTTCGCGCAGTTCCATGGCATAGCGATGCCGGCGAATCTGCGTGCGCACCCGCGCCAGCAACTCGTTGCGGTCGATCGGCCGGCTGATGAAATCATTGACCCCCAGGTCCAGCGCACGCACGACACGCGGCTTGTCGGCCGCATCGGCCATCAGGATGATGGGCAGGTTGCGCGAATGGTCCACCGTACGCACCTGCGAGCACACCCTCAGCGGATCGAAATCCTCAAGACTCATGCTGACCAGCGCCAGTTCATAGCTTGCCCCGGTCACCTGGAACACGGCATCGGCCGGCTCGGTCAGGATATCGACGCGGTGGTCCGGCGTCAGATAGGCCTGGATGCGCTCCGCGTGCCGTCGGTCGGTGTCGATGATCAGGATCGAGCCACCGGAGGCCGAGATGCTGTCCATGGCGCGCAAAGCGTCTTCAATGGCAATCTGCTGGCCCGTCAGAGCACGGGCGCGCAACTCGTCCGTCAGCGACTTGAGCCGCACCAGGCTCTTCACGCGCGCCATGAGCTGGGTGTCGTCCACCGGCTTGCTGAGAAAGTCGTCTGCGCCGGCATCGAGGCCCTGAACGCGGTCCGAGGGCTGGTCCAGTGCGGTGACCATCAGTACCGGCAGGTGATGCGTGCGCGGGTCAGCCTTGAGCCGCCGGCACACCTCGAAACCGTCCATTTCCGGCATCATCACATCCAGAAGGACGATATCGACCTCCTGGTTCTGGCAGATGTCCAGTGCCTGCGCGCCGGAGCTGGCTGTGAGGACTTCGTAATATTCCGCAGTCAACCGCGCTTCGAGCAGCCGAACATTGGTCGGAATGTCATCGACAATCAGTACGCGCGCGGTCACAACACTACCCCAAAATTCTGTCGGTCCGCCGGCAGTCTACGCGCCGGCCCCAAGCCCGAACTGGTCCATCGTGCAGACACAGCATCGTTCAGGCAGGTCCAATGTATTGGGCAATGGTTTCCAGAAAGTGAGACACGGAGATCGGCTTGGAAATATAGCCCTCGCACCCACCCTGCAGAATGCGCTCTTCATCACCCTTCATGGCGAAGGCGGTAACGGCCACGACCGGGATGTGGGCCAGTTGTTCATCGTCCTTGAGCCATTTGGTCACCACCAGGCCCGACACCTCGGGGAGCTGGATGTCCATCAGGATCAGATCGGGCATGTGGGCGCGCGCCAGATCCAGCGCTTCCATCCCGCTGCGGGTCTGGATCACCGTATAGCCACGCGATTCAAGCAGATCGTTGAAGAGCTTCATGTTGAGCTCGTTGTCTTCCACGATCATCACACTCTTGGGCATTCTACCTCGCTTGGGCGCCCGTCCGGCGCCCCGCCGGAAAGCAGGATTGCGCCAATGCGCGCAGCTTCGCTTTCCGTTGCATCTGGGCTAGCATCGAAACTTAAACAAACACATAGTGAGACCATCTCGTGCCCGCCACCGACCGCACCGCGCCGGACGTTTCCACCCTCGCCGATTCCTGCCTGGGCTTCCTGGCGGAAAACCCCGAGGAACTCCTGGCGTTCATGCAGCATGCAGGGCTGGATCCGCAAGCCTTGCGCGCTTCGGTCGGCACGGTGCGCCTTCAGCATGGCCTCATCGACTATTTTGCAGCAAATGAAGCGATTCTGCTCGCCTTGTGCGCCAATGCCGGTACCACGCCGGAATCCTTCATGCGCGTATGGCATCGGCTGAACCGGGTGGAGTGAGATGGCCTGCGACTGGTTCTGCCGCGACTGCATGGCCAGCGGGCGGGCCGACAGCGAACCCGCCCGTTGCCCCACATGCGGTTCGCCCCGCCTGCGCAGTCACCCGGAGCTGTTCAGCCTCTCCATCGCCCATGTCGATTGCGATGCCTTCTACGCCTCGGTCGAGAAGCGCGATGATCCATCTCTGCGCGACAAGCCGCTGATCATCGGGGGCGGCCAGCGCGGCGTGGTCTCGACCTGTTGCTACATCGCGCGCCAATCCGGTGTGCGCTCGGCCATGCCCATGTTCAAGGCGCGCGAACTCTGCCCCGACGCTGTGGTCATCAAGCCGGACATGGCCAAATATGTCGAAGTCAGCCGACAGATCAGGGCGCACATGGAGGCGCTGACCCCATTGGTCGAGCCGATTTCCATCGACGAAGCCTTTCTTGACATGACCGGCACCGAGCGCGTGCACAAGGCACCCCCTGCCCTGAGCCTGGCGCGCTTTGCCCGCACCATCGAGCAGGAAATCGGCGTCACCATTTCGGTCGGGCTCTCCCACAACAAGTTCCTGGCCAAGGTCGCGTCCGACCTCGACAAGCCCCGTGGCTTTGCCGTGATCGGTGCGGCGGAAACACTTGAATTCCTGGCGCCAAAGCCGATCAGCCTCATCTTCGGTGTCGGCAAGGTCTTTTCCGAGACCCTCAAGCGCGATGGCTATCATACGATCGGCCAGCTCCAGCAGGAGGACCCTGCCCGCCTGATGCGGCTCTACGGCGAATCGGGCGCCCGGCTGGCCCGGCTGGCCCAGGGACTGGATAGCCGCCGGGTCTCCACGGATGGCGAGATGAAGACGGTCTCCTCGGAAACCACCTTTTTCCGCGACCTGGCCTCCCTCGACGAACTCTCCACCGAACTGCTCAAATGCTCCGAACGCCTTTCGGAACGCCTCAAGGCCAAGGGTCTGGTGGGCGACACGGTGACGCTGAAACTCAAGACGGCCGGATTTAAGTTGCGCACGCGTGCCCGACACCTGATGATGCCCACGCAGCTGGCCAATGTGCTCTATGAAACCGGGCGCGACCTGCTGCAACGTGAAACCGATGGCACGCCGTTCCGGTTGATCGGCATCGGCATTGCGGGCCTGGAAGCGGCAGATGGTTCCGATCCCAGCGACCTGCTGGAGCCGCAGGTGGCCCGCAAGGCGGCCGCGGAGCGGGCCATGGACAAGGTCCGAACCCGTTTCGGGCGTGCGGCCGTGGTACGCGGCAAGCTATATACATCCCGGCCCGAAATCGTCTCGGGGCCGGTATCCGAAGAAGAAGCAGACGACCTCGAAGGCAAGACCAGATGACCGACCCGATCGAAAAGCTCCGTGAATATGGCTATGAACTGCCCGCGCCCAAGGCGCCCGTGGCCAGCTATGTGCCGGTCAGCCGCAGTGGCAACCTCCTCTACGTGTCGGGGCAGCTCTCCAGCAACGACCAGGGCGTCGTGCAGGGCCGGCTGGGCGACACCATGAATGTCGTGCAGGGTGGCAATGCCGCCGAACTCAGCGCCGTCAATATTCTTGCACAGATCGTCCACATGGCCGGCGTGCCCCTCCACGAAGTCAAGAAAATCGTCAAGCTGACGGTGTTGGTCGCTTCGGCCCCCGACTTCTTCGAACAGCATCTGGTGGCCAATGGTGCGTCCAACCTCCTGGTCGGCGTGCTCGGAGACAAGGGCAAACATGCCCGCGCCGCCTTCGGCGTCGCCTCGCTTCCCCTCGGTGCGGCCGTCGAAATCGAAGCGGTCGTCGAGGTCTAGCCTTTCCGGCCCCGGTTGAATCCGGGGCCACGCCACCCCATATCGGCCAGACCCAAGTTCAGGGCTTTTCGTCCCAGTGTCTGCAAGCGGTTACACGGCAACGATCCACCCCACAACGGCCTCCATCCCGGCCGCGGTGTGGAACAGTCTTGTTCCCTCGACGGACGGCGTTCCGGACAACCCCTTCCTCGATCACGCTTTTTTCCTGGCCCTCGAACAATCGGGCTGCGCCACCGGCAAGACCGGGTGGCAGGCGCAGCACATCCTTCTCGCCGACAGCAATAACAGCCCGATCGGCCTTTTGCCGCTGTTTCTAAAGTCCCACTCCATGGGCGAATACGTGTTCGACCATGGCTGGGCCAATGCGCTGGAGCGCGCCGGTGGCCACTATTATCCAAAGCTTCAGGGCTCGGTGCCATTTACCCCGGCCACCGCACCCAAGCTGTTGGTTCCGTCCGGGAGCCTGGAAGCCCAGGCGGCCCTGCTCTCGACCGCCCAGCAACTTGCTGGACGGCTCGGTGCCTCCTCGGTTCACCTGACATTCGTGCCGGGGAGCGAAGCCGAACTGGCCGGCTCGCTCGACTGGCTCCGTCGCGTCGACACCCAGTTCCACTGGCACAACCAGGGCTATGCCAGCTTCGAGGATTTTCTCGAAACCCTCGCCTCGCGCAAGCGCAAGACCATCCGCCGCGAACGCCGGGATGCCCTTGCCGATGGCATCAGTGTCCGCTGGTTGTCCGGCTCGGACATCCAGGAGCACCATTGGGACGCCTTCTTTGCCTTCTACGAAGACACCGGCGCCCGCAAATGGGGCCGGCCCTATCTCAACCGCACCTTCTTCTCGCTCCTCGGCCAATACATGGCCGACCGAGTGGTTCTCATGCTCGCCTATGACGGCGACACGCCCATCGCCGGCGCCATCAATTTCCGTGGGCGCGACCGTCTCTATGGACGCAATTGGGGCGCTACGCGGGACGTCCCGTTCCTCCATTTCGAAGTCTGCTATTACCAGGCCATCGACTACGCCATCGCGCATGGGCTGGCCGTCGTCGAGGCCGGCGCCCAGGGCGAACACAAGCTGGCGCGTGGCTATGAGCCCGTCCTCACCCATTCGGTACACTGGATTGCGCATCCCGGCCTGAGGCGCGCCGTCGCCGAATATCTCGAAGACGAGCGACCTGCCATCGAACAGCAACAGGAACTGCTCGAGGGGTTCACGCCATTCCGCAAAGGCGAGCGTCAGGAGCGCTGATACATCTGCCAGCCCGCCTCGCTCCAGAAGCCGCGGCGAGGATATCGATATCGGGGCTTTTCCTCCCGCTGCAGCGCCCCTAAACATGATGATACGCGACCGCACGAGGGCCACATGACCTACGATTCCGCCAATATCTTCGCCAGGATTCTCAAGGGCGAACTGCCCTGCCACAATGTGCACGAGGATGACATCGCCCTGGTGATGATGGACATCTTCCCCCAATCGCGGGGCCACACCCTCATCGTCCCCAAGGCGGCGTCCCGTAACCTGCTCGATGCCGATCCCGCTGACCTGTCAGCCGTGATGCCGCTGGTGCAGCGGGTCGCCCGGGCGGTCAAGGCCGCCACGGGGGCCGATGGCCTGCGACTGATGCAGTTCAACGAGGCACCGGCCGGGCAGACCGTGTTCCACCTCCATTTTCATATCATCCCCATCTATGAAGGGGTCGCGCTCGGCGCCCATGCGGGCGGCAAGGCCGACGATGCCGAACTGGCAGCGCTAGCCAGCAAGATCGCCGCGGAACTTTAGGCCGGCCATGACACCAGCCCGCCACCTTGCCCTGGGCATGGCACTGACCGCTTCCGCGGGGCTTATCGACGTGGTCGGCTTCATCGAGCTGGGCGGCTATTTCACCTCGTTCATGAGCGGGAACACCACCCAGGGCGGCGCTGCCCTGGTCGAGGGCGCATGGCCAGTGGTGTTATTGACCGCTTCACTCATCGCCCTGTTCTTCATCGGCAGCGTCTTTGGTGCGCTGGCCGCCTTCTCCAATGCCCGTTGGGGTCCGGCCGCCGTCAGCGCTGCCGTATTCGCCGGCGTGGCGCTGACGCTGTCCCTGACATTGAGCGGGTTTCCGTCTACCCAGACAATGCTGGTCCTCGCCGCCAGCGCAGGGGCGCAGAATGCCATTCTGCCCATGCGGGGCGCCGTGCGCCTGGGCGCTACCTTCGTCACCGGCACGCTCTACATGGCCGGCCAGGATCTGGCGCTGGCCCTGCGCGGGGCGGCGCCGCCTAGGCGCTGGTTGCAGCATCTCGCCATATGGCTGGGCCTTTTCGGCGGCGCGGCGATCGGCGCATCGCTCTACCGGTTCATCGGCATCGGCACCCTGTTCCTGCCGGCATCCATCTACGCCGCATTCACCCTCGGCCACCTCTGGGCCGGTCGCCGTTCGGCCATATGAAAAGGCCCGGCATCCGCCGGGCCCCTTGCCTTACGAATGGCCGACCAGCAGGTCGCCATTGGCCTTGTGGTGCACGCCCAGATTGTCGACGATGGTGGCACTGGCGCGGTTCATGCCGGACAGGGTGACGTCGACACCGGCCTTGCGGAACTTGATGACGGCCTTGTCCACTCCCGCAACGCTGGAAATATCCCAGATGTGAGCATGGGTCAGGTCGATCACCACCCGCTCGACCTTTTCGTCAAAGTCGAAGGCCGCCATGAACTGCTCGGCCGAAGCAAAGAACAGCTGCCCCTGCACGTGATAGACGCGCGTCTTGCCGTCTTCGCTCAGCTCCTTGCGCACCTCGAAGATCTGCGAAATCTTCCAGGCGAAGAACACGCCCGAGAGCAGCACGCCCACGAGCACGCCAATGGCAAGGTTGTGCGTATAGACGACGAAGGCAACGGTCGAGAGCATCACCATGGACGATGAACGCGGATGCTCGCGCAGATTGCGGATCGACTGCCAGTCAAAGGTACCGATCGACACCATGATCATGATCGCCACCAGCGCTGGCATGGGAATATTGCGCAACAGGTCGCCCAGCACCACCAGCAGCACCAGCAGATAGGCGCCGGCGAGGAAGGTGGACAGGCGCCCACGCCCGCCCGAGCGCACATTGATGCCCGACTGCCCGATCATCGCACAGCCTGCCATGCCGCCGAAGAAACCCGAAGCAATATTGGCGATGCCCTGCCCGATGCTCTCCTGCCGCTTGTCGCTGGGCGTGTCGGTGAATTCGTCGATGATCTGCGCCGTCATCAACGATTCCAGCAGGCCCACCGCTGCCACGCCCACCGAATAGGGCAGGATGATCCACAGCATATCCAGCGTTAGCGGCACATTGGGGATCAGGAAGAATGGCAGGGTCGTGGGAAGTTCACCCATGTCACCGACCAGATGCACGTCCAGCCCGCCAAAGAACACAACGAGGCCGACAACGATGATCGCCACCAGCGGCGACGGGACCAGCGTGGTGACGCGGGGGAACAGGTAAATGACCGCCAGCGCCAGCGCGACCATGGGATAGGTCATCATCGGCACCCCGATCAGTTCGGGCAATTGCGCCATGAAGATCAGGATGGCCAGTGCATTGACGAAGCCGGTCATCACCGATTTGGACACGAAACGCATGACCGTGTGGAGCTTGAGATAGCCCGCGCCGATCTGCAGCAGGCCCGCGAGAATCGTCGCCGCCAGCAGATAGTCCAGCCCATGCTGGCGCACCAGCGAGCCGAACAGCACGGCTGTGGCCGCGGTCGCCGCCGAAATCATGGCGGGCCGGCCACCGAAGATGGAAATGACGATGGCGATCACCACCGAGGCATAGAGCCCCACCTTCGGGTCGACCCCGGCAATGATGGAAAAGGCGATGGCCTCCGGCACGAGCGCCAGGGCCACGACGAGACCGGAGAGCAGGTCGCCCCGCACGTTCCGCACCCACTCGGCGCGGTAGTTTTCAAAATTGAACATAAGATACAAGACCTAGGGCGCCGGCGGCTGGGAGCCGCCCAAATGCGCGATGATACTTGTGACCGGGGGATAGGCGCCCGGAGAAGCCACTCGGAAGGAGAAACCGAGTCCGACGAACGGGAGGCTTATAGGAAGTTTATCGGTCGCGAACAACTCCGGAAATGCAAATGCAGACCTGCGATGCACCCCGCGGTCGCACCAGCCGGAAGCAATACCGTGCGCGATGAATGAAATACCGGAAAGCAAATCGACTAGCTCGATTGATATATTGCCCTATCGTCAGCTTGATGCTCCGATATCCAAAAGTCGGGAGGCAGTCATGGCGCCAGTGATCCATTGGCTTTTGAACGGCCAGAACTTGGCCGCGCTAATAGCGGCGGCCAGTGCTGCCTTAGCTTTCATTCAATATCGCCGCAACAGTATCCGCCAGAAGAACGATCTCGCTCAGAGTCAGGCCGTTACCGCGGCTCGGGAGACACTTGCTCTATTGGGCAACGTTTCTGCGCAGGACGCCTTGTCGGCGCTGGACTACTCCGAGCCCACCGCCATGCGCGCCCTGGAAATCCACGCCGCGACCTACGAAACCAATCCCAAGGCCAAGTTCTCCGAGGAGGAGAAAGCGGCCCGTGACAAGATCGACGTGTTGCTGACCCGGCTGGAGATGATCAACTTCCTCATTGATCGCGGCGTGATTTCCGCAACTGACTTTGAAAGCCATTTCGCCTACTGGCTCGAGCTGCTCGGCGAGGTGCCGGGCAGGAATCCGCCGGACAAGCTGGTGCATTTCAGCGACGCCAATCGCCGGAAACTGTGGAACTACATCCGTGTCTATCGCTTCCATGGCGTTATCGAACTGTTCAAGCGTTATGGCCGCGCATCCTCCGGGACAGGCACGCCCGAGGACCTTTTCGTGGCCCGCCAGCCGACCAGCTAAAAGGCCGGGATCGCTCCCGGCCTTCCGCATCTGGATCAATTTGATCCTCAGTTCTTGTCCGCCGTAGCCTTGGGCTTTTTCGGCTTGGGCAGGGCCTTGGGCTTGGCCGGACGCGGCGGCACGGCCACCAGTTCGAGCTTGGCCTCGCTCCCCTCGCCCACCACGGCCACTGTGACCGAGCCGCCATTGACCAGCTCACCGAACAGCACCTGGTCGGCCAGCGGCTTCTTGACATGCTCCTGGATCACCCGGCCCAGCGGGCGGGCACCCATGCGCTCGTCATAGCCATGCTCGGCCAGCCAGTCAGCGGCTTCGGGCGTGAGATTGATCGTGACACCGCGCTCGGCCAGCTGGCCTTCGAGCTGCAGCACGAATTTCTCGACCACCCGGCGCACCACTTCGCGCGGCAGCGGCGCAAAGGAGATGATGGCATCCAGGCGATTGCGGAATTCGGGGCTGAAGGTGCGGTTGATCGCATCCTCGTCGTCCCCCTGCTCGCGCTTGCGGCCAAAACCGATGGGCGAGCGGGCCAGTTCCGCGGCGCCGACATTGGACGTCATGATCAGGATGACATTGCGGAAATCGACCGCCTTGCCATTGTGATCGGTCAGCTTGCCGTGGTCCATCACCTGCAACAGGATGTTGTAAAGGTCCGGATGGGCCTTCTCGATCTCGTCCAGCAGCACCACGCAATGCGGATGCTGGTCGACGCCATCGGTGAGCAGACCGCCTTGGTCGAACCCCACATAGCCCGGAGGCGCGCCGATCAGTCGGCTGATCGTATGGCGCTCCATATATTCGGACATGTCGAAGCGCAGGAGTTCCACCCCCAGCGTGTCGGCCAACTGCTTGGCCACCTCGGTCTTGCCGACACCGGTCGGGCCGGTGAACAGGTATGAGCCGATCGGCTTTTCCGGCTCGCGCAGGCCCGCGCGGGCCAGCTTGATCGCCGAGGACAGGGCCGTGATGGCCGAATCCTGCCCAAACACCACCGTCTTGAGGCTCTGCTCGAGCCCACTCAGCAGTTCGGCATCGGACTTCGACACCGACTTGGGCGGGATGCGCGCAATCGAGGCAATGGTCGTCTCGATGTCCTCGACATCGATCACCTGCTTGCGCTGGTCTTCCGGCAGCAGCTTCTGGCTGGCCCCGGTCTCGTCGATCACGTCGATCGCCTTGTCCGGCAGCTTGCGATCGGTGATGTAGCGCGCGCTCAGTTCCACGGCGGCCTTGAGGGCCTCGTCCGTGTACTTGATCTTGTGGAACTCCTCGAAATAGGGGCGCAGCCCCTTCACGATCTCGATCGCATCGGGAACCGTCGGCTCGTTGACGTCGATCTTCTGGAAGCGCCGCACCAAGGCCCGGTCCTTCTCGAAGAACTGCCGGTATTCCTTGTAGGTGGTCGAACCGATGCAGCGGATCGCACCCGAAGCCAGGGCCGGCTTCAGAAGGTTCGAGGCATCGAGCGCACCACCAGAGGTGGCGCCGGCGCCGATCATGGTGTGGATCTCGTCGATGAAGAGCACCGCATTGGGCATCTTCTCGAGTTCCTTCATCACGGCCTTGAGGCGTTCCTCGAAGTCACCGCGATAGCGCGTGCCGGCCAGCAGCGCACCCATGTCGAGCGCATAGATCACCGCTTCCTTGAGAACTTCAGGCACATCGCCTTCGATGATCTTGCGCGCCAGGCCCTCGGCAATCGCCGTCTTGCCTACGCCGGCGTCACCCACATAAAGCGGGTTGTTCTTCGAACGCCGGCACAGCACCTGGATGGTCCGGCGCAATTCGCTGTCGCGGCCGATCAGTGGGTCAATCTTGCCCTGCCGGGCTTTCTCGTTGAGGTTGACGCAGAAATCGGCCAGGGCGGAGCTCTTCTTGGCCTCCTGCCCACCCTCCGACGGCCCCTCGCCATCTTCGGCGCCGCGCACCTTGCGCTCTTCACTCGGGCCCGACTTGGTAATGCCGTGCGAGATGAAATTGACCGCATCGAGCCGGCTCATGTCCTGCTGCTCGAGGAAATAGGCGGCATGGCTCTCGCGTTCGGCGAAGATCGCCACGAGCACATTGGCACCGGTCACCTCTTCGCGACCGGACGACTGGACATGGATCACGGCGCGCTGAATCACGCGCTGGAAAGCCGCCGTCGGCCGCGCATCCTGACCGTTCTGAACGACCAGGCTGTCCAGCTCTTCATTGATGAAATCTTCGAGGTCGCTCTTGAGCGCGTCGATATCGACATCGCATCCGGTCAGCACGGCCACGGTATCGCGGTCGTCCGTCAAGGCCAGAAGCAGGTGCTCGAGCGTGGCAAACTCATGGTTGCGCTCACGGGCCAGGTTCATCGCCTGGTGCAGGGCCTTTTCGAGTCCGCGCGAAAATGAGGGCATATGATGTTCCTACTGTTTTTCCATCACGCATTGCAGCGGATGCTGGTTCTTGCGTGCCGTATCCATCACGCGGGTGACCTTGGTCTCGGCCACTTCGTATGGATATACGCCGCACTCACCCACCCCCTTCTGGTGAACGTGCAGCATGATGCGCATGGCGTCTTCGCGTGACTTGTTGAAGACGTCCTGGAGCACCAGAACGACGAATTCCATCGGCGTGTAGTCGTCGTTGAGCAACAGCACCCGATAGAGGTTCGGCCGCTTGGTTTTGGGACGCGTCTTGGTCACCGTCCCGGTTTCGAAATCGGCATCGTTCCCGCCCCGGCGGCCGCCATCGTCGTCCTTCGGCCCACCCATTACGCGCAGCGGCATGGGCAGGATCACGGACGGCTTTATCGGAGCGGGCAGAAAGGGAGTCTTGGTCATGGCTATGGGCCGCCTGGGAAAACGAAGCAGCAAGGTTGGACCCATTATGTAGGCAAAATCAGGCCGGTGTTAAGGGCAAACGCATCCCGAAAATGTGAGCAGGTTGTTTGGCCAGCTTTCCGGCCCGATTCAGCCCGTTGAGGCGCGCGCCGTGGTCTTTCTGTGGCGCCCCCGACACATCCCTTCGCAAACTCGATTGCATTTTACGGAATCGTAACGGCGCCGGTCTAACCTCCCGGAAGGCTGGACTTTCGGGGTTTGGGGACACGCGAAGGCCGGCTGCGTCAAACGAGTTGTGTACGGGCAGAATGCCCGATCGAGTAGTTGGAGTACCGGGTGACCTCCCTGGCAAAGACCCCCTGGCGCGTTGCGTTCTTGCGCGCCCTCGCTGCCGTTCTTGTCGTCTTCGCTGTCAGCCTTCCGGCTACGGCGCCGGCTCAGGCCATCGAAAATCTCCGCAAATATGCCGGCATCGTCGTCGATGCCAAGTCCGGCAAGGTGCTCTACGAGGATCAGGCCGATTCCAGGCGCTACCCTGCCTCGGTCACCAAGGTGATGACGCTCTACGTCCTGTTCCAGGAACTGCAGGCGGGCAATCTCAGCCTCTCCACCAAAATGACAGTCTCGCGGCATGCGGCGGCCGCCGTGCCGACCAAGCTGGGCCTCCGCGCCGGCTCGACCATTTCGGTGGAAGATGCCATCAAGTCGCTGGTGACGCTTTCCGCCAACGACATGGCCCGCGTCATCGCCGAGCATATTTCCGGTTCTGAGGAAAAATTCGCCGAGCGCATGACGGCAACGGCCCGCGCCATGGGCATGCGCAACACCACATATCGCAACGCCTCCGGCCTGCCGGACGGCGGCCAGGTGACCACGGTGCGCGACCAGGCCATCCTGGGCATCGCCATCTACCAGCACTTCCCCACCTATTACGAATATTTCCAGACCACCTCCTTCCGCTACAACGGCAAGACCTATGGCAACCACAACCGCGTGCTGGGCTATATGGGCGCCGTCGACGGCATCAAGACCGGCTATATCAACGCCGCCGGCTCCAACCTCCTGACAGCTGCCCGCAAGGACAATCGGCACATCGTGGTCGTGGCCTTCGGCTTCAATTCGGCAGCTGCTCGCGACGAGAAGGTGCGCCAGCTGGTGTCGAGCTACCTCAACAAGGGCCGTCGTGGCGACTATCTGCAGACCGCCATGGTTCCCCTGCCCGGTCGCCAGGGCAATACCCAGTTCGCCCTTGCCCAGCCGCGCAAGCCCACCTTTGCCATGCCCACGCCCATGCCGGATTTCCGCCTCGCTGCGCTGGTTGCCGGCAACGGCGCACAGCCCCAGGCACAGGTCGCCGTGGCCTCGGCCGCGCCGGTCACCATGCCCACCCCCGCGCCGGCCGATCTTGGTCTTTCGCCGGCCGTGCAGGCTGCCAATGTGCTGGCCGCGCCCACGCAGGCCGAACCGCTTTATCCCAGCCAGGACGTCATCGGCGCCTGGCTGAGCGAAACCTACAATCTGGGTGCTCCGCCCGCCGCCCTTGGCCAGACCGCGCCCTCCACGCCCCTGCTGCCACCGGGCAATGTCGATGGCGGCGCCGGCCAGCCGGTCGACCTGATGCACTCCGGTGCAGTCGCCGATGCGGCCCCGATCAGCGGCTGGATCGTGCAGATCGGCGCCGGCCCCTCCGAGGACAGCGCACGCGCCATGCTCTCAGATGCGGCCGGCAAGGTCGGCTCGCTGGGTGACTTCCGCTCCTATGTCGAGCGGTTCGAAAAGAACGGCCAGATTTTCTATCGCGCCCGCTTCGTCGGCTTCGGCGACCGCGATGCTGCGACCAATATGTGCAACCGCCTGAAGGACCAGAACCTAGCCTGCCTGGCGCTGCAGGGTTGACGAAATGCCGGCACGGCGGACCAACCGCCGGCCGCAAGGACACGATCCGATGAATTCAGTACCGGCTCTGCCGGACGGATCGGGTTCCTGACGACAAGGCGGCCAGAATGGCCGCCATGGGGACGCAATTGGTGCTTGTGTATGGAGTAGCCCAATGAGTGATCGTAACGCTCTCATCGAACTGGCCAATTTCGTGGGCCGTTCGCCGCTCGCCGCGCCGGACATGAAGGTCCGCAACAAGGCGCTCTCAGGCATGACCGAGCGCATGCTGCCGCGCCAGAAGCGCTCGGTGGGCGATTTGCTCGGCGTGGTCATGGCCCTGTCGGCCCGCACCCGCCGCATGGCACTCGATCCGGTCAGCGTCGAGATCGACGTCTTCGCTCCCGGTGGCAAGCGCGCCCTGCGCCTCAACCTCGGTCAGGACTGACAGTGGCGCTCTAGACGAGCGCCACGATCTCCTTGCGCCGCCATACCAGCATGTACCAGCCCGACTGCAGCACCAGCATCATGGTGAAGCTCGCCGCATAGGCGACCCATATGCCGACCAGCCCCAGGCTGGTCTGGCTCAGCCAGATGGCGCCGGGCAGTTCGATGCACAGAATGCACGCCAGCGACAGCGCCATGGGCGCATAAACCGTGCCGCTCGCCCGCATGATCCCGGAAAACACCACGCTCCAGCCGAAGCACAGAATGCTCCACAGCATCACATGCAGCAGCGTCTCGGTGAGGTCGACCACTGCCGGATCGGTGATGAACAGCGCCACAACGTGCTGGCTGAAAAGATAGGCCAGGATGATGAGGCCACCGGTAATGATCAGGTTCAGCGTCAGCGCAGTGCGCGTGATCGCCCCGATCTGGTCCACCTGCCGCGCGCCAATGGCCTGGGCAGCAAAGATCGAGGCCGCGATCCCGATCGACATGGCCGGGAACTGCACGTAGCTCATCACCTGCCCCAGCGCGCCATAGGCCGCCGTCGCATCCGAACCGAAACGGTTGACGAGGCCGACCACCACGATGCCGGCGATTGACGAGATCACCATCTGCAGCCCGGCGGGAATGCCCAGCTTCAGGATCAGGCCCAGCAGCTTGATGTCCGGACGCAGCATGGCGCGCAGCAGGACATGATCGGGCGCCAGCGGCATGTTGCGCACCCGCATATAGACGAACAGGAACACCAGCACCGTGGTGAAACCGGCGATCATGGCGACGGCCGCGGCGTTGACGCCCAGTTGCGGCAATCCGATCCAGCCCTGGATCAGGGCCGGGGTTACCACCAGCCCTACCGCCAGCGACAGCATGAGGGAAAACAGCGGCGTGATCGTATCGCCGACGCCGCGCAACACCGAGGTCACGACAAGAAAGAGGAAGAAACCCGGCATGCCGATCAGCACGATTCGCGCATAGCCGACCGCGAGCTGCCGGATGTTCTCCGGCGCGCCGAGCACGGTCATGATCTGCTCGGTCCAGATGCCGCCCACGATCGCCACCACGAGCCCGAGCACAATCGCGGCCGCAAGGGTCGTCCCCGCCACCTGCTTGACCTTCTCGACATTGCGGGCGCCCCAGGCCTGGCCAATCAGCACCGTCGACCCGGCGGAAAGCCCGATCAGGAAGCTCATCAGGAAGAACATGATCGGGAAGAAGGTCGCCGTCGCCGCCAGCGCCTCGACCCCGATCATCTGCCCCACATAGATCGAGTTGACCGTGCCCGACAGCGCCTGCAGGATATTGGAGGCCATCAACGGCACCAGGAACAGGGCGAACCGCTGCCAGAGGGGGCGGGTGGACTGGAACTGCATCGACGGGCTCCGGAATGTTCGGTGCTGACGTCACCGCTTTGCCCCGGTTGCAGCCGGCGCTGGCGGAATTCAGCCAGAGCGGCGCCGAAAAAACCAGTGCTGGCAGGAAGAAGACCGAGGCTGGGCAGTGACGGCGGCCTCTCTACGCCTCTCCCCCGATACGGTCAATCGTGCGCCTTGGGCCATTAATCGCGTCGATGCCGGCCATCAACTCTTGTCATCACGCTCGCGCCGCCAGTCGTGCTAGAGACGAACCATGTCGCAGGTCTCCGCCCTCTCCGATTCCGCAACCGACCAGTTCTTCGCCGGCGCGCGCGCCTGCGTGCCCGTTGCCATTTCGGTGGCCGCCTACGGCATGGTCTGGGGCATGCTGGCGCGCAGTGCCGGCCTCAGCCTCATTGAAGTCATGATGATGAGCGGCCTGGTCTTTGCCGGCTCGGCCCAGTTCGTAGCGCTCGACCTCTGGACGGCGACGCCCTCTACCCTGCCCATCGGCCCGCTGGTGCTCGCGGCCCTGATCGTCAATCTGCGTTATCTGCTGCTCACTGCCACGCTGCGCCCGCTCTACCCGGCTGGAAAGCTCGGACGCGGCGCGCTCGGCATGTATCTGGTGACCGACGAGAACTGGGCCATGACGGTGGCCGCCATGGCCCGGGGCGGCGGCAGCGTCGCCTTTCTCATGGGCGGTGGCGTCCTGGCCTGGCTCTCCTGGATGAGCACCAACCTCATCGGCTACGGCCTCGGTTCCGCCATCGATGATCCGGCGCGCTGGGGTCTCGATTTCGCCTTTACCGCCACCTTCCTTGCCCTGATGCTGGGCATGTGGAAGGGCCGCGGGGACATCGTTCCCTGGCTGGTCGCGGCTCTGGCCGCCATTTTCACGGCCCAATATGTCGAGGGTAGCTGGCACATCCTGGTGGGCGGAGTGGCGGGCAGTCTTGCGGGTGCCCTTATGGAGGTGCGCCGGCATGTTCACCTCGCCTGAGGCCGTTCTCGCCATCCTCGGGATGGCGCTGGTCACCATTGCCATCAAGGCCAGCGGCCTGCTGCTGGCAGATCGCCTGCCGCGCGAGGGCTTTGCTGCCGCCTGGCTGCGCCACATTCCCGGCGCGGTCCTGGCCGCGCTGGTTGCACCGGCCCTGGTGACTGGAAGTGTGGCCGAAGTCGTCGCCGCCCTCGCGACCGGCACGATCTTCGTGTTCTCGCGCAACCTATTCGCGGCCATGGCCGGCGGCGTGCTGACTGTCTACCTCATGCGCCTGTGGTTGGGCGCATAGGGTCGCATCGGCAAATCTTGCGGAAAGTGGTGCCCCCCGCCGGACTCGAACCGGCACGCCTCGCGGCGGAGGATTTTGAGTCCTCTGCGTCTACCATTCCGCCAGAGGGGCACGGGCTGGGTTCCTAGCCGAGAAGCCGCGCCAGTGCAACAACTCCCGACAGTCTCCACAACGCGACGTTTCAGTCCGTCAGGCTTTCGAATGACCCAAGGCTCGGATCGAGGAAGGTGCCGTTGCCGCTGGGGCGCGTCGAGGGTCTGGAGTTGAACCCGGTAAAGCCGCTGCCATAGTTCTGCTGCATCATCTGCTCGCGCTGAATGGCGTCGAACGCCTGCACATCGAGCCCGATTACCGAAGTCATCAGGTTCGGGCCGGTGCCGGGCTTGAAGGCCTCGGCGATTGCTTCTTCACCCTCGAAGGCCTTGACGCCGGTCGAGGGATTGATCCAGGCCGTGGTCATCCCCGCCGGGACGTTGAACGGCGTCGCCGGCTTGCCCTGCAGGGCCTTGGCCATGAAGCTGGTGAAGATCGGCACCGCCATGCCACCGCCCGTCGAAGACGAGCCCATGGACCGCGGCTGGTCGTAGCCGACATAGATGCCCACCGCCAGTTCTGGGGTAAAGCCCACGAACCAGGCATCCTTGTAGTCATTGGTCGTGCCGGTCTTGCCTGCCACCGGCCGGTTGAGCGCCCGGGCCGCGGTGGCCGTGCCGCGCTGCACCACGCCTTCCATCATCGAGGTGATCTGATAGGCCGTCATCGGGTCGAGAACCTGCGGCCGGTTGTCGATGATGCGCGGCTCCCCCTGCCCGTGCCAGTCCTCCGCCTCGCACCCGTCACAGACGCGCTGGTCGTGCCGGAACACCGTGGAGCCATAGCGGTCCTGGATGCGATCGATCAGCGTCGGCACGATCTTGCGGCCGCCATTGGCGATCGTGGCATAGGCGGCCGTCATCCGCATCGCAGTGGTCTCGCCGGCGCCCAGCGCCATGGCCAGCACCGGCTGCATATTGTCGTATATGCCGAACAATTGCGCATAATCGGCAATCAGCGGCATGCCGATATCGCGGGCCAGCCGCACCGTCATCACGTTTCGGCTGCGCTCGATGCCGCGCCGCAGGGTCTGGGGACCGTAGAATTCCTGGGCATAGTTTTCCGGCCGCCACACCGAGCCGTCGGCCATGCGCACTTCGACCGGTGCATCCAGCACCACCGAGGCCGGCGTATAGCCATTGTCGAGCGCCGCGGCATAGACGATCGGCTTGAAGGCCGAGCCCGGCTGGCGCAGCGCCTGCGTCGCCCGGTTGAACTCGCTTTCGGCAAAGGAAAAGCCCCCGACCATGGCCAGCACGCGCCCGGTGCGCGGGTCCATGGCCACCAGCGCCCCTTCGATCTCGGGCACCTGCTCGAGCGTATAGACGCCCTGCTTGCCGGCCACCGGGGACACATAGACCACGTCACCCACCTTGAGCAGGTCCTGCACGGGCTTTGACACCCACTTGATCTCGGGACCCGACAGTGTGCCCTCCACACGCTCTTCGGCAATGCGCCCATCGACATCGTCCTCCGGGCGGAGGCCGATGCGCGCCTGGTTGCCCCCAACTTCGAGGACGACGGCCAATTGCCATTCGGGCACATCGCTCAGCGGCACGATCTCCGAGACTGCTGCGCCCCAGTCCTCGCCGAGCTCGACACTCGCCACCGGCCCGCGGAAGCCGCGTCGATGGTCATAGTCGATCAATCCATCCATGAGCGCACGCCGGGCATATTCCTGCAGGCGCGGCTCGAGCGTCGTGCGCACCGAAAGCCCGCCGCCATAGAGCTGGTCTTCGCCATAGAGCTTGGCCAGTTCGCGGCGCACCTCCTCGGTGAAATATTCGGCCGAGTAGAGCTGGCTGCCGGCGGCACGCGGAATGACGTTGAGCGGCTCCTTCTTGGCGGCCTCAGCGTCCTCATAGGTCACGTAGCCATTCTCGACCATGCGGTCGATCACCCAGTTCCGGCGCTCGATGGCCGCTTCTGTGCGCCGGAAGGGATGGTAATTGTTGGGGCCCTTGGGCAGTGCCGCGATATAGGCGGCCTCGGGCAGGGTCAGCTGGTAGAGCGCCTTGTCGAAATAGTTCAGCGCCGCCGCGGCAACGCCATAGGAATTGAGGCCAAGGAAGATCTCGTTGAGATAGAGCTCGAGAATCTTGTTCTTTGAGAAGGTGGACTCGATCCGGAGCGCCAGCACGGCCTCCTGGATCTTGCGGTCCCAGGTCTGCTCCGAGGTGAGCAGGAAGTTCTTGGCCACCTGCTGGGTGATCGAGGAGCCACCGCCCTGGATGGAATTATTGCCGTCCAGTCGCGCCACCAGATTGTCGCGCACGGCCCGGATGACGCCGTCCACGGCAATCCCGCTATGGCTGTAGAAATCCTTGTCTTCGGCCGAGAGGAACGCCTGGATAACCAGGGGCGGTACCGTCTCGATCGGCTGGAACAGCCGCCGCTCCCGCGCATATTCGGCCAGCAGCGTGCCGTCGGCCGCGTGCACGCGCGTCGTCACAGGCGGCTGGTAGTCCTTGAGGACGGTATAGTCGGGTAGTTGCGCGGTTACCGTTGCCACATAGATGGCCGCGGCCGCCACGCCCCCCAACGCGAGGAACATGCCAAATCCGAACAACCAGCCAAGCAGACGGAACATGCGGTCAGGGTCTCCGTGCCTGGAGCGCAGTCACGAGCAGATCATAACAGAACCGGTCCGCGATTGTGATCGGCGCCCTATCCATCATTGCTCTTCCTCAAGACTGTCAAAATAGGTGGAAATCCCGCGTGCTATGGCTTCGGCCGTCCGGTCCTGCCAGTCCGACTGCATCAGGTTGGCCATGTCGCTGGCATTGGAAAGGAACCCCAGTTCGATCAGCACCGACGGCACATCCGGCGCCTGCAGCACGAAGAAATCCGCCTGCCGCACGGGGAAACGCCGCAGCGCCACGCTCGGTTCAAGCTGATGCACGATTGACTGTGCAGCCATATAGGACTGCACCCGCATTTCGCGCCGCATCAGGTCGAGCAATATATCCACGACTTCCGGCGCCATGGTTTGCGGCATGGCGAAGCCGGCAATGACATCGGTAGCGTTTTCGTTGTCTGCCAGCACCTTGTCCAATACGTCGGTGGCGTTCTCGTCGCGGGTATAGACCGAGGCGCCCCGGATTTCGGGCTGCTGGAAACTGTCTGCGTGCAGCGAAATGAACAGGTCCGCCTTGTTCGAGCGGGCCAACTCCACCCGCTCTTCCAGTCGCAGATAGGAATCGTCTTCACGGGTCAGCGCCACGTCGAACCGCCCCGATTCGACCAGCAATTCCTGCAGGCGCAGTGAGAACGCCAGCACGATATCCTTCTCCTTGATCCCGCCAACCGCCTCGGCGCCACTGTCGATGCCGCCATGGCCGGGGTCGATCACCACCAGCGGTCGGCTGGCAATGGGCAGTTCCGATCCGCCTGCGGGGGTCGACTCCGCTGGCACCACCGTCTCGGACGCCGCCTTGTCGCGCTCGACATTGGCCGCGAATTCCTCCGCCGTCGCCGGGATGATGTCGACCACCAACCGCGCCGGCTGGTCTTCGAAAGCGTCCAGCACATAGGCCTGCTGCACCTGTGCGGGGCCGGCCAGGGTCAGCGTGGTGCGCACCCGGTCCGCGGCGGCCTGCTCGATGGCATAGGCCGACACCAGGCCTTCCTCGCTCGGCACGCCGTCCGGCTCAGGTACCGAAAACGTGCCGGCGCGAACATCGATGGCAAGCCGTTGCGGATCGTCGAGGGACACAAAGGAGAATTCGGTGCGCGCCGCCAGGTCGACCACCAGCCGCGCCCGTTCAGGCGTGGCGGTAATCCGGGCATCGATGACATTGGGCAAGGGCGGCAGCACAGCCGCATCCTGCGCCGCAACGGCCTGCAGGCTGGCCAGCAGCGTCACCAGGCCCAGCAAAAGGCGTATCACAAACTGTCTGGTCAAGACGTCGACCGGCTCCCACGAATTCGAGCCGCTAGATGGCGCCGCGATACGGCGATTCTTCGGCAGATGTGGCCTTATGCGATGATTTGCGTTCAGGGCCAAGGAACGAGGCGGTAAAACCGGCGTGCGGCACCGGATTTGACTTTCCTGTTGCCATTCCGGCGCAACTTTCCTACACGCTTGTAATGCAGGTGCGTGTGTTTCGCGGCCGTTTTCGGGGTATCGACTATGCCCCCTATGGCCCGGAGCGGACGTTGCGGTTTCAACGCCCTGCATTGACGAATTTCGGCCCAACCGGGCCGGACGGTGCCAGGCCCAGCGCCTGACACCCAATAGGAAGAGGTCATATGGCCCGCTGGCGAACAAAGCGCGACGCGATCGAAATATCCGATTGCCGCTTTGCTTCGCCCTCAAAGCCGGCCGTGACCGCACAGACCATGGCGCTGAACGTGAGAGGTTCGCGCCTCCCAACATCAAACCTATTCGCCCCGCAATGCGCCACGACCAGGATGCCGGCTATCCGGCGCCCTCTTGTCGGCGCGCGGGCGCGCGGAGCTCATTATGGCGACCAAGAGAATGCTGGTGGATGCCATCCACCCGGAAGAAACACGGATTGTCGTTACCGCCGGTAACCGGCTCGAGGAATTCGACTTCGAATCGGCGACCCGCCGCCAGTTGCGGGGCAATATCTACCTCGCGAAAGTCACGCGGGTTGAGCCGAGCCTGCAGGCGGCCTTTGTCGAATATGGCGGCAACCGCCACGGCTTCCTCGCCTTTTCGGAAATCCATCCCGATTACTACCAGATCCCCGTGGCCGATCGCGAAGCCCTCTTGCGCGACGAGGAGCACGAGGACGAGCACCACGACGACACCGACGACACGGTTTCGCTGCCCGAGGGCGTGAGCGAGCCTGACGCGGAAGCCGACCCGCAGGAACCGGGCGACGCCGGCCATATCGAGCAAGCCCCCGCCAATAGCGAGCCGGTGGAATCCATCGGTGGTGCCGATGCGCTCGAGGAAGTGCCCGAGCGCCGCCGGTCCAGCCAGCAGCGCCGCCACCAGTACAAGATCCAGGAAGTGATTAAGCGCCGCCAGGTCATGCTGGTGCAGGTCGTCAAGGAAGAACGCGGCAATAAGGGCGCCGCGCTCACCACCTATCTTTCGCTGGCCGGACGCTATTCCGTGCTGATGCCCAATACCGCCCGTGGCGGTGGCATTTCGCGCAAGATCACCAATGCGGCCGACCGCAAGCGTTTGAAGGAAATCACCGCCGACCTGGAAGTGCCGCAGGGCATGGGCGTCATCCTGCGCACGGCCGGTGCCTCGCGCACCAAGGCCGAGGTCAAGCGCGACTTCGAATATCTGATGCGCCTGTGGGAAAGCGTGCGCACGCTGACGCTGGAGAGCTCGGCGCCGTGCCTCGTCTATGAGGAAGGTTCGCTCATCAAGCGCACCATCCGCGACCTTTACAACAAGGACATCGATGAAGTTCTCGTGGCGGGCGACAACGCCTATCGCGAGGCCAAGGACTTCATGAAGATGATCATGCCGTCCCACGCCAAGAACGTGAAGCCTTACGGCGAAGAGCAGCCCCTTTTCTCCAAGTTCGGCGTCGAGAACCAGCTCGACCAGATGTTCTCGCCCACAGTCACCCTGCCCTCGGGCGGCTATATCGTCATCAACCCGACCGAGGCGCTCGTTTCCATCGACGTGAACTCGGGCCGCTCCACCAAGGAGCACAATATCGAAGACACCGCCCTCCAGACCAATCTGGAAGCGGCCGAGGAAGTGGCCCGCCAGCTCCGCCTGCGCGATCTGGCCGGCCTCATCGTCATCGACTTCATCGACATGATGGAGAACCGGTCGAACCGAGCCGTCGAGCGCAAGCTCAAGGATTGCCTCAAGGACGATCGCGCCCGCATCCAGGTTGGCCGGATATCCCATTTCGGCCTCATGGAAATGAGCCGCCAGCGCATCCGCTTCGGCGTGGTGGAAAGCTCCACCCACAAGTGCCCGATCTGCGATGGCACCGGTCTCGTGCGGTCCACCGAAAGCCTGGCGCTGATGATCATGCGCCACATCGAGGATCACGTCCTGCGCAAGCAGGGCCAGTCCATCAATGTCCGGGTGCCCGTGGAAGTGGCGCTCTACATCCTCAACTACAAGCGCGAGACCCTGTCGCAGCTTGAGATGCGCAACAACCTCTCCATCACCATCACTGCCGATGGCAAGATGACCGGTCACCAGTTCGCCATCGAAAAGGGCGAGGCCCGGGTCTCGGCCTATGCCGATCAGCGTGCCGCCGCCCATGTGCGGGTCGACAGTGCCGTGATCGAGGATGCTGACGAGGACGAGGTCGAAGCCGAGGTCGAAGAGGCCGAGGAGACCGAAGCCCGTTCCGCCGACCAGGGCGAAGGGGAAGGCAGTGGCCGCCGCCGCCGTCGTCGTCGTCGTCGCGGTGGTCGCAATGGCGATCAGCCCGCGCAGCAGGCGTCCGAAACTGGTGCCGATGCCGAAGCGGATTCCGACGCCGAAGGCGAAGACGAGGATGGCAGCGAGGATGCTGCGGCCCGCCAGGCCGTCGAGGGTGATGGCGATGGCGAAAACCGCCGCCGCCGTCGTCGTGGTCGCCGCGGTGGCCGCCGCAATCGCCGCGATCAGAATGGCGAGACCGGGTCCGAAGCCGCGGAGGCCGCGGTCTCGGCGCCGGAAGACGCCGTGATCGAGCATGTCGAAATGAACGCCGGGCCGGAAACGGCAGAAGCGTCTGCAGCCGAGGAAAAGCCGGCTGAAAAGCCCAAGCGCACCCGTCGCAAGAAGGTTACCGAAACCGAGGAATCGGCGCCTGCCGAATCCGCGCCGGTTGAAGCGATCACCACCGACGAAACGCCCGCTGAACCGGCTGCCGAGGAAAAACCGAAGCGCAAGCCGCGTGCGCGCAAGCCCAAGGCCGAGGCCGCAGAATCTGCGCCAGAGGCAGCGGTCTCCGAGGCCGCGCCGGCCAAGACCAGGGCTACGAGGGCAACCAAGGCCGCCAAGGCGGAAGAACCTGCCGCTGAGCCCGCTGCCGAGGAGAAGCCGGCCCGCTCGCGCCGCGTCAAGAAGGAACTACCGCCCGAAGGCGTGGTGGTGACCTCCAGCGCCTCCGCGCCTGCTGCCGAGGAGGCCGAACAGCCCGAAGGCGAGCCGGACAAGAAGAAGAAGGTCGGCTGGTGGCAGCGCCGCCTCGGCCTCGGCTAGAGCGCTTTCAGCAAAAGTGGACACCACTTTTGCGGTTCGAAAGCGTGACAAAACAAACAGATAGAGCTCCCGTTCTGATTCAATCAGAACGGGAATTGCTCTAGAAGCATCAAGGGCGGCCTCCGGGCCGCCCTTTTCGTTGGTCGATGCTGCGGACGTCGTGGGTGCCGCTTCACCGGTCCGGGAAATACCGGAACACCACGTCGCCCTCATCCTGGACCGCTGCCGTGTCGTCGCGCACGCCGCCTAGCCGCGACGAGACGGCCATCGACTTGTGATTATCAGGGTCGAAATAGCTGACCAGCGTCTCCAAACCCAGGCTCCCAAAGGCCCAGTCGCGCAGCGCCGCGCCGGCTTCGGTGGCATAACCCCTGCCCTCAAAGCCCTCATAGAGCATCCAGCCGAGTTCCTTTTCGGGAAACATCGGCCCGTGATTGATCCCGACCTGGCCGACGCATGCCCGCTCTCCTTGAGGTCGATCATCAGCGCGCCGTGGCCATAGAGCTCCCACATCGCCACGTCGCTGGAAAACATGCCCCAGGCCGCCCAACCTTTGTGGGGGCCACCCATCATCCGGGACCGGTCCGAGGCCATGAATGCCGCATAGGCGGGATAGTCGGCCATTGCCGGCGCCCGCAGCACCAGCCGGTCGGTGTAGAGGGTCGGTATGGCGCCCATCACCCGCCCGCCGCCAGGAATTTCCGCATCCGTTCGAGCGCCATCTCGATGCTGCTCTGCGTCCCGGCATAGCCGAAGCGCACGAAGCCATTGCCATTGGTCCGGTCGAAGTCGATCCCCGGCGTCGCGGCCACGCCCGCCCGGTCCAGCATGTTCAGGCAGAAGTCCATCGCATCATTGGAAAACCGGCTGATCCCCGCATAGGCATAGAAGGCGCCATCGCCATCGCCGGGCATGTCGAATCCCAGCTCTCGCAGCCCCTGCCCCAGCAACAGCCGGTTCTGGGCATAGGCGGCCTTCTGTTCTTCGGCATAGTCCCGCTCTTCAAGCGCCACCGTCGCGCCGATCTGGCTCAGCGTCGGCGCCGAAATGAACAGGTTCTGCTGCAGGATTTCGGCTCGCCGGATCAGGGCTTCGGGCAGCACCATCCAGCCGATGCGCCAGCCGGTCATGCAGTAATATTTCGAGAAGCTGTTGATGACGATGGCATCGCGGGTCAGTTCCAGCGCGCTGACCGAGGGGCCCGCATAGTCCAGCCCATGATAGATTTCGTCCGAGATGAACGTCACCCCCAACCGCGCGCAGGTGCCGATGATATCGGCCAGTTGCGCCCGGTCGACCGCCGCGCCCGTCGGATTGGCCGGACTGGCGAACAATAGCCCCTCGAACGGCTGCTGCGCATAGGCGGCCGCGATCTGCTCTCCGGTCAACCGCCAGCCATTGGCCGCGCTCACCGGAATTTCCGCCACCCCGAACCCCAGGCCCAGCAGCGTATTCACATAGGCCGGATAGCCGGGCCTTGTAATGGCAATGCGCGCGCCCGGCCTGAACGCGGTATGAAAGGCCAGGATGAACCCGGCCGACGAACCCATCGTGGCCAGGATCAGCTCCGAGTCGACACTGGCTCCATGCTGCCGTTCATAATAGGTGGCCAGGCCCTCCCTGAGGCCCGTCAGGCCCTTGGCATTGGTATAGCCCTGCGGCTCCGGCAGGGCGCGCGCCACCGCTTCAATGACCCGCGGCGCCGGCGGCGCGCCCGGTTCCCCGACTTCCAGGTGGCACACGCTCCGGCCCTGCGCTTCAAGCGCCTTGGCGCGCTTGAGAATGTCCATGGCAAAGAACGGCATCAGGCCGTCGGGCGAAGGGGTCAACATGGGCGCTCCGTATCCTTGCATTCGGGGTAGCCCGAAGCGTCCGGCTTCTCAACAACAATTGAAGCGCCCTTGAACCGAGCCACCTGATACGGGTGCTACTCTGCCCACGGTCTGCTACAGAAGACCGCAAGACTCGCCTGGAGCCACCTATGAAGAACCTGTCCATCGCACTGGCCGCCATTGCCGGAATTCTCGCTGGTGCCCTGGGATATTCCCTCCTCAATCAACCCGCCCCCGAAACCGACGCCGTGGCCGTCCGCGCCATTGTCGAGCAGGTGCTGGAGGAACAATCTGCCCTGGCTGCTGCGACTGCACCCGCCGAGCCGGAGGTGGCCAGCATCGACCCGGCCGTGCTCAACCCGATGATCGAGCAATTCCTGCTCAGCGACCCCAAGGTGCTGCAACGCGTCTCAACGGCCCTCGAGGACACGCTGCGGGCTGAGGAGGCCGAACGGTCCGAAACGGCGCTGGCGGAGTTCCACAACAAGATTTTCAACGCCCCCGACCAGATCGTGCTCGGCAATCCGGAGGGCGACGTCACCCTGGTCGAATTCTTCGACTACAATTGCGGCTATTGCCGCGCTGCCCTGCCCGATCTTGCCGCCCTGCTGGAGGAAGACCCGAACCTCAAGGTCATCCTCAAGGAATTCCCCATTCTCTCCAACGAATCCATCGATGCGGCACGTGTCGCCGTGCTGGTCGGTCAGAGCGATGCGAGCTATTGGGATTTCCACTCCGCGCTGTTCACCAGTCGCGGCAAGGTCGACAAGTCCGTGGCCCTGGCCGCGGCACAGGACCTGGGCCTCTCGCCGGTCGAGCTGGAACTGAAGATGGGCGATCCAAGCGTTGCCAAGACCATTCAGGGCTCCTACGAAATCGCCCAGGCGCTCGGCATCACCGGCACCCCCACCTATATCATCGGTAACGAGATCATTCCCGGTGCCATAGGTGCGGACGAACTGCGTGCCCGCATTGCCGACATGCGCGCCTGCGGCCGGACGCAGTGCAGCTGACCGGCTGACGCGCCAGGACAGCGGTGGCCGATCTAGCCTTTTCGGTGCATTTCGTGTAACCGCCCTTGCGCCGGCCAAAAAGGCCGGTGCACAAGGCTTGGATCATGACCAAACGCGTTCTCGTCTTAAACGGCCCGAACCTTAACCTGCTCGGCACCCGCGAGCCGGGCACCTATGGCGCCGAAACGCTCAAGGACATCGAGGCCCTGTGCAAGGCGGCTGCGGCCGAGTTGGACCTGAGCCTCGATTTCCGCCAGTCCAACCACGAAGGCGAACTGGTGACCTGGATTCAGGATGCCCGCAAGACTGCGGACGGCATCCTCATCAACCCGGCCGCCTATTCCCATACTTCGGTTGCCATTCACGATGCCCTGAGGGCCGTGAGCCTGCCGGTTGCCGAAGTCCACCTCACCAATATCCATCAGCGCGAAGCGTTCCGACACCATTCCTATGTGTCCTCGGTCGCTTTCGGTGTCATTTGCGGCTTTGGCTCGCTTGGATATAAACTGGCCCTCATGGCCTTGGCCGAAAAACTCAAATAACGCTTCGACGCGAGAAGCCGGGAGACCGACAGAATGACCAAGTCATCAGTGGATCAGGACCTGATCCGCGCCATTGCCGAACTGCTCAACAAGGAAAACCTTGCCGAGATCGAGATCGAGCAGGAAGATTTGCGGGTCCGCGTCACGCGCTCCTACCCCGCCGAGGCGCCGGCCTATGCGCCGGCCCCCATGCACTACATGGCGGCGCCCGCTGCGCCCGCCCCCGCTGCCGCCCCGAGCGCCCCTTCTGGGTCGGTCCCCGCTGCCGCACCAGCCAAGGCCGAGGACCTGGCGTCCAATCCGGGCACGCTGACGTCCCCCATGGTGGGCACCGCCTATCGCTCGCCCGAGCCGGGCAAGCCGGCCTTTGTCGATGTGGGCACCAAGGTCTCCGAGGGTCAGACCGTTCTGATCATCGAGGCGATGAAGACCATGAACCAGATCCCGGCGCACCGTTCGGGCACCGTCACCCGCATTCTCGTGGAAGATGCCCAGCCGGTCGAATATGGCGAGCCGCTCGTTGTCATCGAGTAAGGGGGCTTCTTGAATGTTCCAGAAAGTCCTCATCGCCAATCGCGGCGAAATCGCATTGCGCATCCTGCGCGCCTGCAAGGAAATGGGCATCCAGACCGTCGCCGTGCACTCGACGGCCGACGCCAATGCCATGCATGTGCGCCTGGCCGATGAAAGCGTCTGTATCGGCCCCAATGCCGCGCGCGACAGCTATCTCAACATCCCCTCCATCATGGCGGCCTGCGAGATCACCGGCGCCGACGCCGTCCATCCCGGCTATGGCTTCCTCTCGGAGAACGCCCGCTTCGCCAAGATCCTGACCGAGCACAATGTGACCTTCATCGGTCCCTCGGCGCACCATATCGAGATCATGGGCGACAAGATCACCGCCAAGAAGACGGCGGTCGAGCTCGGCATTCCCGTGGTCCCCGGCTCCGCCGGCGCCGTCGAAACCGAGGCGGACGCCAAGAAGACCGCCAAGGAAATTGGCTATCCGGTGCTGATCAAGGCCACCGCCGGCGGCGGCGGTCGCGGCATGAAGGTCGCCAAGACCGAAAAGGACCTGCTCGAGGCCTGGTCAACCGCCCGCACCGAGGCAAAGGCCGCTTTTGGCAATGACTCGGTCTATATGGAAAAATACCTCGGCAAGCCGCGCCATATCGAGGTGCAGGTGCTCGGCGACGGCCAGGGCAATGCCGTGCATCTGGGCGTGCGCGACTGTTCGTTGCAGCGCCGCCACCAGAAGGTCTGGGAAGAGGCCGGCGGCCCGACCATTTCTCCGTCCGAGCGCGACGAGATCGGCGAGATCTGCGCCGCCGCCATGCGCAAGCTGAAATATTCCGGCGCCGGCACCATCGAGTTTCTCTATGAGAACGGCGAGTTCTATTTCATCGAGATGAACACCCGTCTCCAGGTGGAGCATCCGGTTACCGAGCGCATCACCGGCGTCGACATCGTCTATGAGCAGATCAAGGTCGCTTCGGGCGAAAAGCTCTCGATGACGCAGGACCAGGTGCAGTTCTATGGCCATGCCATCGAAGTACGCATCAATGCCGAGGACCCGCAGACCTTTGCGCCCTCGCCCGGCACCATCACCTTCTACCACCCGGCCGGCGGCGTCGGCATCCGCGTCGATTCGGCGGTCTATCAGGGCTATCGCATCCCGCCCTACTATGACTCGCTGATCGGCAAGCTGATCGTCTATGGCCGCACCCGCGAAGAGTGCCTCAAGCGCCTCAGCCGCGCCGTGGACGAATTCGTCATCGATGGCGTCAAGACCACCCTGCCCCTGTTCCAGCGCCTCCTCAAGGAGCCGGACGTTCTGGCCGGCAATTACGACATCCACTGGCTGGAAAAATTCCTGGCCAACAACAAGGCCTGATCTATTGAGGGGCGCTTCGGCGCCCCTTATCTTTGCATCATGGCCCGCCACACCGATCCCTTCACCGTCGAGATCACCCCCGAGCTGATCGTGCGCGCCTATCGCGCCGGCATCTTTCCCATGGCCGAGGATGCGGCCGACACCGACATTTTCTGGGTCAGCCCCGACATGCGCGGTATCCTGCCGCTCGATGGCTTCCACGCCAGCAAGAGCCTGCACAAGGCGATGCGCAAATCGGGCTGGACCATCCGCGTCGATAAAGATTGGGATGGCATTATCGACGGCTGCGCGACCGTCGGCGAGGATCGCGACACGACCTGGATCAACGCCACCATCCGCTCGGTCTATGGCGAGCTGTTCAATCGCGGCATCGCTCACACCGTGGAAGTCTGGGACGGGGATGAGCTCATAGGCGGTCTCTATGGCCTCGCCATCGGCGCCGCCTTCTTCGGCGAGTCCATGTTCCACCGCCGCACCGACGCCTCCAAGATGGCCATGGCCCATCTGGTCGACCGCCTCAATGCTGGCGGCTTCGAACTGCTCGACACCCAGTTCCTCACCGATCACCTGGCCTCGCTGGGTGGTATCGAAATCACCCGCGCCGAATATGAGGAGCGGCTGGCCCATGCCACCGCCGCCGCCGGCGACTGGCACGCCTGGGACCGGCAATGATCGAGCCTGACACGCTTCCCGAAAGCCTTTCGCCCCTTCGCGACCTCGCCTGGACCCCGATCACCATTGGCAAGTCCGGCGCCGCGATCTGGCGCATCGCGCTCGGTGATGGCAATGCGGTCTTCCTCAAATCCGCACCCCTCCACCCGCTGTCCGAACTGCCCGGAGAGATCGAGCGTCTCAATTGGCTCACCCGCATGGGCTTCAAGGCGCCACGCGTCATCGACGCCGAGCAATCGTCGGATCGGCTCTGGCTATTGATGAGCGCCGTGCCGGGAAAGGACCTGACCCACTCCGTTGGCGAGCCGGAGACTTTTGTCCGCGCCTACGCACAGGGGCTCAAGCGCATCCATGCGCTCGACACCACCAATTGCCCCTTCGACCACAATGTTGATGCCCGCCTGACCGAGGGGGCGGCCCGCATTGCCGCCGGTCTCGTCGACGAAAGTGACTTCGACACCGATCGCCTCCGCTGGTCCGCGCCGCAAGTGCTCGACTGGCTCCACGCCAACCGGCCTGCAACTGGTCAGCAGATCGTGACCCATGGCGATGCCTCCACGCCCAACATCCTGGCGCTCGATGGCCGCTTCTCCGGCATGGTCGATTGCGGCCGCATGGGTCTTGCCGACGTCTGGCAGGACCTGGCCCTCGCCTGCCGCAGCATCGCCTACAATATCGGCAAGGATCACGTCGCTCCCTTCCTCGCCGCCTATGGCGCCGAATGGGACGAGGCAAAGTATCGCTACTATTGCACGCTGGATGAACTCTTCTAGTCCTTGAGCTTGAAGGCCAGCGTCGTCACCCATTTGTTCATATCCGGCACCTCGGCCGGATCGCTTTCGTAAAGCTCCAAGCGGCAGGCAAAATGGTCGTCCTCGCCCTCGCTCCTTTGATCGAACGGCTGCTGGGTCAAGTTCGACCAGCCAATCAGGACGCCGGTGACGGTAATGAGCGCGTCCGGATGTCCGTGCCAGGTGACCCCCATGAATCGCCCACCGGGCAGCGTGCCGACTTTGACCGCACCGTCTTCAGGGCCCGGACGCTCCACCGCGATCCCTGCCTCGACGTCGAGCGTTTCGGCCATATTGATGCGACGGTAATTGTAGAAGGCCGGCCCCGTGGCGGTCAGGCCATGGCGCGCGAGATAGTCGAAAATCAGCGGGAAACCTTCGTTTGCCGGCTTCTGCATCTGATGCATGGTCACGGTGAAAGGCACATAGACATAGCTTTGTGCAGGACGTTCCGTGATCTCTGGCAAAGTCATCATCTTGCTGTCTCCTTCCGCTCTCTCAATCAACCTGTGCGCCGCCGGTGGCATTGACCAGCGTCGCCGTCATGCTCGAAGCCAGATCGCTTGGCAGCAGCACTGCGGCATCCGCGCATTGGCTCAGCGAGGAAATCCGTCGCAGCGGCGTGTCCTTGGCGACTTCCCTGTGCATCTCTTCAAACGAAATGCCGCGCTCGCGAGCATGGATGAGCCAGGCCTCGCGCACGCCCGGTGCATCGGGCGAGCCGGGCGAGCGCACCCAGCAGCAGCGCACACCCTTTGGCCCGTTTTCCACTGCAAGATGGCGCAGGAAATGCTCCACGGCCGCGCAGGCAATGCCGAACCCACCCATTTCCGTATAGGCCTCCCGCGCCGCATTGGCGGTGAAACCCAGAATGACCCCGCCGCCATTCTCGCCCATATGCCGCGCCATCAGTCCGCCAATGTTGAACCACGACTTCAGACCGCGCTCGACTGGCAGGATGAACCGCTGAAAACTCATCTCGCTGATGGCCTGCCCCTGGGAATCGCCCCAGTCGATGGCGCTGAACGCGATCTTCACCGGACCGCTCTGGGCCACCACGTGTTCGAGATGGGTCGCGACCGCGTCGGGATTGAGCGCGTCGGCGCGCCCGGCAAAGGCCCTGCCGCCCGCTTGGCGGATGTTGCGTGCCACCGCTTCGAGCGGCTCGATATGCCGTGCCACCAGATGCACCACCGCGCCCTCGCGCGCAAATGCCGATGCCACGGCGGCGCCGACCGCCCCGCTCCCTCCATAGACCACGGCAACCTTGTCCTTGAGCAACATCCTGACCTCCCGGCGCGCCCATGCGCCTTCCCTTCACGACGAGGGACGGTCAGCGAGTTGAACACGGGTGGGAAGAAAAATCAGCGCTCGGAGGGCGGCGGGACGTTGGTCGAGGTCTTGCACTCGATCAGCCAGACGTCATAGACGGCGTGGTCGACGGCATTGAGGGCGGGACTGTCGGCAAACATCCAGCCCGTGAAGATGCGCTCGGACGTACCGTCCAGGCTGAGCTGATCCACTTCGAGAAAGGCCGATGTGCGTTGCAGCGTGTCGCTGCTGGGACGGTCGTAGCAGGCGCGGGGTGTAATCTCGAGTGCGCCGAAGAGCACGGTCTCGTCGACATAGACGTCGAAGCGCGTGATGCGCCCGGTAATCTTGTCCAGGCCCGCAAAGGTCGCCACGGGGTTGGCCACTGGCTGCGCCTGCGCGGGCATGACCGGTGCCAGACACAAAACGGCCGCTGTCAGCAGCGGCCGCAACAGGGCTGTCGGATTGATCTGCAAACCCGGCCTGCCCTTACTCGGGCGACCAGGCCTGGTAGTCGCCGGTGACGCGCGGGCGTTCACCCTTGTTGAGAAGGCTTCCATCCGGACGGTAGGCGGCTGCAGTGCCCGTGAGGTTGGGCTGGTGCGGCTTTTCCCAGGCCCGCGGCTCGTATTTGGCATTGGCAGGCGCCACATCCGAACGGTGATGCATCCAGCCATGCCAACCGGGCGGGATCGACGACGCATCGGCAAAGCCATTGGCATAGGTCACGTAGCGGCGATTGGCCTTGCGGTCCTGATAGTAGCGGTTGCCGAATTCATCGGACCCGACATAGTCGCCAAAGCGGCGGATCCAGAGGCGCGTGCCCCAGGTGTTGCCGCCCCACCAGGCGAAGATTTCACTCAGGAATTGCTTGATACCGGACTGGGCCAATTTTCGATTCCGCATATTTGGCGTCGATTTTGCGGTCGGTTTAGCATGGTCGAGCGGGTGAGCCTAGAGTGAGATCGCGGATTTGAGCGGTGCGGGCACGCACCTGCGCGGCCAGCCCCCATCAGCGGCGCAAAGGGTCATCCGGCCCGCAACAACTGCATCATCGTTTTGATCACGCGATCCTTCTGCACGTCGCTGGTGCCAGCCAGTCCCTGGATGTGCAATCCCTGGTCCATGGTCTGCAGCATCTTGCCCAGGCCGGCCAGGTTCGCCTTGGCATCCACTTGCCCACGCGCGGCGGCGCTGACGAGATTGGCGTGGTAGAGCGCCTCGATTTCCGCGGCCGCTTCCACCGCCTTCTGATGCGCACCTTCCGGCACCGTATCCTTCTGTGTCAGCGTATTGAGCATGAAGCAGCCATAGTATTCGCTGCCATATTCGAGACCCTTGAGGTTCGCCTCGATATTTTCCAGTCCCATAGGCTGGCGCGTCAGCATTTCCCGATACTGCGCAACGAGAATGCCGACAAACCGCTCCAGCGCCGCCTCGTAGAGCCCGGCCTTGCCCCCGAATTCCTTGTAGAGGCTGAAGCGGTTGAGGCCGGTATGTTCGACCAGCGCCGCAAGATGGGCGCCCTCATATCCCAGCCGCCAGAACAGCGCCATTGCCTTGTCGATGACCTCTTCGCGCTCATATCCACGTGGCCGCGCCATTTCAAACCGCTCGTTCTGTTACCTGTTGACCTCGCTGTCCCGCAAGGTTATTCACTTATCGTTCTGAAATCGAAAGAATGCAATGGCATCTCCCGTTCCCTCCGAATCTGCGGCCATTGCCATCGGCCCCGATCGGCTCGGTCAGACCGACATCCGCGTCCTCAGCGGCAATCCACGCCTGTCCCTGCCCAAAGGGCGTCCGCGGCTGCGTGGCGTGGGTGAGGCCTTGTTGAGGACCCTCAAGTGAGCCTCCGTCGGTTCCTCGGGCTCTACTACGCCTATGCCTTCCTGTTCGACTTCATCCTCGCTTATGCCTTCTACACGGCCCTGTTTGAGCTCGAGGGCCTGTCGATCACCCAGATCGGCCTGTTGCTTGCCTTCTGGTCGGCCACGGCCATCGTGCTCGAAATGCCTTCGGGCGCCCTGTCCGACCATTTCGACCGGCGCTGGCTGCTCGTGGCCGCGCCGCTGTTCAAGGCTTTGACCTTCCTGTTCTGGATCGTGGCCGCGGGCAATTTCTGGCTCTATGCCGCCGGCTTCCTGTTCTGGAGCCTGGCACAGGCCCTGCAATCCGGGTCGCGCGAGGCGCTGCTCTATGAGCGCATGGCCCATGACGGCCGCACCGGCGACTACGACAAGGTTCTTGGCCGCGACAATGCGGCAGAGGAACTGGGCATCGGCTTCGGCGCGCTGCTGGGTGGCCTGGTTGCCTGGCTCAGCTTCGATTGGGGTCTCTGGCTCTCCATACCCCCCTTGTTGCTGGCCTCAGCGCTTGCCTTCTGGCTAGAGGACGTTCGCAAGCTCAAGGCGCCCGAAGAACCCGAACAGGCACCGGCGGGCTACCTCTCGCATTTCGTCGATGCGCTCAATGAGTTTCGCCATCAGGCCGATCTGCGCTTCGTCACCACCTATATCGCGGTGGGCCTGGTGGTCTTCCAGCTCATCGAAGAGTTCGACCAGCTCTATTTCCTGGCCGTGGGCCTCCCCGTCTGGGCCTGGGGCATTGCCGCGGCCGCCGTGGAATTCCTCTATGCCGGTGCCAGCCTGTTCGCGCATCGCCTGGGCGGACGCCCCTGGCTGGCCTGGCTATTGCCGCTGCTGGGCGGTGCCCTGCTCATCGCCGCCTCGATCGGCACCACGCCATGGTTCGTCCTGATGCTCTGCGCGGCCTATGTGGTGATGGCGCCGCTCAACGTGCTTGCGGAAGCCCGCTTTCAGCGCGTCATGGAGGGCAAGAGCCGGGCCACGACCACCTCGGCCCTGGTGATGGCCGAGAATGTCTCTGGCATTGTTGGCACTCTTGCCTTCGGCGCTCTGGCCGACCGCGTCGGCATCCTGCCCGCCTATGGTTGGGCAGGCCTGGTCATGGCGCCGCTGGCGCTCTGGGTCATCTATGGGCAGCGGCAGGGTCGGCGCGCAACCGACTAGATGTAGAGTGCTGCCCACTGATCGGCGAAATACACCCCCATCCCCAGATGTCATGGAATCGCCCAAAATTCTGCGCTTGACACACTTTCGCCCAGACCGATTCTGCGTCTTACGCACATGGATAACGACCGGTAAACAGCAGGACCGCGGCACCGAACAGCGAGGAATCCCGCAGCCTTAGCGGCAGAATCTAGTGCCCTTCATGGGGTCCGCGAACGCCCTCCATATGGCCTTCACATTGCGCGGCAAGCGCTCTGTTTTCCTTGCCATTTGTCCCCGTAATCCACATATTACCCATACTATCCCTTGTTCCGGCACCGGATGCCGACACTAGGTCTTGTAATTTCTGGCGTTGACGCGCCCCCTGAATCGACTAACTCTCATCGACGGTCCGGTGCCGTCTTGAGGGCATCGGGCAAGTCCCCGAACCAAGCGCTGGCGACAGACCTGCGCAGGAACGGGGCACGGGGCAAATTCTTCGAGGGCCGCGCCTCCCGCGGACCTCGGTTGGTGAAAGCGTCAAACAGAAACGGACGAAGCCGCGGTGCGGCTGGCGGGCCTATGTGCCTGCCCGATTTGGGGAATACGACGACTATGCGCATTGAACGCCGGTTTACCACTGCCAACGCGGACCGTTACGGCTCGATCGAGTTCCGCTCGGCCACCAGCGAAATCCGGAACCCCGATGGCTCGGTGGTCTTCAAGCTGGACAATATTGCCGTGCCCGCGACCTGGTCGCAGGTGGCCACCGACATCATTGCGCAGAAATATTTCCGCAAGGCCGGCGTCGCCAAGGTCCTCAAGAAGGTCGAGGAGAATTCCGTTCCCTCCTGGCTGTGGCGCTCCGTTCCCGATGAAGCCGCGCTCGCCAAGCTTCCCGAAGCCGAACGCTATGGTTCGGAAATGGACAGCCGCCAGGTCTTTGACCGCCTGGCCGGCACCTGGACCTATTGGGGCTGGAAGGGCGGTTATTTCGACAGCGAGGAAGACGCGCGCGCCTTCTTCGACGAACTCGCCTTCATGCTCGCCACCCAGCGGGTCGCCCCGAACTCTCCCCAGTGGTTCAATACGGGCCTGCACTGGGCCTATGGCATTGATGGTCCCGGCCAGGGCCATTTCTACGTCGACCCCTTCACCCACAAGCTCGTCCAGTCCAAGTCGGCCTACGAGCATCCCCAGCCCCATGCCTGCTTCATCCAGTCCGTCGATGATGACCTCGTCAACGAGAACGGCATCATGGATCTCTGGGTCCGCGAAGCGCGCCTGTTCAAATACGGCTCGGGCACCGGCACCAATTTCTCGAAACTCCGTGGCGAAGGTGAAAAGCTCTCGGGCGGCGGCAAGTCCTCGGGCCTGATGAGCTTTTTGAAGATCGGCGACCGCGCTGCGGGCGCCATCAAGTCGGGCGGCACCACCCGTCGCGCCGCCAAGATGGTGGTGATCGACATCGACCATCCCGATATCGAGCAGTACATCAACTGGAAGGTGAAGGAGGAGCAGAAGGTTGCAGCCCTCGTCACCGGCTCCAAGGTCGTCTCCAAGCATTTGAAGGCCATCATGAAGGCCGCCGTGAACTGCGAAGGCGGTTCGGGCGATGATTGCTTCGACGTGGCCAAGAACCCGGCCCTCAAGCGCGAAGTCCGCGCCGCCAAGAAGGCGCTGGTGCCGGAGAACTACATTTTCCGCGTCATCCAGTTCGCCCGCCAGGGCTATACCGACCTCGAATTCCCCATCTACGACACCGATTGGGACTCTGAGGCCTATCTGACCGTTTCGGGCCAGAACTCGAACAATTCCGTCCGCGTCACCGACGACTTCCTCAATGCCGTCGAGAACGATGGCGACTGGAACCTGATCGGCCGCATCAAGGGCAATGTCACCAAGACGCTCAAGGCCAAGGACCTCTGGGAACAGATCGGTTACGCCGCCTGGGCCTCGGCCGATCCGGGCATCCAGTACCACACCACCATCAACGAGTGGCACACCTCCCCCGCCGCCGGCCCGATCGTCGCGTCCAATCCGTGCTCGGAATATATGTTCCTCGACGACACGGCCTGTAACCTCTGCTCGGTCAACCTCCTGCCCTATCGCAACAAGGATGGCTCCTTCGACACCGCTGCCTATGAGCACACCGTCCGCCTCTGGACCATCGTGCTCGAAATCTCGGTGATGATGGCCCAGTTCCCGTCGCGCGCCATTGCCGAACGCTCATTCGAATACCGCACGCTGGGCATCGGCTACGCCAATATCGGCGGGCTCCTGATGACCTCGGGCATTCCCTATGACTCGGCCGAGGGCCGCGCCATTGCCGGCGCCATCACCGCCATCATGACCGGCGTCAGCTACGCCACCTCGGCCGAAATGGCCAAGGAGCTCGGCCCCTTCAAGGATTACAAGCGCAACGCCAAGCACATGCTGCGCGTCATCCGCAACCATCGCAATGCCGCCCATGGCAATGCCGAGGGCTATGAAGAGCTCTCCATCAACCCGGTCCCGCTCGACCATGCCAATGTGAAGGACACCAACCTGTCCGAACGCGCCAAACTGGCCTGGGACAATGCGCTCGCCCTGGGCGAGAAGCACGGCTACCGTAACGCCCAGGTTTCCGTTATCGCGCCGACCGGCACGATCGGCCTGGTCATGGATTGCGACACCACCGGCATCGAGCCCGATTTTGCCCTGGTCAAGTTCAAGAAGCTGGCCGGTGGCGGCTACTTCAAGATCATCAACCGCGCCGTGCCCCCGGCCCTGCGCACCCTGGGCTATTCGGAAGACCAGATTGCCGAAATGGAGGCCTATGCGGTCGGCCATGGCAATATGAACCAGGCCCCGGCCATCAACCCGACCACCCTCAAGGCCAAGGGTTTTACCGATGACAAGATCGAGGCGCTCAACGCCGCGATGAAGTCGGCCTTCGACATCAAGTTCGTCTTCAACCAGTGGACGCTGGGCGCCGACTTCCTCAAGTCGCTCGGCGTGACCGACGAGCAGCTCAACGATTTCTCCTTCGAACTCCTGCCCTTCCTCGGCTTCTCCAAGAAGGACATCGAGGCCGCCAATATCCACGTCTGCGGTGCCATGACGCTCGAAGGCGCGCCCTTCCTCAAGGACGAGCACCTGCCCGTCTTCGATTGCGCCACCCCCTGCGGCAAGATCGGCAAGCGCTACCTCTCGGTTGAATCGCATATCCTGATGATGGCCGCGGCCCAGCCCTTCATTTCGGGCGCCATCTCGAAAACCATCAACATGCCCAACGACGCCACCGTCGAGGACGCCAAGAACGCCTATATGCTGTCCTGGCGCCTGGCCCTGAAGGCCAATGCGCTCTATCGCGACGGCTCCAAGCTTTCGCAGCCGCTCAATTCCTCCGTGCTCGCCGCCGCTGACGACGAGGACGAGGAGGATGCCGTCGAGGCCCTGGCCGCCCTGCCCGCCGCCGCGCGCACCGAGGTCATCGTCGAAAAGATCGTCGAGAAGGTCTATCGCGAACGCGAGAAGATGCCCGACCGCCGCAAGGGCTATACCCAGAAGGCCGTTGTCGGTGGCCACAAGGTCTATGTCCGCACCGGCGAATATGACGATGGGCGCCTCGGGGAAATCTTCATCGACATGCACAAGGAAGGCGCCGCCTTCCGCGCCATGATGAACAATTTCGCCATCGCCATCTCGCTGGGCCTGCAATATGGCGTGCCGCTGGACGAATATGTGGAGGCCTTCACCTTCACCCGCTTCGAGCCCGCCGGCATGGTCATGGGCAATGACCGCATCAAGAACGCCACCTCGATCCTCGACTATGTGTTCCGCGAGCTGGCCGTTTCCTATCTCGACCGGAATGATCTGGCACACGTCAATCCGGATAGCCCGACTTCGCTCGGCAAGGGCGTTGCCGAGGAGCAAGGCGCGCGCAGCACTGCGCCCGCGCCCGCCCCGGTGCCCGCCGAGCGCTTTGTCTCCCGCGGCATGACCCGCGGCAAGGTGCAGAACTCCTCGCTCATGCTGGTGCCCAAGGCACAGGCCGAGGCCTATAACCCGGTCGGCTCCATGCAGACCTCCACCGTGACGGCGCTCAAATCCGCCACGGCCCTCAAGATCGACCCGGCCCCGACGGCCCTCAACACCGCCGAGCTCAACCCGATCCCCAACCCGCCGCCCTCAAAGGACACGGGCCTCCTCCGCGCCGAAGCGCAGATGAAGGGCTATACCGGCGACCAGTGCACCGAGTGCAACAACTTCACCATGGTCCGCAACGGCACCTGCCTGAAGTGCGATACGTGCGGGACGACGACGGGGTGTAGCTGAGGCAGTCTGAGTACATGAAGACGCTCTTGCCGCGTAGCTCTTGAGGGAGACCAGCATGGTCGAACAAGAGAGAACCGCGAAACCTGCGATAGGGCTAAATGCCCTATCCATATATATTCTTTACAGAATCTACCTAGACTATGTAAATGATCAAGAAGATCAAATAACACTGGACTATATCTGTAGATCCTATTTCGCCAATCCTAGTAGGAACCTAACAAGGACCGCACTGGAACGCTTTCGCGGCAACGGATTCAGTTCGCCAAAATATATCCAGAGATCGGGAAACCGAACCGAAGGATACACCTACGCGATTTCGCCAGAAGGTATTGAAGCCGTCGAAGATGCTCTGGGCACCGAGAACTCTCTCATGCGCCACATTGCTAGGGAGGGCGAGGCCGCGCTGCTCGCCAACTACTCAGTCGACACTACCGGTGATGACGAAATTTTGGCTGTGGGAGAAAGTGCCAGCGAACCGGACGACTGGGCGGAAGTTGTGTTTGATGAAAACTCCGCGGAGTACAAGGAAGCCATCGATGCAGTTGAAAAGCTGGTCGTCGAAATCCGAATCAGCAACATCTTTTCAGATCAGTTCCCGGGGCAGTCTGGAGCAGTTGTAGACACCCTCCAGGGAGGCGTAGGGCATCTGAAGGAAGGTAAAGCTTCCCGGATGCAGGTTTTTCTTCTTCTGCAAAAGCCTATCATTTGGCTGGCAGAAAAATTCGTTGGAACTGCTCTTGGGGAAGTAGCTAAGAAAGCGGGAGCCGCTTTAGCAAAGTTGCTAGGCTTCTAAGACGTCAAAGCACTCCTAGTCAGCTCAAATTGCAACTTGCCGTCCCAGAGCCTCATGGTGAGGTGCGTAGCGAAGCGCAGCCTCGAACCACGAGGCGAGAGCCCCGATGCCACCGCGGGTGACTTCCCATTTACACAGCAAGACCGCCCTCGCCCTTCGAGACAGCGCTACGCGCTTCCTCAGGATGAGGGCTTCCGGTCGTGCAGCGCCATGGTCCGATAGCCATTCCCCTCTATGGCCAACGCAAACACCGCCCCCTCCAGAGCCTCATGGTGAGGTGCGTAGCGAAGCGCAGCCTCGAACCGCCCTGAGCCTGCCGAAGGGGGCGGCACACGTCACCGCTCCCTTGTCCTCACACAAAAATCCTCACACACTCTCTCTCGGAGGGGACACATGCAGGTCACGGTCTACATGCTCCGCTGCGCTGACGGCTCCTACTATACCGGCCTCACCAAAAAGCCGGCCGAGGCGCGCGTCTGGGAGCATAACCAGGGCATCGGCGATGGCTACACGAAAAGCCGGCGTCCCGTCGAACTCGTCTTCACCGAAACCTTCGAGCGAATGCTCGACGCCATCGACCGCGAGCGGCAGATCAAGGGCTGGACGCGCCGCAAGAAGGAAGCCCTGATCCGCTACGACTATGCGGCCCTGCCGGACCTGGCCAGCCGGAAGAAGCAGTAAAGCGCACCTCACCTCGAGGGCTTTGGAGAGGATGGCGACTGCTGACCCATCATGAGGCCTCACCCTGAGGTGCCGCGTAGCGGCCTCGAAGGACGAGGCCGGCCATTGCCGGAGAACATACGCCCCCACCCCCAACACCCACCCGCCCCCCCCCCTCACTCCATCTCGTCCCCAACCGCCTGGAGCCGATAGCCGACGCCGGGTTCGTTGCGGATCAGGCTGGGCTGTCCCGGCGCGATATCGACCTTGTTCCGTAGCTGGGCCACCAGGACGCGCAGATATTGCACGTCATCGGCATGGGCGGGTCCCCAGATCTGGCTGAGGATTTGCCGATGCGTCAGCACCCGCCCCGCCATGCGCGCCAGCAGCAGCAGCAGGTCGTATTCCTTGGGCGTCAGGTGCAGCACTGTGCCCTGCAGCACCACCTTTCGGGCGGCATCGTCGATCACCAGGGCACCCAGATCGATGATCGTCGGCGCCTTCTCGTCGGGCTCCCTGTGCCGCAGCGCGGTACGGATGCGCGCCAAGAGCTCGCCGATGCCGAAGGGTTTTTCGACATAGTCGTCGGCCCCCAGATCGAGCGCCTCGATCTTCTCGCTCTCGCGGTCACGGGCCGAGAGCACGATGATGGGCACGCTCGAAAACACCCGCACCGCGGCAATGACCTCCTTGCCGTCGCCATCGGGCAGGCCGAGATCGAGCACCACCGCATCGGGCGCCTGCGTGGCAATGGCCCGCTTGGCCTCGGCGACGCTGGCCGCCTGCACCACCTCATAATCGACGGCCAATAGGGCCGGCTTGAGGAACCGCTGGATCTGCGGCTCGTCGTCGACCACCAAAATCCGGGTGCGCGTCACGATCCCTTCTCCTCGGCCAGCGGCAGGCGAATGACGAAACGGGTGCCGCGCTTGCGCATGGCCGGGCTCTCCGCCTTGATCGTCCCCCCCATCGCGGCGACGAACCCCCGCGCTATGGAGAGACCCAATCCGGTGCCGGCCGGTCGCCCATCGCCCTTGGCGCGGCGGTGGAACTTTTCGAAGATCACCTCCAGCTCCTCCGCCGGAATGCCCCTGCCCTGGTCAGTCACGCTGATCACCGCTTCCCCGCCATCGCGACGGATATAGACGCTGAGCGGCTGCTCCGTACCGGCATATTTGCGCGCATTGTCGAATATGTTGAACAACACCTGCTCCAGCAGGCCCGCATCGGCAAGCGCCGGCGGCATGGAATCGGCCGTGCTGGCTTCGATCCTGAGGCGCGGCTCCAGCCGGGCCATACGCTCGGCGACACCGCCGACCAGCGCCGGCAGGTCCACCGGTTCGCGGCGTGGCTTGAGCAGCCCGGATTCGATGCGGGTCATGTCGAAGAGATTGCCCACAAACCGGGTCAACCGCCCCGTTTCCTCCTCCACGGTCACCAGCAGGTCCATGCGCGTATTGGCATCCATGCGCTCGCCAAGCTGGCGCAGCGTGGTGACCGCCCCGGTGATCGAGGCCAGCGGCGTGCGCAGGTCATGCGAGAGGGAGGACAGCAGGGCCGCCTGCAGTTTCTCGCCCTCCTGCGCCACCGCGGTCCTGGCGCTTTCACGCACCAGGCGCGCCCGGTCGATGGCAATCACCGCCTGTTCCAGCACCGCGGAAACCTGCCGCTCTTCGTCGGGCGACAAGGGGCCATGGCTGGGCGCCAGCCGCATGCCGGCCACCCCGGCCATGCGCTGGTCCGAGCGGATGGGCACGAAGAGATAGGGAACATTGGGCAAGGTGCCGGTCATGTACCCGGCCGGCTCCCGCTTGTCATGCGCCCATCGCGCCGCCGTCATCGCCGTTTCGTCCAGCGTCTGGTCCGGCGGCCAGGCGACCCGCATTTCGAGCTCGCCCCCCTCCTCCGTGGCCAGCGCGACGGCCGGCAGGCCCAGCATGGCATTGATCTGTGCCGTGGTGGCGGTCAGGGCGCCGTCGACGCCATAGGCGGCCGAAAGCTTGCGCGAGAAATCATAGAGTGCCTGGGTGCTGCGCACCGCCTGGCGGGCCCGCTCGATCTGCTCGCGCAGCCGCGCCGCCAGCGTGCCGGTCACCACGGCCACCGCCACGAAGATCAGCAGCGCCAGCACCTCGTGCGGCTTGGCGATGGTGAAGGTGCGCACCGGCTCGATAAAGAAGAAATTATAGGCCAGGAAGGACAGCCCGGCCGCCAGCAGGGCCGCAAAACGCCCCGCCAGGATCGCCGAAACCAGCACGGCCAGGAGGTAGAGGATAGACAGGTTCTGCAGCACCACCACCTGCGAGAGGCCCAGGCCAAGGACGGTGATGGCCCCGGCCGTCGCGGCCGGAATGCCAAGGCTGGCGACCCATTCGGGCAGGCTGCGCCTGCGGAACCGCAATTTTTTGCTCGCCGCCCCGGCGCTTTCCGACACCAGGTGGACCCCGACCCCATCCAGAACGCCGATCAGCCTGTCCGGCAGGGATCGCTTGAAGATGCGCATGGGAAAGCTGGCGTGAGGACGCCCGATCACGACCTGGGTGATGTTTTCCCGCCGGGCGATGCGCACGATCTCGGCGACAAAGTCGTCGGCAATCACCCGACGGACCTCACCGCCCAATTGCTCGGCCAGCACCAGTGTTGCTTCGAGGCGCGCCGACCTGTCGGCATCAAGGATCGGGTCGGCGCTGCGCGACAGGGCCACCACGATCCAGCGGGCATTGAGGCCCAGCGCCATGCGGCTTGCCGTACGCACCACCTTTTCGGACAGTTGGTCGGGGCCAACGCATACCAGCAGCCGCTCGCCGGTGACCCAGGGTCCCTCCAGCGCCTGCTGGCGCCAGATATCGGCCATCTGGTCGTCCACCCGATTGGCCGTGCGCCGCAGGGCCAGCTCGCGCAGGGCCGTCAGGTTTTCGGGGCGAAAGAATTTCTCGGCCGCCCGCGTCGCGCTCTCGGGCAGATAGACCTTGCCTTCCTTGAGGCGCTGGATCAGTTCGGCCGGCGGCAGATCCACCAGCACGACGTCGTCGGCCCGCTGCAGCACGACATCGGGCACGGTCTCGCGCACCGGCACGCCGGCAATGCGGGCCACCAGATCCGCCTGGCTTTCCAGATGCTGGACATTGAGCGCCGTCCACACATCAATGCCATTGTCGATCAGCTCGGCAATATCCTGGTAGCGCTTGGGGTGGCGCGCACCGGCATCGTTGGAATGGGCGAGTTCATCGACAATGATGATGGCTGGCCGGCGTCTGAGGGCCGCATCCAGGTCGAACTCGTCATAGGTCTTGCCCGAATGCTCGCCCTTGCGCCGCGGCAGCACCTCCAGCCCGTCGAGCAGGCGGGCAGTTTCACCCCGCCCATGCGTCTCGGCCAGGCCCACCACGATGTCGGCGCCGGCGGCCCGGCGCTGCTGGGCCCGCGAAAGCATGGCATAGGTCTTGCCCACGCCCGGCGCTGCACCGAGGAAGATCGTCAGCTTGCCGCGGCCTTCGCCTGCGGCAAGCTTGAGCAAGGCCCCGGGATCGGGGCGCCCCTTGTCCCGGGTGTCGCTCATTCAGTTTCCACCGGTTTCCAGATCGTCCAGCGCCAGGTTGAGTTCTAGCACGTTGACCACTGGCTCGCCGAAAATTCCGAGCAATGGCAGCTGTGTATGGCGCGTCACCAGCGCTGTCAGTTCCGGTTCGTCAATGCCGCGTTCGGCGGCGATGCGCGGGACCTGAAACTGGGCAAAGGCCGGCGAGATATGCGGGTCGAGACCCGATCCCGATGCCGTAGCCGCATCGGCAGGCACGGCTTCATCTCCATCGGAAAGGGCGGACACCCGCGCCGCGACGTCCTCGGCCAGCACAGCCGACGTCGCACCCAGATTTGTCCCGCCTGAGCCGGCCGCATCATAGCCGACCGCCGAAGGACGCGAATGGAAATAGCCGTCACCGGCGAAAGCCTGCCCGATGAGATCCGAGCCGACAATGGCGCCGTCGCGATGGACCAGGCTCCCATTGGCCTGGACCGGAAAGGCGGCCTGGGCGATGCCGGTGATGGCGAGCGGATAGGCCAGGCCCGTGACAAGGCTCAAGAGCACGAGCAGCACCAGGGCAGGACGGATTTGTGCAATCAACATTGCTCTTCTCCTAGACGAGGTTGAGGGCGCTGATGGCGAGATCGACCAGCTTGATGCCCAGGAACGGGGCAATCAGCCCGCCCAGCCCATAGATCAGCAGGTTTCGGCGCAGCAGCGCGGCAGCACCGACTGGCCGATAGGCCACGCCCTTGAGCGCCAGCGGGATCAGCACCACGATGATCAGCGCGTTGAAGATCACCGCCGAGAGGATGGCAGACTGTGGCGAGGACAGTCCCATCACATTGAGCGCCCCCAGTTCGGGATAGGTGGCGATGAACAGCGCCGGGATAATGGCGAAATACTTGGCCACGTCATTGGCGATGGAGAAGGTGGTCAGCGAACCGCGCGTCATCAGGATCTGCTTGCCGATCTCGACGATCTCGATGAGCTTGGTGGGGCTGGAGTCGAGGTCCACCATATTGCCCGCCTCGCGCGCCGCCTGGGTGCCCGATTGCATGGCGACCCCGACATCGGCCTGGGCCAGGGCCGGTGCGTCATTGGTGCCGTCGCCGCACATGGCGATCAGCCGCCCACCTTCCTGCTCGCGCTTGATATAGTCGAGCTTCTGCTCGGGCGTGGCCTCGGCGAGGAAATCATCGACGCCCGCTTCCGAGGCGATGGCGGCGGCGGTGACCGGATTGTCGCCCGTCACCATCACCGTCTTGATGCCCATGGCCCTCAGCGCCGCAAAGCGCTCCTTGATGCCGGGCTTGACCACATCCTTGAGATGGATGACGCCCAGCAGCCTGCGCCCGTCGGCCACGGCCAGCGGCGTGCCGCCGGTCCGCGCCACCCGGTCGACAGCAGCATTGAATTCGCTCGGCGCCTGCGCCCGGTCGAGTTCGGTGAATCTGAGGATGGCATCCACCGCACCCTTGCGGATTTGCCGTCCATCGATGTCGATGCCGGAAATGCGTGTCTGGGCCGAAAAGGCGATGGTGTCGCCCTTGGCGGATTCGGGTTCGGAGAGACCATAGTCGGACTTGGCCAGGGCAACGATGGAGCGCCCTTCTGCCGTTTCGTCGGCGAGGCTTGCCAGCAGCACGGCGCGGGCCAGATCGGCTTCATTGACCCCGTTCACCGGCAGGAATTCGCTGGCCATGCGATTGCCGAAGGTGATGGTGCCGGTCTTGTCGAGCAGCAAGGTATCGACGTCCCCCGCCGCCTCCACCGCGCGGCCCGACGTAGCCACCACGTTGAAGCGGATCAGCCGGTCCATCCCGGCAATGCCAATGGCCGAAAGCAGCCCGCCAATGGTCGTGGGGATCAACGTCACCAACAGCGCCGCCAGCACGGCCAGGGACAGGTCGGTGCCCGAATAGAGCGCCAGGCCATAAAGCGTCACCACCGCGATCAGGAACACCAGCGTCAGCCCGGACAAGAGGATCGACAGCGCGATCTCATTGGGGGTCTTCTGCCGCTTGGCGCCTTCGATCAGCCCGATCATGCGATCGACGAAGCTTTCGCCCGGCTTGGTGGTGATGCGGATGCGCAGCCAGTCCGAGATGATCTGCGTGCCCCCGGTCACGGCCGAACGGTCGCCGCCGCTCTCGCGGATCACCGGGGCCGATTCCCCGGTAATGGCGCTTTCGTTGACCGAGGCAACGCCGGCGATCACCTCGCCATCGCCCGGAATGATGTCTCCGGCCTCGACGAGCACGATATCGCCCACCTTGAGATCGGTTGCCGGAATGACCTCGGCTCCCGTGTTGCTTTCATCAGAGGGAAACAGCAACCGCTTGGCGAAGAGGTCCGACTTGCCGCGCTTGAGGCTCTCCGCCTGCGCCTTGCCGCGCCCTTCGGCGACGGCTTCCGCGAAATTGGCAAAGAGCACCGTAAACCACAGCCAGGCCGCGATCTGCCCGGAAAAGGCCGGGGCGCCGATGCCGGTCGCCAATTCCTGGACCCAGAGCAGGGTGACCACCAGCGCCACCACTTCGGTGACGAAGATCACCGGATTGCGCACGAGCTGGCGCGGATCGAGCTTGATCAGCGCGTCGCGCAGGGCCGGCAGCAGGATGGCCGGGTCGAAGACCGAAGGCGTTACAGCTTTCGTTGACATGATTGTCTCCTAGAACGTCTGGCCGGCGAGCATGAGCACATGCTCGAGGATCGGCCCCAGGGCGAGCGCGGGGAAGAATTGCAGGCCGCCGAGGATGAGGATGATGCCGACGAGGAGGCCGACAAACAGCGGCCCGTCAGTGGGGAAAGTCCCCGATGAGGCCGGCACTTTGGGCTTGCGGGCGAGCGAGCCGGCAATGGCCAGCACCGGCACGATATAGGCGAAGCGCCCGGCCAGCATGGCCAGCCCCAGCGTGGTATTGTACCAGGGCGAATTGGCGGAGAGGCCGGCAAAGGCCGAGCCGTTATTGCCGGCCGCCGAGGAATAGGCATAGAGGATTTCCGTCAGCCCATGCGGACCGGCATTGGCCGGGCCGGCAAGGCCCGCGGGGATGACTGCGGCGATGGCCGAGAAGCCAAGAATGGCCAGGGGCAGGATGAGTACGGCCAGCATGGCCAGCTTCATCTCGCGGGCTTCGATCTTCTTGCCCAGGAATTCCGGCGTGCGCCCAACCATCAGCCCGGCCACGAAGACCGTGAGGATGGCAAAGACCACCATGCCATAGAGGCCCGAACCCACGCCGCCGGGCAGCACCTCGCCCAGTTGGATCAGGAACAGCGGCACCAGCCCGCCCAGGGGCGTGAGCGAGGAATGCATGGCATTCACCCCGCCATTGGAAAGGCCCGTGGTCACGGCCGCATAAAGCGCCGTCATGGCCTGGCCGAAGCGGACTTCCTTGCCTTCCATATTGCCCAGCGCCGGATCGAGGCCTGCCGCGATATGGATCGGATTACCAGCGGTCTCGGCCCAGTAGATGGCGCCGATGCCGATGACCAGCAGCACCGCCATGGCCGACAGCAGGGCCCAGGCCTGCCGGCGGCTGCCCGCGATCTGGCCAAAGGTGTAGACCACCGCCGCAGAAATCGAGAGCATCGAGAAGATGGCGAGATAATTCGAAAAGGCATTGGGGTTTTCGAACGGATGGGCCGCATTGACGTTCATGAACCCGCCGCCATTGGTGCCGAGTTGCTTGATCGCCTCCTGGCTGGCCATGGGGCCCAGGGCGATGGTCTGGCTGGCGCCTTCCAGCGTCGTGGCGGCCACCGACCCATCCAGGGTCTGCGGCAGGCCCAGGGCCGCGAAGACCAGGGCGACGACGATGGCGATGGGCAGCAGCACGTAGAGTGTGGCGCGGGTCAGATCGACCCAGAAATTGCCGATCCGGTCGACGCCGGCGCGGGCGAAGGCCCGGGAGACGGCCACCGCAATGGCAATGCCGCTCGCCGCCGAGACGAAATTCTGCACCGTCAGCCCCAGCGTCTGGCTGAGATGGCTCATCGTCGTCTCGCCGCCATAGGACTGCCAATTGGTATTGGTGACGAAGCTGACCGCGGTGTTGAACGCCAGGTCTGGCGCCAGGCCCTCAAACCCCTGCGGGTTGAGCGGCAATCCGCCCTGCAGGCGCAGGATCGCGAACAGCAGCACCACCCCGAAAAAGCTGAACAGCAACACGCCCACGGCGTAGCCCAGCCAGCCCTGCTCCCCTTTGGGATCGAGTCCGGCCAGCCGATAGAAGCCGCGCTCGAGAGGGCCGATCACGGGTGTAAGAAAGGTTCGTTCGCCGCCGAAGACATCGGCCATGTAGAGCCCGAGCGGCTTGATTGCCGCGGCAACGAGGGCGAGTACCAGGCCGATTTGCAGCCAGCCTTGCCAGGTCATGTTTTGGTCTCCTTGGGGAGAAGAAAGTCAGAAGCGTTCGGGCGCAATGAGCGTCGCCAGCAGATAGCCGGCGAGGCCCAGCGCAATGAGAAAGGCGATCAGCAGCATGGCGGCCTCACAGGCGCGCCAGGCCGCGCGCATAGGCAAAGAGCCCAAGGAACGCAGCCGCGGTGATGGCGAGATAGATCAGGTCGAGCATGTATGCCTCCATGGGTGGAGGTCATCCAATGCTCCCGCCTCGCGTAAAAATTCCATCCGGAAGGTTTGGCCCGGCCATAAGAAAAGCATAAAGTCGCGCCGCACCCGGCCGCTCGTCGCGACCGTCACGAACAAGAAGGCCGAGTTTGAGATCGTCCCTGCAGCATCCTGCGCGCCTGGTTCCACTGGCGTTTCTGGCGGCCATCGCCATCGGCACAGCGCTGCTGTTGCTCCCGATCGCCAGGGTTGGCCTCGGTGGCGCCGACATCATCACCGCCCTGTTCACCGCGACCTCCGCCGTGTGCGTCACCGGCCTCATCGTCGTGGATACCCCGACCTATTGGACGCCCTTCGGCCAGGCCGTGATTCTGGCCCTGATCCAGGTCGGCGGCTTCGGCATCATGACCGGCAGCACCCTTCTCGGGGTGCTGATCAGCCGCCGGCTGGGGCTGCGCACCCGCATTATCGCCCAGGCCGAGACGCGCACACTGGACCTGGGGGATGTGACCGGGGTCCTGCGCCTCATCTTTGTCGTGACCCTGCTCGTGGAGCTGTTCATCTGGGCACTCCTGGCCCTGCGTCTGCACTGGGCCTATGGCGAGCCGCTGCCGGTGGCGATCTGGAATGGCCTCTTCCACGCCATCTCCGCCTACAACAATGCCGGGTTCTCGACCTATTCGGACAGCCTCATGGGCTTTGCCAATGACTGGCTTTTCCTCGGTCCCATCATGCTGGCGGTCATTGTCGGCGGTATCGGTTTCCCGGTCCTTGCCGATCTCAAGCGCCGGCTCTGGCAACCCTCGAAATGGTCGGTGCACACCAAGATCACGCTGCTGGGGACTGTCGTGCTGATCGTGGTCGGCACTCTCACCGTACTCGCCTATGAATCGGCGGCAGAGGGGACCTTGACCCTGGTGTCGCTGCCCGAACGCCTGCTCGATGCGCTGTTTCATTCGGTCATGACGCGTACCGCCGGCTTCAATTCCGTCGATATCGGCGCGCTGCGGACCGAAACGCTGGTGGTGACTGATATGCTGATGTTCATCGGTGGCGGCAGCGCCGGCACGGCCGGCGGCATCAAGGTGTCCACCGTGTTCATCCTGGCCCTTGCGGTATGGGCCGAAATCCGCGGCGAGACCGACACCACCGCCTTTCATCGCCGGTTCTCGACCGATGTACTGCGGCAGGCGCTGACGCTGATCGTACTGGCCTCCATTGCCATCGCGCTGGCGACGCTGCACCTGCTGTCGGTCACCGCCTTCCCGCTTGAGCAGGTGTTGTTTGAAACCATCTCGGCCTTCGCTACAGTGGGCCTGTCGACCGGCATCACCGGCAGCCTGCCCCCGTCGGCCGAGTTGACGCTGATTGCCCTCATGTTCGTGGGGCGCGTCGGCACCATTACCGTGGCCACCGGGCTGGCCCTCAAGCGGTCCCAGCGGCCCTATAGATATCCTGAGGAGCGCCCCATCGTTGGCTAGGAAATCCGCAGCACCGACACCCGGCAGCGTTCTTGTCATCGGCCTTGGCCGCTTCGGCGGTGCCGTGGCCGACTCGCTGGTAAGGCTTGGCCACGAAGTGCTCGCCATCGACGAGGACGCAGCCATCGTCCAGTCATGGGCCAATAGGCTGACCCATGTGGTTCAGGCCGACACAACCAGTTCAGACACGCTCAAGCGGCTCGGCGTCGCCGATTTCGAAAAGGTCGTCGTTGGTATCGGCACTGACATCGAAGCCAGCCTGATGACTGTATTGGCCCTCAGCGAACTCGGGGTGCCCGATATCTGGGCCAAGGCGCTCAGCACCAAGCACGGTCGCCTGCTCGAACGCACCGGCGCCCACCACGTCATCTATCCCGAGGCGGCGATGGGCGAGCGGGTGGCGCATCTGGTCACGGGGCAGATGATCGACTTCATCGAGTTCGATGACGGCTTCGCCATCGTCAAGACCCGCGCCCCCAAGGAGAGCCTCAACAAGACCCTGGCCGAATCCGCCCTGCGCAGCAAATACGGTGTCACCGTCGTGGGCGTGAAGCGCCCCAGGACAGATTTCACCTATGCCCGGCCCGAGACCCTGATCCAGCCCGGCGATCTACTGATCGTCTCCGGCGCAACCCCGCTGGTCGAACGCTTCGCCGCGCTCGAATAGTCACCAAAGGCCCCACGGGAGCCATTGCGGGACGCTCTACTCTTCTGCGCGCCCGGAGCCCTGCCGGTCGCGCTCATAGTGCCGCATATGGGTGAATTCGGGCAGCCAGGCCTCGCGGCGCAGCGTCCAGTTCTCATAGGTCGGCTCGAATTGAGAGGGCAGGTCGAGCGTACCAAGATGCACCTCGATCTCGTCGCCGCTCCGCGCAAACACCGACGACCCGCAGGCGGGGCAGAAGTACCGCCCCTGATACTGCCGGGTCTCCCCTTCGACCCGCACCGCATCCAGCGGAAACACGGCTGCGGCGTAAAACAGGGCACCATGATGCTTACGGCAGTCCAGACAATGGCAGATGCCGACACGATAAGGCTCGCCCTGCGCCACCAGTCGAACATTGCCGCAGAGGCAACCACCGCTCACAGTGTTCATCGCGCGCATCTCCCGGCCATGCATGCGCCCCGGCGGCGCGCATGAACCATAGGCGGCCGGGGCAGCAATGCAATCGCCTTCGCCCGAGACTATCCCGCTACGGTGGATGGCAAGGGGACAGCCTGTTCGTCCTCGCCGCTTCTGCCGCTGATGGCCTGCATCGCCTGGTGCTGGCTGAGATGCACCCGCCCCTTGAGCGCCTCGATGAACTCGGTGCCCGCCAGGCGATCCATCACCGGCCCTTTCACCTCCGAAAGGTGCAGGCGCACGCCCATGTCGTCGAGGTGATGGCGGATGGCCTCGAGGCTCTCGAGCGCGGACATGTCGATCGCATTGACCGCCGAGCACATCAGCACGACATCGGTCAGCCCCGGGTTACGGGTAACCTGGTCGGTCACCAGGTCTTCGAGATAGCGCGCATTGGCGAAATAGAGGCTTTCGTCGATGCGGATGGACAGCACACCGGGCACGGTGTCCACCTTGTGCCGCTTGATATTGCGGAAATGCTCGGTGCCGGGCACCTGTCCCACAATGGCGGCATGAGGCCGCGACGAGCGGTAGAGGAAGATCAGGATGGACGCACCGACGCCCAGCGCAATCCCCGTTTCGACGCCGAAGATCAGCGTCCCCACAAGCGTGAAGGCCACGGCGACGAAATCGGCCTTGGAATAGGTCCAGGCCCGCTTGAGGATTGAAAAATCCACCAGCGTCAGCACCGCCACCACGATCGTGGCGGCCAGCGTCGCCTTGGGCAGCACCGCCAGGAATGGCGTCAGCAGCAGCGTCGCGCCCGCAATGCCCACGGCAGTGAAGGCACCCGCGGCCGGCGTTGCTGCCCCGGCGTCGAAATTGACCACCGAGCGGGCAAAGCCACCGGTCACCGGATAGCCGCCGCCTAGGGCCGCCGCCATGTTGGAGGCGCCCAAGCCGATCAGTTCCTGGTCCGGCTTGATGCGCTCACGCCGCCGCGCTGCCAGGGTCTGGGCCACCGAGATCGATTCCACGAAGCCGACAATGGAGATGATGATGGCCGGAACGGCCAGCGCCTGGATGGTGTCGAGATTGAAGCTCGGAAGTGAGAGCAGCGGCAGGCCCTGCGGCACCTCGCCGACCAGCGACACGCCCTTGCCCTTGAGGTCGAACAGCGCCGACCAGGCCATGGTCAGGAACACAACCAGCACCGGCCCTGCCCGCACGATGATGGCCGCCACGCCCTTGGGAACGCCGAAACGGGCCAGCCAGTTCTTGAGGTCATAGCGAATCCACAGCAGCAGCCCGAGCGACACCAGGCCTACCGCCAGCGTGTACCAGTTGATATCGCCGATATGCGCCACGATCGAGTGGAGCAGCTCCGGCATCGCATGGCCTTCCGTCTTGATCCCGAGGATGCCGCCGAGCTGGCTGGTGGCAATGATGAGACCCGAGGCGGTGATGAAGCCGGAAATGACCGGATGCGAGAGGAAATTGGCGACAAAGCCCAGCCGGAACAGGCCCATGGCCATGAGGAAAATGCCCGAAAGCGCGGCCAGCACGATGGCTGCGCTGGCATAATCGGCAGTGCCCTCGGCCGCAATGCGTCCGACGGCGGCTGCCGTCATCAGCGAGACCACGGCCACCGGCCCGACAGCCAGCGCGCTCGAGGTGCCGAAGATCGCATAGGCTACCAGCGGCAGAACGGACGCGTAGAGACCGACTTCGGGCGGCAGCCCGGCCAGCAGCGCATAGGCGAGCGACTGCGGGATCAGCATGATGGTCACGATCACCGCGGCGATGAGGTCGCTGGTCAGCGTCTGCCGGTTGTAGCGCCGGCCCCAGTCGAGAATGGGCAGGTAGGTCTTGAGGGTCATTGGTCTTCTTGTTGCGGCAAGGGATGGCCCCTGCCCCCGTGGCGGGGACAAGGGCGCGAAATGGACAGATCAGCGGCTCAGCGTGGCATGCAGGCTGCCGGCGCGTGCGCCCGAGCGGCAATAGCCGAGCATGGGCTTGGGCATCTGCTTCCAGGCGTCGTGGAAGCGGATGATCTGGCCTTCGCCCAGACCGCCCGAAACCGGGATGTGCACGATCTGGATGCCTTCTGCCTCGGCTGCGCGGGCAACCTCGTCAAAGCTGGGCTGGCCGAATTCCTCGTTGTCGGGGCGCGCACAGACAATAGACTTGTAGCCGGCCTCGGAGACGGCCTTGACCTGCTCAGGCGTGATCTGGCCGGTGACTGCGAAATTGTCGTCGATTTTGCGAACGTTCATGGAGCGGGTCCTGGAGTTGAAGAAAGAGAACATTGGGGGTTTCCTTTTGGAGGGACCCTCCCCCTGCGAGAACCCGCAAGGGGAGGAAACGGGCTGCAGGATGGGGCATTACAGCCCGTTGATCGGGACCTTGAGATAGGTTTTGCCGTCCTTGTCCTTGGGCGGGAGTTGCCCGGCCCGCATATTGACCTGCAGGGACGGGATGATGAGCTTGGGCATGGCAAGGCTCGCGTCGCGTTCCTCGCGCATCTTGACGAAGGTGTCCTCGTCGGTGCCGTGGCCCACATGGATATTGTGGTCGATCTCGTCGCCCACGGAGGTTTCCCACTGGATGTCGCGACCGTTCGGGCCGTAGTCGTGGCACATGAACAGGCGCGTTTCGCGCGGCAGCGACAGCACCCGCTGGATGGAACGATAGAGCGTGCGCGCATCGCCCCCCGGGAAATCGGCGCGGGCCGACCCGCCATCGGGCATGAACAGGGTGTCGCCGACAAAGGCAGCATCGCCCATTACGTGGGTCATGCAGGCCGGTGTGTGGCCCGGCGTATGCATCACATGTGCAGTCAGCCCACCGATCTGGTAGCTGTCGCCATCCTTGAACAGACGATCGAACTGCGATCCGTCGCGCTGAAATTCGGTACCTTCGTTGAAGATCTTGCCGAATGTGTCCTGGACGATGGTGATGTTCTCACCGATCCCCAGCTTGCCCCCCAGCTTGGACTGGATATAGGGCGCAGCCGACAGATGGTCGGCATGCACATGGGTTTCGATCAGCCATTCGAGCTTGAGATTGTTCTGCTCGATATAGGCAATGATCTCGTCGGCACCGTCATAGGTGATGCGCCCGGCTGCATAATCGATGTCCATGACGGAATCGATGACCGCGCAGGACTGCGAGTTCGGGTCCTTGACCACATACGAGATCGTATTGGTCGGTGCATCGAAGAACGCGGTGACCTCCGGCTTGACGCCGAGTTCGGGAGTGAAAGGCAGAGTGGCCATGATGATTTCCTTTCTCAAAAGGTCAGGCTGTCTGGGTTGACCGCGCCTCGAGCGCGATCCGAACGGTGCGAGCTGCCGCGATACCGGCCAGCATGGAGCCAACGAATATCCAGGCCGAGCTTTCGCCCAGGCCCAGGGCTGGGATGGCCCCGCCTGGGCAGAACCCGGAAATGCCCCAACCGATGCCAAAAATGGCAGAACCGGCGAGCAGCGGCAGGTCGAGCTTTCGGTTCGTCGGAAGGTGGAACCGGGCGTCGAACAGGGGCGTGCTGCGCTTGAAGACGATCCGGTAGCCAATCGCGGCGACGGCGAGGGCGCTGGCCATGACAAGTGCGAGCGAGGGGTCCCAGGTGCCGGCGACATCGAAGAAGTTCAGCACCTTGGCCGGGTTAGCCATGCCGGAAAAAGCAATGCCTGAGCCGAACACAAGCCCGACAACGCCCGCGAGAATAGTACGCAGCATCACAGCCCCCCGATCACGTGGCGGACGACGAACACGGTGACAACCGAGGTCGCCATGAATGTTGCCGTGGCGGCAATGGATCGAGGCGACAATCGTGCCATACCGCACACGCCGTGGCCCGAGGTGCAGCCGGAGCTGAAATAGACGCCGACGCCGACAATAAGGCCGCCTATGATGACCCAGGGCGTTGGCACCGGGCTGGAATAGGCAATGGCGTGGTCAGACACACCCAGGATCAGCATGGGCGCAACGATTGCGCCCGCCACGAAAGCGGCACGCCAGGCCCAATCCGCGGATACCGGCGGCATCAGGCCGCTCAGAATGCCGGTCATGCCGGCAATCCGGCCATGAAAAGCCATGAGAAGAACGGCCGACAGGCCGATCAGTGTGCCGCCAAGCAGCGACATCACCGGGGTAAATTCAGTCATTAGTGGGTTACCTTGCAGGTCGTCAGGCCAAAAAGGCTATAAAGAGGACAGAAGCGCACCAAAGCCGTGACCACCAGCACCAGTCCGACAACCAGCGCGGCCCAGAAGGCCACCGGGTTGGTGAAGACCGTGATGCCGGGAATGAAGGGCAGGACCAGGAGGGCGAGGCCGAATACGAATCGAACCAGGCGATCAAGGGAACCAACATTGGTGTGCATGGCAGTCTCCTGTGTTACGGGCTGTTCAAACGCCTTCGCGTCTGATACGTACATTCGTATATAAGCACTTTCTAATATGATCAAGATGGAAATCGAAAAACTCGAGGCCAATGCCGAACAGGCCACGCGCCTGCTCGATGCGATGAGCAACGCCAAGCGATTGTTGATCCTGTGCAACCTGCTCGACAACGAAATGAACGTTTCGGAGCTGGGAGAGCGGGTGAGCCTGGGGCAGTCGCCCTTGTCCCAGCACCTGGCGAAACTGCGTGCACTGGGTTTCGTCAAGGCCCGTCGCGACGGTCAGCAGATGTACTATTCACTGGCCTCGGACGCGGTGAAGCAGGTTCTGACCACGCTCTATGGAATATATTGCGCCTAGAGGCGCGAAGCTGCCATTCGTTCGCCAGAGAACGTGATCGCGGCCGGCTCGGCGTCACCGTCCGAGCAACAAATCCCGCGCTTCGTTGATCTTGGCGGCCAGGAACTCCGATCCGCCATGGTCGGGATGCACGCCCTTCATGAGTTCGCGATGTGCGGACCTGATCTCGTCATCGCTCGCCCCCGGCTTCAACCCCAGAACGGCATAGGCTTCCGCCACCGGATCGCGGCCGTTCGCCGCCCCCTGCCCCGAGGCGCTCTCGCTTTCGGTAAAGTACTCCCGCCAGCCTGCCCTGTTGGTGTCAAGCCAGCTCTCGAACAGGTTGACGCTCTCCGTGTCCTGCCCGATCTCGGTCAGCAGAGATCGGGTCTCCGCCTCCCCGAGGTCCATGAGATCCCAGCCGGCGAACTGACCATCAACGACCCGGCCACTCAATTCACCGGTATCGTGATCCAGTTCCATTGCCAGATACCGGCTGCGCACCTTTGACACGTTTCCGCTGGGAGCGCTGCCAAAGCTATCGAAGGAGAACTGCCCCAGGCGTCCACGCAAAAGCACCGATGCTGCGACCGCCCCTACAATCATGGCGATGTCGATACGCCGGAACAGCAGCGCAGCGATCGCAACCAGCATCGCGCCGCCGCCTACGATCCAGCGCAGCCCCCGCATCAGGAACCGCCTGTCCAGCCTGCGCAGGGAGAAAAGGACCCAAGCCACGCCCAGCAACACCAGGGCGACCAAAAAAACCCAGCTCATCGTCCCTCGATCTGTGTCAGCAAGGCCTGCGCGGCGCCGCTGCCCTGCAGCTTGAGCAGCGCGCGCCCACCACTGGCATAGGCGGCGACTGCCTTCAGCAGATCGGCCAGCTGCTGCGGTGCACCGCTGTCAAATCGCGCATAGGCTCCCTTGGAGAGACGCGCAAATTCGCGGAACGCAGCCTCGACCCGCGCGTCCCTGCCCTCCTGGAAGACAAAGAGCGGCAAGCCCATCAGCCCGAGTTCGCCAGCCTTGGCGCAAAGCGCGTCGACGCTTTCCTCGATCGCATCCCCCACATAGACCACGGCGTGGATGCGCCGCCGCCTGTGCTCATCCCGGGCGTGCGAGAACACCTTGCCGATCTGGGTATTGCCGCCCTGACAGGAAATGGTGCTCATCACCCGCGCCAGGGCGCTGGCGTCGCGCATCCATTTCGAGGCCCTGCATTCCCCAAGTCCGCGGAAATAGATCAGCTGCACCTGCAGCGCAGCGTCCTTGGGAATGGCTTCGAACATGCCGGCCTGGAGGCTTACCGCCATGTCCCAGGTCGGCTGCCGGCTCATGGTGGCGTCCATGGCAAATAACAGCCGCCCGTCTTCGCTTGCGTTGGGCCGGGCCAATTGGCCAACCTTCTTGACGAAAGCAGCCACTTCATCCCGGACTGCGCCCTGCGGCGCTATGGCATCCCCCTGGCGGGCCGGTTTCTTCTCGCTCATGCAATGAATATGTGGCGCACCGGCGCCGCGGGCAAGGCAAGCCGCCCGAGGAACCGATAAATTTCGCTTGCCCATGTCGTTACGCCGACGCTTCATCCGTCGCAGTGATGGATACCTGCAAGGAGGGACCATCCAATGGAACGACATTATGGCTGGGTGATCGTCGCCGCCGGCGCCGTCATCACCTGTCTGGCGATGGGCGCCATGTTCGCCCTGCCCGTCTATCTTCAACCTATTGCCGATCAGACGGGCTGGACCCGGGCCGGCATATCCGGTGCCATGACCATGGGCTTCATCGTCATGGGCATCGCCGGCTTCGTCTGGGGCACGCTGACCGACCGCATCGGTGCCCGGCCGGTCGTCATCGTCGCAGCCGTCATGCTGGGCCTCGGCCTCTTCATCGCCAGTCGCGCAACTGACCTGCTGGTCTTCCAACTGGCCTATGGCGGGCTCGTCGGCGCCTCGGGTGGTGCTTTTTTCGCGCCGCTCATTGCCACGACCCTGGGCTGGTTCGACAAGCATCGCAGCCTGGCGGTTTCACTGGTCTCGCTGGGCGGCGGCGTCGCGCCCATGACCATCACTCCACTCGCCACGGTCCTGATCGGCAGTTTCGGCTGGCGAGACGCCATGACGATGACGGCCATTTCGGCCGCCTGCCTCATCGTCCCGGCCGCCTTTCTGATCCGCAGGGCGCCGGAAGCCCTCCTCGAGGCCCCGAGCCCATCGAGTGATGTCGTTCCGGCGGAGAAGCCGCCGACTCGCATCGCCGCGCTGTTTCGCACGCCCCAATTCATAGTGCTGGCCGCCGTGTTCTTCCTTTGCTGCGGCGCCCATTCCGGTCCCATCTTCCATACCGTGAGCTATGCGATGCTATGTGGCGCATCGGCTCTGGCGGCGGCGAGTATCTACAGCGTGGAAGGATTTGCAGGCCTGTTCGGCCGTGTGTTCTTCGGGATGCTGGCCGACCGCATCGGCGTCAAACGCGTCATCATCGGCGGATTGCTGCTGCAGGCCGCCGGCATCTACAGCTACATCTATGTCACCGAACTGACCCACTTCTACCTTCTGGCCCTGGTGCTCGGCCTCGTCTATGGCGGCGTCATGCCCCTCTATTCCGTGCTGGCCCGGGACTATTTCGGACCCAAGGTAATGGGCACGGTGCTTGGCGGGATCACCATGACTTCGGCCATCGGCATGGCGTTCGGACCCGTTGGCGGCGGCTACCTTTATGACACCTTCGGCAACTATCACTGGCTCTATGTCGCCTCGGCCGCGGTGGGTCTGGCGGCGGCCCTGCTGGCCCTGGCTTTTCCACCCAAGACCGAACAGTCAGCGCCACCCAACGCCTTGCCCGCGTAACCGGCACGCTACCGATCAGGCGGGGCTGGCCACGGCCGCCCCGCCACCTTCTCCATCATCGTCTTTCCCGGCCGCATAGGCGGCGGACAGCTCACGATAGAAGCGCAAATTGAACGCCAGTATGGTGACGACAAGACCGAGCAACCCCGCCACGGTGAATACCAGCGCAATGCCTCGATCGGGGCCGGTGCCGAACCACGATCCGATCGCACTGGCACCCGCCCCATCGGTCATGAACGGGATCACCACGAATTGTGTCAGCGGGCCGATGAGAAAGGCCGTCAGCGGCGACGCCGATTGCTCGACCGACTGAGCAAAACCGAACACGCGGCCCTGACGCTCAAGCGGCACCACCTTCTGCAGTGTCGTGTGCTCGGCTGCCTCCGCATAGGGCCCAAGGAGCATCCACACGAAACACCCAGCCGCCAGAAGCCAGTACGACGACTGGATGGTGAACACGCAGCACACCGACCAGGTGATGACATTGACCAGCAGGAGTGTCCGAAGCGGGTTGCGGCCCAGCCCGGTCTTCGAAATGATGATGCCGCTGAGGATGAAGGCGGTGGAGAGCACGCCAAAGGTCAGCCCCCACACCTCAACTGCCACCAGGGACAGGCCATAGGCATCCAGCAGTGCCATGAAGATGCCGCCGAGAAAATTGTTGAAGCAGGCAAAGAAGATGAGCGCAAACAGGCCGGGCACGGCCGCTATCACGCGGATAGTTCCGGCTATATCCACGCGTTTCGGGGTCGCCTGGCTATCGTCGCCAGATTCTACCCGCCCTTCGTCGATCTTCACAGTCAACAGGTGCAGGAACACAATAGCGCTGGCCGCCAGTGCCAATGCCAGCACGCCGAGCATGCCGGTATAGGCGACAAGAAAACCTGAAATAACCGATGTGGTCAGGAAGCCGATGCCGGTCACCATGCCCACCAGCCCATTGGCCTTATCCCGCACGTCTTCGGGAATGAGGATCGTTACCAGTGTCGGCAAGGCGATAGAGCGAATATTTCCAGCGATCACACCGAGCATGGTCAGCAACACGAAGGCCTAGAGGTAAGGTCCGTAAGGATCGGTGAAGGCGCCTTCAGGCTCTAAGAGCACCAGCAACAGGCTGATCGCGTAGAACCCTCCAGAGACGACACTTGAGCCTAACATGGCGAGCTTCTTGGCATTGTGATCCACGATGGAGCCAAACCAGAAGCCGAAGCCGGCGGTGAACACCAGGTAGACGCCGGCGATCATGCCGGTCGCAAAGACAGACTGGGTCTCGAGGAACACCCAGAATGTGATGGCAAACCAGACCGTGAAGTTTGTGACGTTGGCAATAAGATTGTTGGCAAGAATCTTGTAAAACGGGGGCATGACAGTCTCCAGTGCTCGGGACCGGCCGTGAACTCCAGGCCGCTCGATTGTGGTGCTCAAGACTATTGGACGCCTTCTGACATCCTGCCGATACGACGGTCTTGTTCACGCAGCTTCGACATTGGCTCTACTAGGCCTGCGCACAGCGCAAATGGCCTCTGCCAGTCGAGCTTGCATTGCTTTACCAACTGTCGACCATACGCGCGCAGGCTCGATCACGCATCCACCATCAGGGAGTGCAACCATGCACGAAGAGATCCAGCGTCGCGCCTATGCCTTGTGGGAAGCCGATGGGCGACCCCACGGGCAAGACCAGGTCTACTGGTTCAAGGCCATGAGCGAAATCGCGGCCGAGGCCGCCAAAGCAATCAAGCCTCCACGCAAGCGCACTCCGCGTGCGAAAAAGGCCGCCTGAGGCGGCCTTGCAGCGCGGTCCAGGCCGCAACCACTACATGCAAGGCCAATAGAGGTCGTCGGCGTAGTCGCGCGGGATTGGGGTAAGACGTGCCAGCGCCGCGGCCGCCAGGTCGATCTGCGTGCACATCTGCATCACATGCTCTGGCACCGGTCGATCGGTCACGTACTGGCGCAACTGCCATTCGTCGAGCCTGAGCAGGCCCTTGCGTCGCCGCGCCTCGTTTTCAACTGCCGAGATATCGACCACCTGCGGGTCACCCCGGGACGGGGGCGCAGGCTCGCTCCATTCGCGTGTATTCCCGATGACTGCAAAGCGCATTTCTTGCGGTTCCATTGGCCCTCGGCATCCTGCCGCGACCGCACCCACCTTACCGCTGACTTGGTTACGGAACCGAAAATGGGCCTTGGCCGCCACTGGCGCTGTGTTAGTTTCGCCCCATGTCGATCCTCTACCTCATGGCCGCTGAGCCCGAATTCGGTCCCCATCTTCGGGCTCGCATTGCCCCGGTCATGATCGGCATTGGCCCGGTCGAGGCAGCCATCAACACAACGCGCGCCCTCATGGACCGTACCAAGAACCTCCCGAGCCTGGTGGTGTCGCTTGGCTCCGCGGGTTCACGGACATTGGAACAGTGCTGCGTCTATCAGGCTGTATCGGTCTGCTACCGGGACATGGACGCATCGCCCATCGGATTTCCGCGCGGCGTCACGCCGCTGCTCGATCTGCCCCCGACCCTGCCATTGGCGCCACTCGTGCCCGGCCTTCGCCCGGCCACGCTCTCCACCGGTGCCAATATCGTTTCTGGCGCCGCCTACGACACCGTGGGAGAGGACATGGTGGACATGGAGACCTTTGCCGTCCTCCGGGCCTGCCAAGCTTTCGGCGTGCCATTGCTGGCACTGCGCGGCATTTCAGACGGCAAGGCCGAACTCAGCAAGTTGGCCGACTGGACGCAATACCTGCACATAATCGATGAAAGATTGGCCGAGGCCGTGGACTTGATCGAAGCACACCACGCAGGGGCGCACTGACTCACTTCCCGTCGCGCTTGCGATTGCGGCGGTGGCGCTGCCAATTGGTCCACCATCGACCACCACGCAATACGGCCGTATTGACTGGGCCCTGCAGGAAGATCAGGTCGAGAGCCAGCAGCAACAGGCCCAGCGGCAGCATCCATATGCCCAGCACCGGCAGGAAGCTGAAAATGCCACCGAGCACCAGCAGGATACCCAAAGGGATGCGCACCAGCCGCGCCTCCGGCCGACGCACCCGAGCGAGCCAGGTGGCCGCAAGGCTCGGAATGCGCCTCTCGAGGCGATCAAACAGCCTGTTCAGCCGGTCAGCACTCTTGCTCATGAACTCCCTCCATCCGTTCTAGATGGCGTTGGCGTGCGCCAGTTCAAGAGCACGGAACCGCGCACCCTGTTCACCCGTTGTTCGGCAAACACGGAGCGTCCCATGTCCATTGACTCTGTTCTCAGCCAACTCGGCTTTGCGCGACACGATCCTCATAGCCTGGAAGCGCAGCTTGATGCCATGCGGCGTGACGTCCGGCGCATCGGCCGAGCCCTTTCGCGTCAGGTGGGTCATAGCGCCGAGGATTGGAGCGATCACATTGGCGACTTCGGGCACGACGCCATTCGCCAGACGGCGCATCTGGCAGAGATCGCCGGCGCCCAGGCACGGCGGAGTGCTCAAATGGTCCGCCGTGACCCGCTTCCGCTCATAGCTATCATTGGCACCGGCCTGCTGCTTGCCAGTCTTTTACGGCGGCGCTAGCAATTCGTTTACCGTTTTGCTCAGTCCTTCCTTAAGGCTGAGCCGGCATTTTCGGACGAGGCGACCTTTCCGCCACAGTCTGGAGAATGCCCATGCGTCGCAACAGCAAGACTCTACTGCGCGTCGCGATCCTCGCCATCGTGGCCTCCAGCCTGGGAGGGTGCAGCTTCCTCGGCATGAATTTCGCCATGAGCCAGATGAGCGAGAAGGAATGCATGATGCGGGCCATGTATTTCGAGTCCAATCGCTCCAGCGCCGAAGGCCTGCTGGCCGTAGGCACTGTGGTCATGAACCGCCTGCAGGACGCCCGTTACCCCAAATCGGTGTGCGGTGTAGTAGGGCAGAAGAACCAGTTCGCGCAGGGCGTCCTGACACGTCCAATGACCGACAGCGGCGCCGTCCTCGCGGCGCAGGTCGCCGACCAGGTATTAGCCGGCGCCAGGCATCCCGGCGTGCAGAATGCCCAGCACTTCCACACGGCAGGTCTGCGTTTCCCCTACAACAACATGTACTACGTGCTCGAAGCGGGCGGCAACGAGTTCTACGAGAAGCGCAGCCTTCGCTGACCCCCTGTTCAGCGCCGAGTCTGCTGCAGCACATAGCCGATGACCACGGCTATGGCGTCGTAGAGTTCGAGGGGGATCGTGTCGTCCAGTTCGACCCCACTCAAGGCTTCGGCAAGCACCGGATTGGTTTCGATGACGACGCCGTTCTCCTCGGCCAGAGCCACGATCTTTTCGGCGACTAGCCCCCTGCCCTTGGCCACGACCCGCGGGGCTTCCTTCGAGCCCTTTTCGTAGTGCAGCGCCACTGCAAGGGCGCGGTCTCGGACCTTGTCATCGTTCATCGTTGCGCATCCACATAATGCCCCGCGCCACTCGCGGATTGGGGGGCCTGCGGTGCTGGCGCACCCGCACGCACCAGGATGGCACCAGGCACAAGGCCGACGCCCGCAATCGCCTCACGAAGGCTGTCGGCAGCGGCGCCCAGGCTCTGGGCGGTTTCCGCATCCTCCGCCCAAAGCAGGACACCCGTTGTCCTCGCACGCAATGAAATCTGTGCACCAACCTCGCCGCGCTCTGCCAGGTTGATGGCAAAGCGCACCTGCCAGCCGCGATCCTCGGGGCGATCGGCCTCCTTTTCGGGGTCGCGATGGATCTGCATCTGCAACAGATGCTGCTGGCCGGCCACCATGACCGGCAAATCGAGACTCCATTGCCCATCCTGCCGAGCAGCTCCTGGATCGGGGAGCGAAGCATGCTGGTGCAGACGCAGGCGCGAAAGCGCGGCCTCGGTACGCTCGATCAGAACCTTGCCGATCTCGACCGGGTCATCGGGCAGTTCCGGGGGTGCACCATCACCACTGCGTGCGCGCGGGACTTGCCCCCGTATTGGTGGTGCAACGGCCGAGAGTTGCGCGATGGGTGCCTGGTTGCCAAGCCAGGTGCCGAGGCTCTGCCGCAGCCCGAGAAGCGCACTCTTCACATCGCCGGCCGCCGCCTGCCCCTGGCCAGAGACAAGCAACGCTTCCTGGAACACGCCCGACCGTTGCACTGCCGCCTTGATCGACGCGCCGCTCAGCGGTCCCGTGTCGAGCGGCATCCGCATTGCAAGCACCTGCTGCGCTGCCTTCGCCACAGGTTCGGGCAACGCCACCTTCCCGGCGATTGCTGCCAGGGCTGTGGTTAGGCCCACAATGCTGTCCTGGCGCGACAGGGCCTGCTGCACCATTTGCGCCAGTACCACCTGCGGGGACGCGGGCGGAGGTGCCGTTGCGGCAGGCGCGGCGGTAGCGGGCGCCGGCTGCGCGGCTGGCGCATTGGGTGGCGGGGCGTGCTGCCCGACGGTACTGGAAGACACCATCTGCGCCACCGGCGGCAAGGCCGTCGCCGCCGATCCTGTCACGCTCGAAACCTGGGGGGACGCCGAGGCTGGAGCGGCAACGGCATAGGGAATGTCCATACGGCCCGCCGCCACGGCCCCGACAACCGGCGCAGGGGTCGTCGCCTGTGACCCGGACGGGACAGGCGCAATGGCCGGGACGCTTGTGGCTGCAGACATTGGCGCTGGAACGGAGGGCACCGCAGTCGGCGTCGAGATCATCGGCCCCGTCGTCGCCTGCGAACCAACTGGGCCGGCGCTGCTATTCAACGCGTTTGGGCCTTGGCTTGCCGTCCCGAATGACACCCCGGCGGGCGGCGAAGATGGCATTGATGATCCCGCCGGAGCCGGCGTCACGTCTCCCGGGCGTTGTGCCGCCGGGGCCGGCGTCGCCCCGGGAGCCGGGGATATCGGCAGGCCATAGCCAGGAGCCACGCGCAACCCGGCAGTTGCAGGAGGCGCCACAGTTGGGGCTGAACCAGTCGGACCCGCAGGCGCGCCTTGACTGGTGGCTGCCGGTGAACTGGTCGTACCGGCAGCGGGCGACGATACGGGCCTTGACAGGCCCGGGCTCGACAGCGCCGCTGCAGACAATTGTACGGAAGTTGCAGGCGAGGAAGCCATGGAAGTCGTCGCGAGCGGCACGCCAAGGGCCGGGGCACCAGGCGGTCGCGTAGCGACCACGGCAAGGCGGAGTTGTCCCTCGGCCTGTTGAACCGACAATGTCAGCGTGGTCCCGACCGGCTGCGCCTCAGGCAGCGTCAGGGTCAATACCTGGCGCCCGATCTGCAACTGCGTCGTCCCACTACCGGACTGGCTGATCACGCGCGCTTCGACGGTTTGACCGGCCGCTTGTGCCAAGGCGCGTAGCGTCGCGCTGGCCTGCGCCAGCGCAATGGGCGGAAGCTGGGACGTGATGCTCATCGGCCTGCCGACTCCGCCACGTCATGTGGCCGGCCGGATTGTAGCCGAACCTACCCTTCGCGCCAGCCTGATCTGGCCGACGGCGTTTCCAGACTATTGCGGACGAATGTCGGTGTAGTCCTTGGTCATGGGCTTGCCCCTGAAGGTCACCCAGAAGAAGTTGAGCGTATAGGTTCCGGCTGTGCGGAAAACACCTTCCTTTTCAAGCCGACGCCCGGAAGTCTTCATCTTGAGCCCGAAGGTCCACTTGACTTTGCCGACCTTGGACAGTCGCACGGCTACGTCCGTGTCCTCCCCGAAGAACTCAATGCTGCGGTCATAGCCGCCCACAGCGGCCCAAGCGGCACGCTTGAACACGAAATTGCCGCCCTGCACCACCGAGCCAACCCGCAGCACGAAGCGATTGAGGACATAGATCAGGTAGGTGAGGCCATAGAAGAGGCCGATCAATACCCGGTTGTGGAGGGCCATGTCGTAATAGACATAAGGTCCGCTCAGGCAGACCAACTTGCTGTCCTTTGAGAACTCGCGCATCACCACGTCCAGCCAGCCCTCGGGCACTATGGTATCGCTGTCGATATTGGCGACCAGTTCATAGCCTTCACTGGCTGCAAATCCCGCGTCGCGCGCATTGACCAAACCCTTCTTGGGCTCGTCGACAACGCGTACGCCGGGGAAACTGGCGGCAATTTCACCGGTGCGGTCGGTGGACGCATTGTTGACCACAATGACGTCTGCGTCCGCACCCGAGCGTTTGATCTCCGCCAGCACCGATTCCAGGCATTTGCCGATCAGCGCCTCTTCGTTGTAGGCGGGAATGACGAAGGCAAGCTTCATGGGGTTCCCCTTGCCCGGCAACTTTGCCGGTTGTTGTCTGCGCTGCACATAGCGTGCCGCGCTCCCGGCGGCAACCTTGGCCGCCACCGGAGCGCTCGCCCCCTCCTGACCGCAGCCCGTTTCCTGCCCATAGGCTGTCTGCTAAGGTTCTGGGGCACCGGAGCATTCATCCCCGGTTCAGTGGCAGTGTTGGAGGGTTCCGGTCATGATCAAACGAATTGCCCTTTCCGCCTTTGCTTTGCTGATCTCGTTCGTTCCCGCCCATGCGGAGGGCGAAGGAACAGCCGTGGGCGTCAATCCCGATGCGCTGTCCCGCCGGGGGTCCGCCGAACGCGTCCTTGTCGTCGGCGCCGACGTTTCGGTGGGCGACAGGATCGTCACCGGCCCCTCGGGAAATGTGCAACTGCTATTCGACGACCAGACAAGACTGGTCGTTGGCCCTCGCAGCACGCTGGAGATCGAGACCTATCTGCTCAATGGTAGCGGCGCGGACAAGTTTGCGATCAATGCCCTTGCCGGGACCTTCCGCTTCATATCCGGTCACAGCCCCAAATCTGCCTATTCCATCAACACCCCGACCGCTTCGATTGCCGTACGCGGCACCATGTTCGACCTGTCTGTCGCCAGCAACTATACTGTGACCATGCTCTATCAAGGTGCCTTGTCCGTGTGTCGCGGGCCCAATTGCGTGCAACTAACCAAGCGGTGCGACATTGGTGAGGTCAATGGCAACGACACGGCCTTGCTGGGCTGGTCGGCGCCATCCCATACCTCGCTGGCCAGGCTGTTTCCCCTGGCCAATATCCAGTCCGCGTTCGAAAGGGAGTTCAGGATCGCCGGCGCCCAGGCATGTCTTGCCCCACCCGATTCTGAAGCCAAGCAATTCATCTCGGACAACCTGGGAAAAGAAGACCAGGTCTGCGCCTACCCATTTGCCAATTGCTGACGGCTATCAATGGTCGACGTCACCCGCTTCGAATGGGCTGAGAAAATCGGCTTGGCTTGCCTATGCGGGACCGGCCGGGAAGTGAACAAGCGTGCCTGACACCCAGGATCCAGAAGCACCCGATGCCGCTCAGCGCGGCACGATCGACCGTCTCCGCTCAAAACTGCGGACTCTCTACCATGGGCAATCCGCCAAGGCCCTGCGCTTCCAGACGATTATCCTCGTGCTGGACCTGGCGATCATCGCCTTCTTCATTGCGACACCCCTTCTGCGCAATAGCGAGACCTTCCTCTGGATCGACTACTCCATCGCAGCGCTGTTGGCGCTCGACCTTCTCGCCCGCGGTTTGGCGGCGTCCCATCCCGCGCGCTGGCTGCGGCAACTGCCGGTCATCATCGACATCTTCATCCTGGTGACGCTGCTGGCCCCGACCTGGCTTTTCAACCTCGGCTTCCTGCGTATCCTGCGCTTGTGGACGCTGACCCGCACCAGCCTGGTCTGGCGCCCGCTGGAAAAGCGCGGACTGGGTGAGTACCGCGAAACCATACAGGCCGTCATCAATCTGCTGGTGTTCATCTTCGTGGTGACGGGCTTCGTCTATACCGCCTTCGCGCATCGCGAATCCGGCATTGCTGGCTATGTCGATGCGCTCTACTTCACCGTCACCACCATGACCACTACCGGCTTTGGCGACATCATCCTGCCGGGCACGTTCGGCAAGCTCACCGCGATTGTCGTCATGATTATCGGCATCTCGCTGTTTGTTCGATTGGCGCAGCTTATCTTCCGGCCGGCGAAGGTGACCTTCCCCTGCCCCCAATGCGGCCTCAAGCGGCATGATCCCGACGCCGTGCACTGCAAGGCCTGTGGGCACCTGCTCAACATTCCGGACGAGGGCGAAGGCTGACGCCCCTACCCCGCCATGGCCTGTTTGACCACGGGAAGGCGCACCCGGAAGCATGCGCCAGGCAGGGGTCCGGGCACCAGTTCAAGCGACCCGTTCATGCGTGCGATGATCTGCCGGCTGATGGCGAGCCCCAGACCGGCACCCCCCTGGTCCCCGCCTCCCTCGACACCACGCCAGAACTTCTCGAAGATAAGCTTGCGATCGGCCTTCGAGATACCCGGGCCATTGTCGGCGACATCAACGACAAATTGCCCCGCGCGGACGGTCGAGGTAACGCGCACCACCGGATCGTCCGCATCATTGTATTTGACCGCGTTCGAGATCAGGTTGATGAAAACCTGGCAGAGCCGGTCACCATCTCCCTCCACCATGGTCGTCTGCGCTCGCTCGCCGAATTCCACCCGCATGCCTTTCTGGCGCAGCAATGCGTCGCAGACGGCCACTGCGCGGTCGAGCGCGTCCTCGGCATCGACCGGCACGTTTTGCCAGTTGCGTTCGCCTCGCTCCAAGGCGCTGAGGTCCAGGATTTCGTCGAGCAACTTGGTCAGGCGCAGGCTCTCCTGATGAATGGTGGTGATGAACCGCTGCCGTTGGCTATCGTTGAGATCGCCCGGTTCCATGAGAATTTCCGAGAACGACCGAATGGAGGTCATCGGCGTGCGGACCTCATGACTGACCTGGCTCAGGAACTCATCCTTCTGGCTATCGAGTTCCCGAAGCTGCGCGTTGGCGTCCTCAAGCTTGCGTGCAGTAACCCTCAACTCGGCAGAGGTCTTTTCCAGCTCCTGGGAATATTCGATCACCTGCTGCGTCTCGTCGGCCATCTGCATCATTTCCTCGAGCGACACGTCGCCGCCGGCCACCACCTTTGAGAGCATGACATGGGCCGAGGCGGAACCGATCGACCCCGCGAGCTCCCGCTCCAGTCGGGAAATGAACTCCGGCGTCGGCTCTAGCAGTGCGGGCTCCACACCGCGCTCCTGAGCCGCCGCCTCGAACAGCGCAGCAGCACGCTTTTCCCCCATGACCCGCTCGGCCACGAAATAGAGATCATTGGCGGTCGCAGACCCAGGCACCAGCCCCCTGTGCTCGAAAGGACGCCGGCGGAAAACATCGACGAAAGCCGCCGCCTGTATGCGCTCAAGGGCAGACTGGTTCGATAGCAGCGAGCCGACGACCAGAAAGACGGTGTTGAGCAGCAGGCTCCAGAAGACCGAATGCACCAGCGGATCGAGGCCGTTCAGCCCGAACAGGTTCTGCGGCCGCAGGAATCCGACCCCCCAAGGCCCGGCCTCCATCACCGAATAGACCCAGGGACTGACAGTCTCGAAACTGGGCAGGAACATGGTCCAGGCCCAAACCACAAAGCCGACGCCGATACCCGCGGCGGCGCCCCGCTGCGATGCCTCACGCCAATAGAGGCCCGCCAGCACGGCCGGCAGGAACTGCGCCACACCGGCAAATGAAATCAACCCTATGGGGGCCAGGGCGTCGTCTTCGGTGAAGGTGAAGTAGAGAAATCCCAGCGTCAGGATCAGCGCGATGGACACCCGGCGGCTAAGCAACAGCAGGCGTCGTACGCCCTGACCGTCGCCCTGACCGACATTGGACGAGCGCAGGATGATGGGCATGATGATGTGGTTCGAAACCATGATCGACAGCGCGATCGAAGCCACGATGATCATTGAAGTAGCTGATGAAAAACCCCCGATAAAGGCAAGCAGCGCAATACCGGATTGCCCCGCGGAGAGGGGCAGCGTCAGCACGAACATATCCGGATTGGACCCTTCGGGCATCGCGGTCATGCCATAGAGGGCAATGGGCAAAGTAAAGACGCTCATCAGCAGCAAATAGGCCGGAAAGGCCCATCCCGCCGTCCGCAAATGGTCCTCGTTGGAGTTCTCGACCACCGTGATCTGGAACTGACGAGGCAGGCAGATGACCGCCGCCGCCGACAGCAGCGTCATGGCCACCCAGCGCGGTCCGAACGGATCCTGCTCGTAAATGGCTATGCCGGCGGCCTCGGCACCCCGGTACACCGCTTCGAAGCCGCCCCCGAGGCCGAAGGTTACGAATATGCCGACCGCGAGCAGTGCCGCCAGCTTCACCACCGCTTCAAAGGCAATGGCCGCGACCACGCCATGGTGCTGCTCCTTGGCATCGACATTGCGGGTGCCGAAAAGAATGGTGAAAAGGGCCATGCCGGCGGCAATGCCAAACGCCAGGGCACCGTCATCGACGCCGGCCAGGCTGCCCCTGGCGCCTTCTGACGAGGCGGCCACAGCTTGAATCGATGCCGTAATGGCCTTCAACTGCAGGGCGATATAGGGCGTAATTCCGATCACCGCGATCAGCGTCACCAGCACGGCAAGCCTGCTGGACTTGCCGTATCGGGATGACAGCAGATCGGCGATGGAAGTGATGGCCTGCATGCGTCCGATGCGCACCAGCTTGCGCAGGATGAACCACCATCCCACGAACACGATGGTGGGACCGAGATAGATCGTGAGGAACTCCAATCCTCCGCGTGCGGCGTTGCCGACTGCACCGTAAAAGGTCCAGCTGGTGCAATAGACCGAGATGGAGAGGGTGTAGACAGCCGGGGAACGAAGAAAGGACGATTGATTGGCGCGTGTATGCCGATCCCCGAAATAGGCCAGCACAAACAGCAGGCCGACATAGGCGATGGCAGTGGCGATGACGAAATCGGCCGAGAGCATCAGTCGTCCCTCTGGTGCCCGTCATCCTCAACGGCACGCGGAAGGTAGTGGGTCAGGATGGCCGTCCCGACCACCATGACGATCCATACGCCGAAGAGATAAAGCACGATTTGCGGCAGGCCGAAATGCAGCACCGGATGGTTGAAGATATAGACCAGGGGCGGCACGATCAGCAGGGCGCTGAAGACCGCAAACACCAGCACGCCGCTGGTCAGCTTACGCCGATCCGTCATTTTCGCCCAGCAACTGGCGCACAGCGCCCACCACTTCAGCGTTGGAGTAGGGCTTGGTCACGAAGCCGTCCGCGCCCAGTTCCTCGGCAATGCGCCGGTCCTGTTGCTGGCCCTTCGCTGTCAGGATCAGTACCGGCAGGTCCCGGGTTTCTTCGTCGGACCGCAACTGTTTCAGAACATCAAAGCCGCTGCGCCTCGGCAACATCACATCGAGCACAAGCACCCGCGGTCGGTTCCGCCGCACCCTTTCGAGCACCGCCTCACCATCCGTGACCGATTCGATGTTCCAGCCCGCGCGACGCAGGATGAAGTCCAGCGACTCCAGAATGCTTGGCTCATCTTCGGCGATCAGAACATCGACAGCCAAAATTCCCCCCGGATCGATCCGCGGTCTCCCCTCCGCGGATGCCGACACTAAATCGCAATCAGCCCCGCTCGCCAAGCGCAAATCCCTTGGGAACGAGTGCCGCGTGCAAATCCGACCGACCCGGCATCGGCGCAAGAGGCTCTTCCTGCCGGCTTGAACAGTCCGACCGCGTACACAATCGGCAGGTCGGCCCCACGCGAACGTCGGCGTCGGTATCGGCCAGGTTGAGACCCTGCGCATAGACTGTCTGGTCCGCGTGCAGAACATTGCAGGCCAGCATTACCGAGGCCATGACAGGTGGTTCGTTAAAAGCCGCGGCTCGACGTTGCACCGTACGGGCGACGAATAAATAGCGTGAGCCATCGGAAAACCGCACGACCTGCCGCAGCGGCATGTCTGGGGTGCGGAATGCACCGTAGATGGCCCAGAGGGGACATGCATGCCCCGAATATGGCAGGAGAAGTCCCGGCAGCGGAAAGTGCTTGGTCAGCCGACCAGCGGGGTCCGAGCGTAGAAACCCGAATGGAACCCCTTCTTGCCCAGGTCGCCGCAGGGACACGAGGCGGTGGGCCACCTGTTCATAGCTCGCATTATAGGCCTGCCGCAGCTGGTCAATGTCGTATTGCACGCCTACTGCCGCTTCGAGGAAGCTCGAATATGGGAATACCATGGCCCCGGCCAGGTAGGCCCCCAGGGCCCGACGGGCCAGCCGTTCCGCGGTGGGTGACGCCAACGCTGCCTTTTGCAGCTCCGCCTCGATGACATCGCCGGCGGCCACTTCACCATAGAGCCGGGCCAGCTGGAACTGCCGGGTCGCCAACGTCGTCGCTCCCTGGAGCCACATCGTCGCAATTTCGGGAACATAGCGATACTGGCCGGGATAGTCCGCTGCTCCACCGGGCGGCTTGCCACCAATCAGGATCTTGATGCCGAAGCGACGCTCCAAAATATCGCTCAGCGCGCGCAGGCCGAATGGCCCCTCCGCCTCGATATCCCCCCGCAATTGCAACGCCGCCTCTTCCAGCGCCGGGAAGTAATTGGCCTGCTCTACCAGCAGATCGTCGATCTCGCGCGCTGGAGAGATGCTGCGACGGCTGGCGCTCACATTCTCGAAGTGCCCGATCAGGTTCCGCGCGACCGCTCCCAGATTGCGCGTTTCACGGCCGATCGAGGATACGAAGCGTGCCCGCTCCGCTTCGGCAAGATCCGTCACGTCCTCGAGAATTTCCGCGCTCGAGCGAATGGCCGTCACCCCGGAAAGCACCTGGTGCAGCATTTGCCCAAGCAACGGATCGGATCGCAGACGATCCGCATATGCATCGGCATTGGCCACCGCATCCGAATAGGCCCGATGCAATCGCGCAAGAGCCGTCGCGCTGGCCGGATACTGCGCCACCAGTTGCCGACGCTCGTCAGGCTGAAAAGGCAGAGACTCAACCATGGGATCGGCATAGGCCTCTTCGAGGTCCTGCAGCAGCTTTTGCTCCGCCTGGCCGGTCAGGTCATCGATGTTGATGTTCAGATGCAGCGCGACACGCTGCAACAAGGCGCCGCCGACATCGCGCTTATTGTTCTCGATCAGGTTTAGATAGCTCGGCGAAATACCCACCAGGCGCGCGAGCGCTGCCTGGGAAATCCGCAGCGATTTCCGCCTGTTGCTGATGCGGAACCCGATTGGCGCGCGCATTCCGACCCTCCTCCCGGTCAGCCTCGTGTCAACGAATTTACATCATCACCACAAGAACAGATCAACTATTTACAAATTCCTTCAGTAATTACAATGGCCTATTGCTGTCATTTTCAATTATGACGAATACTGGGCAGGCGGTGAGCGATCGGCAATGTATCGATGGCCCCGCGCCATAAGGAGGAGATCGATGACACTTTTGAAGCGCGGGCTGACCCGCCGCAGGGTTCTGCAGACCGGCATGGCCGGCATTATCGGTTCGGGCGTCGCCCCCATGATGTTCACCCGGGGAGCCTGGGCGCAGGAGTTCTGCAACAACCCCACGGGTGACACCGTCACCCTCGGCCTGAACCTGCCCCTGACCGGCGCCTATGCCGAAGAAGGCGCAGACGAACAGAAGGCCTATGAACTCGCCATCGCCCACCTCAATGGTGAAGGGGATGGCGGGCTGATCAATGTGCTGACCCCGTCCGCCCTCAAGGGCAACGGCATTCTTGGCAAGAAGGTCGCTTATGTGACCTCCGACAGCCAGACCAAGTCGGACGTGGCCCGCGCTGGGGCCACCCGCATGATCGAACGCGATGGCGCCATCATGATCACCGGCGGTTCGTCCTCCGGCGAGGCTGTCGCCGTGCAGGGTCTCTGCCAGGAGATGGGTGTCATCTTCATGGCCGGCCTGACGCATTCCAATGACACCACCGGCAAGGATAAGCGACGCTACGGCTTCCGCCATTTCTTCAATGCCTATCAGTCCGGCGTGGCCCTCGGCCCGGTTCTGGCTGACGCCTATGGCACCGATCGGCGCGCCTACCACCTGACCGCCGACTACACCTGGGGCTGGACCCAGGAGGAGTCGATCAAGAACGCTACCGAGGCTCTTGGTTGGCAGACCGTGGAGGCCGTCCGCACGCCCCTGGGCGCTGGCGACTTCTCGCAGTTCCTCACACCAGTGCTGAACTCGGGCGCCGACGTCCTCATCCTCAACCACTACGGCAACGACATGGTGAACTCGCTGACCCAGGCGGTGCAGTTCGGCATGCGTGACCGCCAGGCGAATGGCAAGGATTTCCAGATCGTGGTCCCGCTGTTCTCCGAATTGATGGCCAAGGGTGCCGGCGAGAACATCAAAGGCATCTACGGTACGTCCAACTGGCACTGGAATCTCCAGGACCCCGGTTCGATCGCCTTCACCAAGTCGTTCGGCGCCGCCTATGGCTCCCCGCCGTCGCAGGCCGCACACACCTGCTACGTCCAGACCCTGCTCTATGCGGACGCGGTCGAGCGTGCCGGCACCTTCTATCCGCCCGAAGTCATCAAGGCGCTGGAAGGCTTCGAGTTCGACGGCATGGGCAATGGCCGCACTCTCTATCGCGCCGAGGACCACCAGTGCATGAAGTCCGTGCTAGTGGTGCAGGGCAATGACAACCCGACCAGCCAGTTCGACGTGCTCAACGTTGTCAAGGAAGTCGATCGCGACACGGTCAACTACGATCCGGCGATCTTCGGCGGCGAGTTGGGCCCGGCAGAGCCGGCACCGCTCTGCGGCTAACGCACTTCAGGGGCGAGGCGCAATCCTCGCCCCTTTCAGGCCAGCCAGCGCCCGGTGAGCCGGGCGCTCCCGGTTTTGCAATCGCATTTCTCGAGGTCTCCTGGGCCAGGAGTCGGCAAGTGCGCGATGATCCAGCGATCATCGCTCCCAGCGGAGCATCAAATGTTCGAAGTCATCTTTCTTCAGTTTCTCAACGGGCTCGACAAGGGTGCCGCCTATGCGTTGATCGCCCTGGGGCTGACCCTGGTGTTTGGCACGCTCGGCGTGGTCAATTTCGCCCACGGCGCCCTGTTCATGCTCGGCGCTTTCTGTGCGGTGATGTTCCGCCAGTTCCTCACCCTCGAGACGGTTACCATCGATCCCACCCAGCTCTCGCCTTGGGGTGCGCCGCTGGAAGTGCGCGAGCCGCTCGTTCAGGCTTGGTTCGGCGACTTCGGCGCCGTCCTGGTCAACTACTCAGTGCCGGTATCGATACTGATCACCATCCCCATCATGCTGCTGATCGGCATTGGGCTCGAGCGCGGCATCATCAAGCACTTCTACAAGCGCCCGCATGCCGAGCAGATCCTCGTGACCTTCGGCCTCGCCATTGTCGCCCAGGAAGTGATCAAGTCCGTTTTCGGCCCCAATCCCATCCCGCAGCCAATGCCGACCGACCTGCGCGGCGCCGCCGATCTGGGCGTGTGGATCGGCTTCCAGGCCAATGTCATCACCTATCCGCTCTGGCGCCTGATCTACTTCCTGTTCTCAGCGATCGTCATTGGTGGCGTGTTTGCCTTCCTGCAGTTCACCACCTTCGGCATGGTGGTCCGTGCAGGCATGGCAGATCGTGAGACCGTTGGCCTTCTGGGCATCAACATCGACCGCCGTTTCACCATTATGTTCGGCCTGGCTGCAGTCGTCGCCGGCATGGCGGGGGTCATGTACACCCCGTTGCTGCCACCCAATTATCACCTCGGCATGGACTTCCTTGTCCTCAGTTTCGTGGTCGTTGTCGTGGGCGGCATGGGCTCTCTGCCCGGCGCCGTCGCCGCGGGCTTCCTTCTGGGCATCCTGCAGTCCTTCGCGTCCATGACGCAGATCAAGGACATCATCCCCGGCATCGACCAGATCATCATCTATCTGGTGGCCGTGATCATTCTACTCGTTCGCCCGCGTGGTCTCTTGGGCCGCCGCGGCGTCATGGAGAGCTGACATGACCAATTTCATGTCCCGCAATGACCTCCTGCTGTTCCTGGGCTTTGCCATTGTCGTATTGGCCATGCCAATCTGGCTGGCCCCGTTCGGCGCTGGCTATCCCGACCTGCTGCAGCGTTTCATGATCTTCGGCATCTTCGCCGTGGGCTTCAATATCCTGTTCGGGCTGACCGGCTATCTCAGCTTCGGCCACGCGGCCTTCTTCGGCGTCGGCTCCTATGCTGCGGTGTGGTCGTTCAAGCTGCTGACCCTCGATGCCATCCCCGCAATGATTTTCGCCGTGATCATCTCGGGCCTGTTTGCCCTGATCATCGGTTTTCTTTCGCTGCGCCGCTCAGGCATCTATTTCTCGATCCTCACGCTCGCTTTCGCCCAGATGAGCTACAATCTCGCCTATTCGGTGCTCACCCCCATCACCAATGGGGAGACCGGCCTGCAGCTTACCTTGAGCGACCCACGTGTTCTTGACACGGCCCTGGGCCAGACGTTCGTTGGCCAGCCCGTTCCCACCCTGCTGGGTCAGCAGATGAGCGGCTATGCCGGCTTCTACTTCTGTGCCGGCTTCCTCATCCTCTCGTTCTTCTTTGCCCAGCGTATCGCCGGCTCACCCTTCGGCATGATGCTCAAGTCGATCAAGTCGAACCAGACGCGCATGCAGTTCACCGGCTTCAACACCCGCCCCTATGCCCTCTCCGCCTTCGTGATCTCTGGCATGTATGCAGGCCTGGCCGGCGCCCTTCTGGCGGTTACCGACCCGCTGGCCGGTGCCGAACGCATGCAGTGGACGGCATCGGGCGAAGTGGTACTCATGACCATCTTGGGTGGCGTGGGAACGCTGGTTGGCCCCGTGATCGGCGCCTGGATCATCAAGTACTTCGAAAACATCCTTTCCGCACTCAACGACAATATCCTCGCCCAGTTCTGGAGCTTCCTGCCAGAGGGCTTTGCCGACGTGGTGGTCAAAGTCACAAGCAAGTTCGTTGGCGATGGCTGGCACCTCACCCTCGGCCTGGTGTTCGTGATCATCGTCATCTTCCTGCCCGGCGGCATCATGGAAGGGGTTAGACGGCTGGCCGCTGTCGCCCGCCCGTCCGGCCCGCCGGGCGCCAAGTCCAAGCAACCTCAGCCTGCTGAATAGGGACAGACAAAATGTCGACATCCAATGTTGTCCTGCACGTTGCGGACGTTCACAAGCGGTTCGGGGGCCTGCATGCCTTGGCCGATATCGATCTCCAGGTCGAAGAAGGCCAGACGCACGCGATTATCGGTCCGAATGGCGCCGGCAAATCCACCTTGCTTAATGTCATCATCGGCAAGCTCGCTCCATCCAGCGGTCAGGTGGTGTTCGACGGAGCGATCCTGACCGGTCGCAAGCCTTTCGAAATCAACCAGCTCGGCATTGCCCGCGTCTTCCAGACGCCGGAAATCTTCGCCGACCTATCGGTCCTGCACAACGTGATGATCCCGGCCTTCGCAAAGCGCGACGGGGCCTTCACGCTCAACATGCTGCGCTCGCTCGACAGCGAAACCACCATCCGCCAGGAAGCGGAGCACATGCTTGAGGATGTGGGCATGCTCAATCGTCGCGACATGCACGCCGGCAGCCTCAGCCGTGGCGACAAGCGCCGCATGGAACTGGCCATGTGCCTGATCCAGCATCCGCGCCTGCTGCTGCTGGACGAGCCGACCGCCGGCATGAGCCGGCATGACACCAACACCACGATCGACCTGCTGAAAAAGATCAAGAGCCGCGGCATGACCAAGGTCATCATCGAACACGACATGCATGTGGTGTTCTCGCTCGCCGACAAGATTTCCGTGCTCGCGCAGGGCCGCATCATAGCCGACGGAACGCCCGATGACGTACGCGGCAATCCCAAGGTCCAGGAAGCCTATCTCGGGGGGACTCACTGATGAGTTCGGTTGCCATGCAGACTGAAACCACCATAGGCGCACATGCCGCAGAGCTGGAGACGACCCGGCCGTTCTTCTCGGTCCGGGACATGCACGCCTATTACGGCGAAAGCTACATCGTGCAGGGCGTGTCCCTGGACATCCGCAAGGGCGAAATCCTGGCCCTGCTGGGCCGCAACGGCGCCGGCAAGACCTCCACCCTGCGCACCATCGCCCGGCTCGATAACCCGCAGATGCGACAGGGCGAAATCTGGTTGGACAACCAGCCGGTGCATGACATGAAAAGCTTCGAGGCGGCCCGCGCAGGCATCCAGCTGGTGCCCGAGGACAGGCGGATCATCCAGGGACTGACCGTCGAGGAGAACATCACTCTGGCCAAAGTGGCGCCCGGCAATGGATGGAGCCTCGAACAGATCTACGAAAGCTTCCCGCGCCTCGCCGAGCGCCGCACCCAGGAGGGCGTTACCCTGTCCGGCGGGGAACAGCAGATGTTGGCCATCGCCCGCGCCCTCGCCCGCGATTTGAAGCTGCTTCTGCTTGATGAGCCCTATGAAGGCCTGGCGCCGGTGATCGTGCATGAAATCGAGCGCATCCTTCACTCGATCAAGCCGATGGGCATCACCACCATCATCGTCGAACAGAATGCCGTGGCGGCCCTGAAACTGGCAGACCGCGCCGTCATCCTCGATACCGGCGAGGTCGCCTTCACCGGCACCGCCAAGGAAGTGCTCGACAACGCAGAGCTGCGGCACGAATACCTGGCGATCTGAGTTAGCCTCCGCGGTTGGGACGCAAAGGCTGCCCAACTCGCGGGAGCCGCCCCCCACCGCAGCGGCCCGGGAAAGGGAAAATACGAACTCGGCCTGAAAGGGCCGCTACAAATACCCTGGGTCCTTTGGGTTTCAAGGCATGTTGCCGATCTCACCCTCTCCCCCCTGAAGGTCCCAGGGTACTTTCGAATGGTGGCGAGAGAGTCGTAGGCTCGTCGCAACCCCAAGGCCAGCAGATCGGCGTCACGACATGCGCGGGCAGATCGAGGGGCCCGCGGATCAGACCGGTGCCGCCCCGTCTACCTCTGGTGCGTTCGGCGCAATCGTGATCCCGTCTCCCTCCAGCGCTTCGCGCACTTCACGCGCCAGGTCCACCGCCCCGGGCGTATCGCCATGCAGGCAAATCGACCGCGCCGCCGACTTCAACACCGTTCCATCAATCGCTACGATTTCGCCGGCATGCGCCAGCCGCAGACAACGCTCAATGACAACCTCCGGGTCGTGGATCACGGCGCCTTCTTCGGATCGTGGGACCAACAGCCCTTCGCCGGTATAGGCTCGGTCTGCATAGGCCTCACGTATCAGTGGCAACCCGACTGCCTTTGCCGCCCGCACCTGCTGGCTATTGTCGAGTGCGAGCACCGCCATATGCGGATCCATCGCCTGGATGGCCGCAAAGATTCCGACCGCGAAGGCCAGCTCTTCCGCTGTCTGATTGGCAAGCGCCCCATGCAGTTTCACATAGGCCAGCGGTACCTCGACCTCATCGGCAATGTGCCGGACCAGGAACAGCTGCCCCCTGATCTGCCCCAGAAGCTGGTCGAGCGGCATCACCAGGCGGAACCGGCCGAACCGCTTGGGATCGACATAACCGGGATGGGCGCCTGCGCGAACGCCTCTGGCCTTGCATATCCTCAGGATCCGCCGGATCGTGGCGGCGTCACCCGCATGGCCCCCGCAGGCGATCGAGGCGCTCGAGACGATGTGCAGCAAGTCGTCGTCCGTGCCCATCCCTTCGCCGAGATCAGCATTGAGGTCGATACTGGTCATGGGTGCCCGCTCCGCAACACTTGGTGCGCATGGTCCACGCTCACGGGGACAAAGGCAACGGGGTCGCCGGAGCGCAGCTGCGCGAATCGATCAAAGTCGGCCGATATCACCGTCGCAATGCGCGGATAGCCGCCTGTCGGCTGATGATCGCGCATGAGGACAATGGGAGTTCCGTCCCCAAGTATCTGGATATCCCCCGGCAGGATCGGGTCGGACACCAACGAAAGAATGCTCGATCCGGCGAAAACCTTGTCCTCGTCGGCCAGTCGCACCCCCATACGGTCCATCATCGGCGTCACCCGAAAGCGCGCGGCAACGAAAGCCTGGCGCACCCGCGGCGCGAAAAGTTCGGCGTGAATGCCCCAGATAAAGCGGACCGGACCGTCCGCCCTTCCCGCCGGAACAACCGCCTCCGGCGTTCCCTCTGGATAAGAGAACTCCAGGACATCTCCTGTCGTCAAAGCCCGGCCGGAGAGACCGCCCAACCGCGCGCGCGTGCTGGTGGACTGGCTTCCCATCACCTGCGGCACATCCAGCTCGGGCCCGAAGCGCACATAGCCATAATTTCCCGATGGCCCCGGGGTAACCGAAACCACATCCCCCGCCTTCACCACCGTGCCACCAGGCCAGTCCAGTACTGTACCATTGACCCGGACCGTGAACGCTCCGCCGGCCCAGCCGAGCCGCATGCCGCCGCGCTCCACGGTAAAATCCATGCCGGCACGGGTTAGCTCGATGCCCGCCTCGCCAGCCGCGCCTGCCAATCGACCGGCGATCGCATGTGCTGACCGGTCCATTGCACCGGACGCACTGATGCCATGTGTCAGGACACCCATGCGCCCCTGGTCCTGGATTGTACACATGGGCCCGGCGCGATCGATCCGAATACGGGGGGTCATCGCACCTCCTCAAAGCGGATTTCGTCGCCAGCATGCACCAGCGTCGGCGGATCGTTCTCGGGCAGGAAGTTCCTGAACGGGGTACTGCCGATCACGTGCCAACCGGTCGGAATTTCGGTGGCGGCAATGGCCGTCTGCCCGGCAGCGAACAGCACGCTGCCGGCAGGCACATTCGCCCTGACGCTGGTGCGGCGCGGCACAATCAGCCTCGTGGGATGAAAGCCGCAATAGATGAAGCCCGGCGCAAAGCCAGTCGTCAGCACCCGTAGCGGGCGCGCATTGTGCTCCAGGATGAATTCAGGAATGGAGAGGCCGAGTTCAGTGGCTACATCGCTGAGGTCCGGCCCATCGAACCGTATATGAACCACTTGGAGCTTCGGCCTATCCGCGAGAGCACCCTGCCCGATGCGAAGGGCGATTTCGCCACCCAGCCGCGTCGGGGAAATTGCCTCGAAATCATAGCGAAGGAGCACCGAAACCAGGCTCGGCACGACCTCCAGCACGCCATGGATAGGATCCTCCTGCAACCGCGCGAACAGCAATAGCGCGGCCCGATTGGCGCTATCGTCAAGGCGATCACCGAACCGCACCAGCAGCGCGCCGTCACCCAGCGGCATGATGACCGGCCTCGGCAGTCGGCCGTCCCACAACTCGCTCATTCTGGCTCCCATCCGGCTCCCTGAGGAACGCAGTCCTTCAGATCGGACCGCGTTCCGTCAAGCCGTCAGTTGCCGGTATGGAACCGGTCGGGCGCCCAGAGCGGCGCTACAGGAATGGAAAGCCGATGGTTGGCGGATCAGTTGGGGTCGCGACCCTCCTGTTCAACAACCGCCTCGAACAGGGTGCGGGCCTGCCCGGCACCGATGGCCTCGATGGCCACGGCCGCGATGGCAGCAAACAGCTCCGCGATTTCCTGGGGATCGGTGATTTCGGCGTCGTCTTCTTCGGCGTCGGCGTTGATCAGGGTGAACATGAGGAACGCGCCTCCACTACGGAGCGGGATGCGGACGTAGGATACGGATTCCGCAGAAGCCCGCGACCACAATAGTCTGGAACCAGACTGGCTCCAGACGAGCCTACGAGAAACAGTGTGCGGCGATTCCTGTTACCGTTTAAATAACGGAATGTCTCATCGCGGGCCAGAACCACGCTTGTCCCATGTGGCAGGAGGGCTTACTCTTCGCCCGCTTCCAATTGATCGAGATAGGATTCGATGTCGTCCAGCGATGCCGAGAACGGCTTGGGGACATCGCCATAGACGATCCGAAAGCTCTCATCGTCGCGCAGCGCGTGGCCCCCGGGTTGTCCCAGCACCTTGATCTTTTCGGCGGTGAGTATGGTCAGGCCGTGGCGCGCGGCCACCCGTTTCATGCGCCGCATGCGCGAAGCGTCAAATTCCTTGCGGCTCATCTGGGATGCCTCATTGAAATGGCGGGCAGGGAGGGATTCGAACCCCCGGAAGGCTTGCACCTTCGCCGGTTTTCAAGACCGGAGCAATCAACCGCTCTGCCACCTGCCCGCTAGCCCTGCCTTTAGCGGCGACGGGGAAAAGTGTCCAGCCCCACCGATAGCGCGGGCCGGCAAAGGCCGAACTTTCAGCCCTGAGGCAGCAGCACCACCGATCCGGTCGTTTCTCGCCCCTCAAGCGCGCGATGGGCCTCGGCCGCCTCGGCCAAGGCATAGGTCCGGCCGATCTCGACCTTGATGTCGCCGGAGAGCACAGCTCCGAACAACGCTTCCGCTCCTTCGAGCAGTTGTTCCCGCTGCGGAAAATAGTGCGTACCTGTCGGGCGCGTCACATAGAGCGAACCTTTGCGCGCGAGTATGCCCAGATCCGGCACGCTCACCACGCCGGAGGCGTTGCCAAAGCTCGCCAGGAGGCCTCGCGGCCGCAGACAGTCCAGGGACCCTTCGAAGGTTGCCTTGCCGACCCCGTCATAGACCACATCGACGCCCCTGCCCTCGGTGAATTCCCTCACTAGTGTCGGGAAATCCTCGATACTGTAGTCGATAACATGGTGGCAGCCGTGATCGAGCGCCTTCTGCACCTTTTCGGGGCCGCCGGCGGTGCCGATGACCGTGGCGCCAAGCGCCCGTGCCCACTGCGTTGCAATCAACCCCGTGCCGCCAGCCGCTGCGTGCCACAGGATCGATTCGCCCTTCTGCACGGGCCAGGTCTTGAAAAGCAGATAATACGCCGTCAGCCCCTTGAGCAGGATGGCCGCCGCCGTCTGGTCATCTATGCCGTCGGGAATGGGCACCAGCTTCTGCACAGGCGCCAGGCGCTCCTCCGCATAGGCGCCGGGCGTCCCCTGGTAGCACACACGATCGCCGACCCTGACCTCGGTCACGCCCTCGCCCACCGCAGTTACCACGCCGGCAGCCTCATTGCCGGCCACGAATGGCAGCGGCAATGGGTAGAGCCCCGAGCGCTGATATGTGTCGATGAAATTGAGACCGATGGCAGTCTGGCGCACGCGCGCCTGTCCGGGCCCGGGCGCGCCGACATCCCAATCCTCGACCGAAAGGGCCTCGGGGCCACCAACGGCATGCACGGCGACGACGCGGGTCATTTCGGGGCCTTCGGCTTGCGTGGGGCAGATTTGGGCCGCGCTTGCGATCGGCTCGCCGGGCCTGACCTGGGGCGCGATCTGCCCGGGCTTGCCGCCGGCGCGGGAGTAGGTGCGGATTTGCCCCCCAGCGCCGCAATCGCGGCCTCCGACGACACCGAACCGGTATCTCCGGTAAAGGGCGTGAACTCGGCCTTGTGCGCCTTGGCCCCAGCCAGCCGCAGTTTGCGGTTCTTGGCAAAGATGTTGACGGCCTCGACCAGCACCGAGAACGCCATGGCCGAATAGATATAGCCCTTGGGAATGTGGAAGCCGAGGCCGTCGGCCACCAGCGTCACGCCGATCAGCAGCAGGAAGGCCAGGGCCAGCATCTTGGTCGTGGGGTGATCGGCCACGAACTTGGCGATCGGCCCCGAGGCGAAGAACATCACCGCCACTGCCACCAGTACCGCTGCGATCATCACGATCACCTGGTCGGCCGGAACCATGCCGACCGCTGTGATGATCGAATCGATGGAAAACACCATGTCGATCAGCACGATCTGAACCAGAATGGCTTGCAGGCTCGCTTTGGCCGCCTCGACCAGCCCCACCTCATGCGGCTCTTCGATGGCGGCATGCATTTCGTGCGTCGCCTTGTAGACGAGGAAGCCGCCACCCGCGATCAGGATGATGTCCTTCCATGAGAAGCCATGCCCGAACGCCTCGAACACGGGCTCCTTGAGCTGCACGATCACGCTGATCAGCAGGAGCAGGATGATGCGGAACACCAGCGCCAGGCCGATGCCGAGCTTGCGGGCGAACTCGGCCTGCTCCCGCGGCAGCCGCGACACCAGCACGGAAATGAACACGATATTGTCGATGCCCAGCACGATCTCCATGACCGTCAGGGTGGCAAAGGCAATCCACACATTCGGATCAGCCAGCAGTTCAAGCATCGAGCGCTCCGTTCTACGAGTCGGCGGGTTGGGACAATCTAGAGAGGCTATGCTGTGCGGTGAAGGGCGCGCATGCAGTTTTTCCGCCCCTGCGTCAACAAAGCGAATGACCTTCTTTCCGCGGCGCTGGTATCGCCTCGATGCCCGGTGCTAGGCTGAGGTTTCGTTCTGTTTGCGAGTTCAAGTCCATGGAATCCTTCTCTCCCCTCACCGCCGCCTTGGGAGGCATTCTGATTGGCCTGGCCTCGGCCGTATTATGGCTAGGCAATGGTCGCATTGCCGGCATCTCTGGTATCTTCGGTCAATTGCTGCCGCCGGCGCAGACGGTCGTCTGGCGACTGGTGTTCCTGGTGGCCCTGGTGGCGGCCACTGCCTTGACCGCGCTTGCCTTCCCGCAGATCGGGGTTGGGGGAGTGGAACCTGCCCAGCTTGCAGCGCCACCCGCGGCGTGGTCCGTTCCCACGCCCATCTGGCTGATCGCCGCGGGCCTGCTGACCGGCTTCGGCACCAAGATCGGCAATGGCTGCACATCCGGCCACGGCGTTTGTGGTTTGGCGCGACTGTCATTCCGCTCGCTGGTGGCGGTTGCCGTCTTCTTTTCCGTGGCCATTCTGACGGTCACTCTTACAGGAATAGTCTGATGGCTGTGCTTCGCCTGCCCTACCTCGCCACGGCCGCAGTCAGCGGCGCCCTGTTCGGCGCTGGCCTCTACGTTTCGCAGATGGTCGACCCGCTCAAGGTGCTGCGCTTTCTCGATTTCACCGCCATTCCTTCTGGCGGCTGGGACCCGAGCCTGGCCTTCGTCATCGTCCCCGCCATTCTGGTCATGTTCGTTGCCGTGAGAATTGGCCGCGGTCGATCCGCTCCGCTGTTCGACAAGGAGTTCCACGAGCCAGAATACAGGAAGATTGACAGGCGTCTGGTCGGAGGTGCTGCGCTATTCGGCATCGGCTGGGGCATGTCGGGCATTTGCCCCGGTCCCGCTGTCTCACTGATCGCCTTCCAGCCGGATGGCCTGTGGATTTTCCTTGCCGCCATGTTCGCCGGCTCTCTGGCGGGTAGCGCTATCCTTCCCACTGGCCATCAGCGCCGCCTTGCGGATGCTGCCTCATGAACCAGGACGCCGATGTCATCGTCACGGGCGGAGGGTTGGCCGGACTGGCGGCGGCCGTCAGTCTGGCTCGCGCGGGCCTGTCCGTCATCCACCTGGCCCCGGCAGCGCCGCCAGACCGGCGCACTTCGGCCCTGATGATGCCCAGTGTCGAATTCCTCCGCAGAACGGGGCTCATCGGCGACCCCGCTGAAATCGGAGAGGCGCTGGTCGCCATCCGGATCATCGACGCCACGCCGCGGCTGATCCGGGCACCCGAAACGCTGTTCGACGCCCGCGAGATTGGCCTCCCCGCGTTTGGCTGGAACTTCGCCAATGCACGCTTGCTTGCGCTGTTCCATTCTGCCGCCCCTGATAGCGGCCTCGACACGCGTAACCTTGCTGTCACTGATTATCGGCGGGAAGGCGATCTCGGAACAGTCACCCTCGAAGATGGTACGCGCCTGCGGGCGCCCCTGGTGGTCGGCGCCGACGGCAAGAAGTCTCTTATCCGCGCAGCGGCCGGCATCACGCCCCGCGAACACCGGTTCGACGAGGCGGCCCTGGTATGTGACCTCGAGCTCGATCGTTCTGTTGGCGGCACCTCGATCGAGTTCCACTATCCCCACGGCCCCTTCACGCTTGTCCCCGCCGGCGGCAACCGGGCCAACCTGGTCTGGATCGATGAAGAACACCTGCTCCGCCAGGTTCAGGCGGAAGGACCCGAAGCATTGCGCGCCGCGTTGCTGGAGCGCTCTCAAAGGCTGTTCGGCAATATTTCGCTGGCCTCGCCCAGCTTTGTCTTTCCCCTGTCGACGCTCACCGTCGACACCGCCGGCCGGGATGGGGTCGCCCTGGTTGGGGAATCCGCCCATGCCTTTCCGCCGATCGGCGCACAGGGTCTGAACCTGGGCCTTCGGGACGTGGCGGACCTGCTGGCGGCGGTAGAGGCCACCGACAGGAGCGCCCCCGACTGGGGCATCGCAGCCAGCGCCGAATATGCTCGACGCCGATCAGGCGACCTCGCCCGCACTGGCGGCATGGTGGATACGCTATTCCGATCGCTGCTCGCCGGCATGATCCCCAGCCAGGCATTGCGGGCCGGGGGTCTCTGGGCGCTCAAGCTGTTGCCGCCCCTGCGCCGACAGGCTTTCGCCCTGGGCATGGGTGCGCACGACTAGCCTGAGACAAAAAGAAAGGGCGCGGTTTCCCGCGCCCTTCTCGAATTCGTTTCGGCCCGACTATTGAGCCGGCGCTTCCTCGGCCGGAGCATTTTCCGGCGCCGGCGCGGCACCTTCTTCACCCGACAGCTCCTGGCGAAGTTGCTCGGCACGGTCCTGCAACACCTGCTCAAGCGCGTTCTGTCCCGATTCCTGCTGCTGCAGCTGCTCGAAGGTCAGTGCGGCATCGCTATCATAGGTGGCGGTGAAGCCGGCCAGGTCGATCTCGATGGCCAGGTCCTGGTTCTGCCGGTTCTTGGCGGTCAGCGTCAGCTTGTTCCCGGCCTTGAGCGAGTTGATGTACTGCTCGTTGATCACCAGCTGGGTCGAGCAGGACTGCTGGTCGCACAGCATGTAGGGCACGCGGATGGGCTTGGAATTGTCGATCTGCCAGGTCAGGCCGAAGGGCAGCAATACCCCAAGCGGCACGGCGGCAACGGCAAGCAGGCGGCTTTCCTGGCCGGGATCGTCCCGCAGCAGGAACGAGCCGAGGAACTGGCCATTGGCCAGGATGACCTGGCGCATGAGGCAGGCCTTCTGCCCGTCGGGGAGCGGATCGCAAACCTTAAGCCAGTTCTGCGATGCCAGGTCATCGACGGCGGCAGCGACCTCTTCGGTCGCATTGCCCTCCGCCGGCGCTTCAGCAGCGGGCGCATCGGTCGAGGTCGCGTCCTGCGCAAATGCAGACAGCGGGGACAGCATGAGTGCGGCCACCGCGATTCCGGCGACGAGGGGTTTCCTGAAGATCATAGAATATCCTTGCCTTCCTTGGCGGTCCCGGCGGTTCCACACCGCCTTGAAATTCGAACTGCCCTTCAAGGGCGCAAATCGGGCAATAACATGACCGATAGCCCTTGCCAAAACATTATGCGCGGGCGTGGTAACCGGGGCACGCTCAGACCCCGGTTTCTGCCAGTTTTGCGAGCTTTGAGAGGATTGCCGCTGCCCCCTTGAGACGCTGTTCGGCCGTGGGCCAATTGCGCGCGAACACGAGTTTCTGATCGGGCTTGATGCGCACCTGGTTGGAAAGATCGCTCACCATCCGCACCAGCCCTGCGGGATTGGGGAATTCGTTGTTCCGCAGGGTAATGACAGCCCCCTTGGGGCCGGCATCGACCTTCTCGACATTGGCCTGCCGGCAGAGCGATTTAACCAGGATCACCTTGAGTAGCGCCTCGACCTCCTCGGGCAGTGGTCCGAACCGATCGATCAGCTCCGCGCCAGCGGCGTCGATGTCGCGGATATCGGTGAGGTCGCCCAGCTTGCGATAGAGCTGCATGCGCAACTGAAGGTCAGGCACATAGTGCTCGGGAATCATCACCGGCATGCCCAGCGAGATCTGCGGGCTCCACTCGTTGCGGTCCTCGTACTCTTCCTCGCCCGATTTGAGGTTGGCAACCGCCTCCTCCAGCATGGCCTGGTAGAGTTCGTAGCCCACTTCGCGGATATGGCCCGACTGCTCGTCGCCCAGCAGATTGCCGGCGCCGCGAATGTCGAGATCGTGGCTGGCGAGCTGGAAGCCCGCCCCCAGGCTCTCGAGTGATTGCAGCACACCCAGCCGCCGCTCGGCCGTATCGGTCAGCTTGCGGTCCGGCGGCACCGTGAACAGCGCATAGGCACGCTGCTTGGCCCGACCAATGCGGCCGCGGATCTGATAGAGCTGCGCCAGCCCGAACTGGTCCGCGCGATGCACGATCAGCGTATTGGCGTTCGGAATGTCGAGGCCGGATTCAACGATGGTCGTCGCCAGCAACACGTCGAACTTGTTGTCGTAGAAGGCATTCATGATGTCGTCGAGTTCACCCGGCGGCATCTGGCCATTGGCAACCACGAATGACACTTCCGGCACCTGCTGCCGCAAGAACTCGGCAATGTCCGGTTGGTCCTTGATCCGCGGCACGACGTAGAAGCTTTGTCCGCCACGATATTTTTCGCGCAACAGCGCCTCGCGGATCGAGAGCGGGTCAAACGGCGAAATGAAGGTTCGGATCGCCAGTCGATCCACCGGCGGCGTCGCCAGCAGTGACAGATCCCGCACCCCAGTCAGCGCCAGCTGCAGTGTGCGCGGGATCGGCGTCGCCGTCAGCGTCAGCACATGCACATTGGCCTTAAGTTCTTTCAGGCGCTCCTTGTGACCCACGCCGAAATGCTGCTCCTCGTCGATGATCAGCAGCCCCAGATCCTTGAACTTGATGGATTTGCTCAGCAGGGCATGCGTGCCCACCACAATGTCCACCTGCCCGTCGGCCAGCCCGTCCTTGGTGGCCTTGAGCTCATTGGCGGGTACCATGCGCGAAGCATGGCGCACCCGCACGGGCAGCCCCTGGAAGCGCTCAGAGAACGTCTTGAAGTGCTGCCGCGCCAGCAGCGTCGTCGGCACGACAACCGCCACCTGCTTGCCGCTGAGCGCCACGGCGAAGGCCGCTCGCAGCGCCACTTCGGTCTTGCCAAAGCCCACGTCACCGCAGACGAGCCGATCCATGACCTTGCCCGAGGAAATGTCGTCGAAGACCGCCTCGATGGCATTCAATTGGTCCTCGGTTTCTTCATAGGGGAAGCGCGCCGCGAACTCGTCATAAGCGCCGGCATTGATATCCACCACATCGGCCTTGGTCAGCAGGCGCTGTGCCGCCAGCTTGATGAGCTGCTCCGCCATCTCGCGGATGCGCTTCTTGAGCTTACCCTTCTTGGCCTGCCAGGCGACACCGCCCAGCTTGTCCAGCGCCACGGACGCATCGTCCGAGCCATAGCGGGTCAGCAGTTCGATGTTTTCGACCGGCAGATAGAGCTTGGTGTCGCCGGCATATTGCAGCTCGACGCATTCATGTGGCGCCCCGCCCGCCTCGATCACCTTGAGCCCGATGAACCGGCCAATGCCGTGGTCGACATGCACGACAAGGTCGCCGGCAGAAAGGCTCGCTGCCTCCGTCAGGGCGTCCGAGGCCTTCTTCTTGCGCTGCGGCCTGAGGATGCGCTCGCCCAGAATGTCCTGTTCGGACAGAACGAGCAGATACTTGGTCTCGAACCCGGTCTCGAGTGGCAACACGACCAGTGACGTCGTCGCGGCACTCGTGGTCTCCGCATCGCGCCAGTTTTCGGCCAGGCGCGGATTGGTGAGGCCATGGTCCTTGAGAACCTGGGCCATGCGATCGCGCGTCCCCGCGCTCCAACAGGCGATGATGGCCCGGCGACCATTGCGACGCTCCGCCAGCAATCTGTCCACGACCGCCTGGAACAGGTTGACGTCCGATGCCGCACGCTCGGCGGCAAAGCTGGGTGCGATATGCCCGCCCGCATCGTCGCTACCGTCCGCAGTGGGCGAAAGAAATTGCGAGAACTGGATGACCGAGGCACCGGCAAGCGCCGTCGGCGTGGCGTCCAGGTCATAAAGCAGTTCCGGCCTGATGGGCTTATAGGGTGCCCCCGCCCCGGCAACCTTCGGCGCCAGGCGCGCAGCCTCTCGCGCCTCGTAGTAATCTCGCACCTGTTCGGCGCGTTCGACAAAGGCCTCGCCCACCTGGTCGTCGAACACGAATGGCGCATCGCCCACATAGTCCGCCAGCCGGTCCATGTGATCGTAGAAGAACGGCAGCCAGTGCTCCGTGCCCGAATATCGGGAGCCGCCGCTCACGGATGCATAGAGCGTATCGTCAACGGTATTGCCGCCGAACGCAGCGGTGTAATTCTGCCGGAACCGCCGGATGGTTTCTTCATTGAGCACCACTTCGCTCATCGGCGTCAGGTCGATGCGCTTGAGCGTGCCGGTCGTGCGCTGGCTGTCCGGATCGAAAGTTCGGATCGATTCGAGCTGGCTGCCGAAAAAGTCGAACCGCAGCGGGGCATCCGAGCCGGCCGGGAAAAGGTCGACCAGTCCGCCGCGCACGGCGAACTCTCCGCTCTCGCGCACCGTCGGCACCCGCAAATAGCCGTTGTTTGCAGCCCAGGCGATCAGCTTGTCGCTATCCACCATCCGGCCGACCGCAGCCGAAAAGCTCATGGTCTCGACCAGGTCGCGCGGGGGCAGCTTCTGGATCAGCGCATTGACCGCAGTCAGTACCACCGCACCCTTGGCCCCACTGGTCAGCGCCGCCAGCGCGTTCATCCGCGCGGCAATGGTCACCGTGTTTGGCGAAACCCGGTCATAGGGCAGGCAGTCCCAGGCTGGCAGCGTGAGGATGGTGTGGCCCGGCAGAATCGCCCCCAGCACCTCTGCCATGCGCTGCATGCGCCGCCCGTCCCGCGCCACAAAGACGAGGCTCGCCGCGTCGTCTGGCGCGTCTTTGAGACGTCGCTCGACCAGTTGCGCCAGCACCATGGGCTGCATGCCGTCCGGCACATTGGAAATTGTGCGGAGCGACGGTTTCACGCCGGACATTTCGTTCATTTTCCGACCCGGGCCTGATGGTCGGCGATCACCAGGTCGAGAAACACCCGATCGACATGCGCCGGTGGCTCCTCCTGGCGCATCACCCATTTGAGCAAGGGCGGGTCTTCCTCATTCATCAGCGCTTCGAGCCGGTCGAGTTCGGGGGCGCCATAGCCCTCGATATTGGCATCGGCGAACGGCCCCAGAATCAGGTCCATCTCCTTGGTGCCTCGATGCCAGGCGCGGTACCGCAGGCGCTTGCGCCGAATAGCAATGTCTTCACCGGCCGCCATTTGGACACCCATGATTGCAATTTGTTCTCGATTTGGACATGTCTCTTACGCGGAACGATGGGCTTTGTCAGCCCTTGAGAGCGGTCCGCGAACTAGGCAATCAGGGTCATGAAAAGCCAGATCAAGGCGATCACGGGCACCCAGGCGAGGACCCCAAGCAAGACGACAACCAGAAGACGCCGTCCCGCCAGCCAGCTTACGACGGCTTGTGGAATACCGATTGCCAGCAAAAAGGTGTAGACGCGGTCCATGATGCCTCCTGAACCGCATAAGTCGACCTCCGGCTTAACTTGTTCTTGTCCTAGAACAAGAAATTGTAGCTATTTTCCCTTGTTCCCCATTGTCCACACCCAAGGGGGCTAAACGCCCGATCCTTGAATTTCTTGCCAGGTTGAACCGTGTCGCGTCCGCAAGACCTAGAGCCACTTTTCGCTTCCCTGCACGCCATCAAGGGTGTGGGCGACAAGCTGGCCGCGCTCCTCACCCGCTTTTTTGGAGCGCCCGAAGGACAGGAGGCGATCGTTCTCGACGTGCTGATGCACATGCCCTCGGGCGTGGTCGATCGGCGCCGCCAGGTGGGCATTGCCGAAGCCTATCTCAACCAGGTCGTGACCCTGCGCCTGCATATCGACCGCCACCAACCACCGCCCCGAGGCAAGCCGCACGTGCCCCACCGCGTCTTCGCCCATGACGAAACGGGCGAGATCCAGCTGGTCTTCTTCCGCGCCCAAGGGGGCTGGGTCGAGCGCGCCCTGCCTGTCGGGGAAGAGCGTTTTGTCTCCGGGCAGATCGGCTTTTTCAATGGCGAGAAGCAGATCACCCACCCCGACTACGTGGTCGAGGTCGACAAGTTCGCAACACTCCCGCTGGTTGAGCCTGTCTATCCGCTGACCAACGGCCTGAGCTCCAAGGCGCTGGCAAAGCTCGTTCGGCAGGCGGTTGCTGCAGTGCCTGCGCTGCCCGAATGGATTGCTCCGGAAACACTCGTCATGCGCAACTGGCCGAGCTTTCCAGCCGCGATGCGCATGGTTCACTTGCCGGAAAACCCGGACCAGGCTCAACTCTGGTCTCCGGCCCGCCAGCGTCTGGCTTATGATGAATATCTGGCCGGCCAGATCACCCTGCAGCTCGTCCGCTCCAGCATGGTCTCCGCCCGCGGCGTCGCCCGCGCCTTCACCGGCGAAATCACCACGCGCCTGGCTGCCGCCCTGCCCTTCGCCCTGACCGACGGGCAGCAGCAGGCCCTTTCCGAAATCCGCGCCGATCTCTCGGCGCCCGACCGCATGTCCCGCCTGCTGCAGGGGGATGTCGGCTCGGGCAAGACTGTCGTGGCACTCATGGCCATGGCCGCCATGGCTGAAAGCGGCGCACAGTCAGCCCTGATGGCGCCGACCGAACTGCTGGCCTCCCAGCATTTCCGGACCATCCAGCCCCTCTGCGAGGCGGCAGGCCTCCGTTGCGCCCTGCTGACCGGCAAGATGCCTGCTGCCGAACGCCGCACCATACTGGCCGGCATCGCCGATGGCACCATCACCATAGCCGTGGGCACGCACGCGCTGTTCCAATCCGACATTGCTTTCAAGGACCTTGGCCTGACGGTTGTCGATGAACAGCATCGCTTCGGCGTACATCAGCGCCTCGCTCTGTCCGGCAAGGGTCGCCACACCGATCTTCTCGTCATGACCGCCACGCCTATTCCCCGAACGCTCGTCCTCACCCATTTCGGCGACATGGCCGTCAGCGTGCTTCGGGAAAAGCCGCGCGGGCGACAGCCCATCGATACCGCGGTCCTCTCGATCAACGACTATGGCCGCGTTGTCTCGCGTCTGCAGGCTCGGCTGGCCGAAGGGGCTCAGGCCTATTGGGTGTGCCCACTGGTCGAGGAAAGCGAAACCCTGGAAGTCGTCAGCGCCGAAGACCGCTTTACCGAACTGAAAAAGGTCTTTGGCGACCAGGTTGCACTGGTCCATGGCCGCATGTCGGCCGCCGCCAAGCAGGAAGTCATGTCCCGCTTCAAGGCCAACGAGATCAAGCTACTGGTCGCCACCACCGTCATCGAGGTGGGGGTCGACGTGCCCAATGCCACTATCATGATCATCGAACATGCAGAGCGCTTCGGTCTCGCCCAGTTGCATCAGTTGCGCGGCCGCGTGGGGCGTGGCTCGCAGCGCTCTGCCTGCCTGTTGCTCTACAAGGAGCCCTTGTCAGAAACCGCTCAGGCGCGGCTCGACACCATCAAGTCCACCGAAGACGGTTTCGAGATCGCCGAGCGCGATCTCGAACTGCGCGGCCAGGGCGACGTTCTGGGGACGCGCCAGTCCGGAATGCCCGGCTATCGCCTGGCCGTGCCCGATGTGCATCGCCACCTGCTCGAATTCGCCCACGACGATGCAAAGGCCCTGATGGAGCGCAATCCCGGCCTCACCGGCCCGGAGGGCGAGGCCGCCCGCACCCTGCTCTACCTGTTCCGAAAGGACCTCGCGATCCCGCTGATCAGGGCGGGTTGAGCCCTACTCCACCGTCACCGACTTGGCCAGGTTACGTGGCTGGTCCACGTCCGTACCCATGAACACAGCCGTGTGGTAGGCCAGCAGCTGCACTGGAATCGTCGCCAGGATCGGCGCGACGAACGGGTGGACATGCGGAATTTCGATGATGTCGGCCACGCCATGGCCAACCGTCTTCGCGCCCTCGGCATCGGTGATCAGGATGATCTTGCCACCCCGCGCCGCCACTTCCTGCATGTTGGAAAGCGTCTTGTCGACCAGTTCGTCCGAGGGCGCCACGACGATCACCGGCATGGCTTCATCCACCAGCGCGATGGGGCCGTGCTTCAATTCACCCGCCGCATAACCTTCTGCGTGGATGTAACTGATTTCCTTGAGTTTTAGTGCACCTTCCATCGCCACCGGGAACATCGGACCACGCCCCAGGTAAAGCACATCCTTGGCCTTCGACAGGCGCTTGGAGATATCGATGATCTGATCTTCTGCCCCCAGGGCCGCCGAAACGGCCGAGGGAAGAGCCACCAGCGCCCGCACCAGCTCGGCTTCCTGCTCGCCATTCAACACGCCGCGCGCCCGACCCGCCGCAATGGCGAGACTGGCCAGTGCGGTCAGTTGCGCCGTCAGCGCCTTGGTTGAAGCGACGCCGATCTCGGGACCACACAGGATTGGGAAGACCACGCCCGACTCCCGGGCAATGGTCGATTCCAGCGTGTTGACGAGGCTTGCCACATGCTGGCCTTGGTTGGCGCAGTAGCGCAGCGCCGCCAATGTGTCGGCCGTCTCGCCAGACTGTGAGATGAACAGAGATAGCCCGCCCTTCTCCAGCGGCGGCTCGCGATAACGGAACTCGCTGGCCACATCGATATCGACTGGCAACCGCGCAAAGCGCTCAAACCAGTATTTGGCGATCGCGCCGGCATAATAGGCCGTACCGCAGGCACTCATGGTCAGGCGCGACAGATCAGCGAAGTCGAATGGCAGCGCCTCGCGGATCGCCACCTTTTCAGCTCCCATATCCACATAATGGCTCAGCGTATGGCTGATGGTTTCCGGCTGCTCGTAGATTTCCTTGGCCATGAAATGGCGGTGATTGCCCTTGTCGACCAGAAGCGCCGAGGCCTGCGACACCATCTGCTCGCGCTCGACAATCGCGTCCCTGCCATCCCGGATGGTTACCCCTGCGGGAGTGATCACCGCCCAGTCGCCGTCTTCCAGGTAGGTCAGGCGGGACGTGAAGGGCGCCAGCGCCATGGCGTCGGACCCGAGATACATTTCTGTCGTGCCATAGCCCACGGCCAGCGGTGCGCCATGCCGGGCCGCAATGAGCAGCCCATTCTCGCCCTTGAACATGAAGGCCAGCGCAAATGCACCCTTGAGCTTCTTGAGGGTCCGCGCCACGGCCAACTCAGGCTCGGCGCCATTGTCCAGTTCGCGCGTCACCCACAGGGCCACCGATTCCGTGTCGGTCTGGGTCTGCGGCAGGTAACCGTCCTGCGCCAGGTCGGCCAGCAACTCGCGGAAATTCTCGATGATGCCATTGTGGACAATGGCCACGCGCTCGGTGGCATGGGGATGAGCATTGGTCTCGGTCGGCGCGCCATGCGTCGCCCATCGCGTGTGCCCGATGCCGATATGACCCTCGAGCGGCTCCATGCCCAGCTTGCTGGCAAGGTTTCCCAGCTTGCCCTCGGCGCGGCGCCGGGCAATGGCGCCACTTTCCAGCGTGGCGACGCCCGCGCTGTCATAGCCGCGATATTCGAGGCGCTTCAGCGCATCCACCAGGCGCCCGGCCACGGGAGCATCACCGACAATTCCAACAATGCCGCACATCTTACTTCCCCTTGGCTGCCTTCTTGGCGAGCGCGCGTTCCTTGAGCCTGGGCGCGTAGCCGGGCTTGTTCTGCTGGCGTGCGCGTCCCAACGCCAGCGCATCGGCGGGCACGTCTTCGGTAATCACACTGCCCGAGGCGGTATAGGCGCCATCGCCAATCGTCACGGGTGCCACGAGCGAGGCATTGGACCCGATAAAGACATTGTCGCCGATGATCGTCTTGTCCTTGTTCACGCCATCATAATTGCAGGTGATGGTGCCCGCCCCGATATTGGTTTTCGAGCCGATCTCCGCGTCCCCCAGATAGCTCAGGTGCCCCGCCTTTGTCCCGGCGCCAATTCGTGACTTCTTGACCTCGACGAAATTGCCCAGATGTACGTCCGGCCCCAGTTCTGCGCCGCCCCGGATGCGGGCGAATGGGCCAATGCTGGCCCCCTCCCCGATCACGGCGTCCTCAATGTCGCAAAAGGCGCGGATCTCCACATTGTCGGCAATCGTGACGCCCGGCCCGAACACCACATTGGGAAAGATCGTCACATCCCGCCCGATCTCGGTGTCGAAGGAAAACCACACGCTGTCCGGGTCGCGCAACGTCACGCCCGCCTTCATGAAGTCCTCGCGGCGCACCGCCTGGAACAGCTTTTCGGCCCGCGCCAACTGGCTGCGATCATTGACGCCCATCACATCGTTTTCTGGCGCCACGCCATAGCCCACCTTCTTGCCCGCCGCGTTGGCGAGGCCCACAAGGTCGGTCAGATAGTACTCGCCCTGGGCGTTGTTTGTGTCGATGCGGTCTATCAGATCGCGGAACACCTCAGCACGGAACGCCAGGATACAGGCGTTGCAGAGCCCGATGGCGCGTTCGGCCTCGCTCGCATCCTTATGCTCGCGGATGGCCAATAGCTGCTCGCCATCGGTGATGAAGCGCCCGTAGCCGGTGGGGTCCTTCGGCTCGAAGCCCAGGATTGCCACATCGAGCCCCGCATCCAGCCGATCCAGCACGGCGCGGAAGTTCACCCCGCGCAGCAGGGGATGGTCGCCATAGACCACTGCTATATATCCCTGGTGGTCCTCGAAAAGCCCACGCGCCTGGGCGGCGGCATGCCCGGTGCCCCGTGCCACAGCCTGCTCGAAATGCGCAACCTGGCTATCCAGAGCCGAGACGGCTTCACGGATCGCTGCATGTCTGGGACCCGTCACCAGGGCGATCTTGCTCGAACCTGCCTCCCGCGCAGCGCGAGTCACGTGACCGATGATTGGCAGGCCTCCGACCGGATGCAGCACTTTTGGCAGCGCGGACTTCATCCGCGTGCCTTCACCTGCTGCAAGAATGATCGAAAGCAGTTCTGCCATCACGTTCTCCCGAGGCGCCGGTTTTCTCCCGGCATTTACACAAATTTATGGCAGCCAACAGTTGGCGAACCAATAACAAAGGGACCACTCTAGCCCCGATACGCCCGGCGATTCGGGCGTTTGAGAGGTTTCTCGCTTGGCTAAAGCATCCGAACAGTTCCGGCAATCGGACGTCACCATTTGGGGCATTGTGGCGCTGATCTGTGCTGGTCTTGCCGTGTTCGGCTCCAACATATCGGTGCTCTTGCCCCAAAGTGTCATCGGCGGGCTGCACCAGCCCCGTGTTGCCGGCGCCTCCATCGAGACGCTGCGCCAGCAGGTCGCCGACCTGCGCGAGGAAACGACCCGCCTCAAGCGCGAGAACGAGTTGCTGGTCAGCCGCTTCTCCATGCAGGAGCGAAGCGGCAATGACGTTGTCCGGCGCGTAGGCGCGCTGGAAGTCACCGTGCCGCGCCTGATTGAATCTCTTCCGAACGGCACAGTGGTGGACCGGTCCAGCCTCACGGCGTCGATCGGGGCCAACGAAACGCTGACCTTCGATGCCGAGGGCGGTTCGGTGGCGGTCCGTCAGTCTGCTCTGCCAGAGGCTGCCCCGGCCCAGACCGGTGTGGACCAGCCCCTCCCCGCACCCGTGCAGACACAATACGCAATGGCCATGCCCAATGAGGATGCCTATGGCATCGCCGTCGGCGCGGCGGTGCCGTTCGAGCAGACCGCATCGCTCTGGAGCGACCTGACCCTCAAGCTCGGCCCGCTGCTGTTCGGTCTCTCGCCCCTGGTGGTCGATGAAGCCAATGGAGATGACAAACGCATCGTGGTCGGGCCCATCGAGGAACTGGCCGAGGCGCGCGCCCTGTGCCAGCGTTTCGAGCGTGTTTCCATTGCCTGCATTCCCATGCCCTATACCGGCACGCCTCTGGACGTCTCCCCATAGGTCCACCCCCCACGCAGCCCCCTGCCACAAAGCCGGGAGCGAGCGGTCAAATTCGGTTGACAGCCCGGCAAGTCCGGCTATGTTCCGCCGCGACGCCGCAGGGCGTTATCTGGAGCGTTTCCAGCAAAGACGGCAACGGCTTTGCGGTTCGGAAAAGCGACACGATTTAGGCGCCGGTAGCTCAGTGGTAGAGCATTCGACTTTTAATCGAATGGTCGAGGGTTCGACCCCCTCCCGGCGTACCATTCTTTTCATTTCAGTTTCATCTGTTTGCCGCGACAGGGTCCCAATCTGCGGGGCACACTGTTGGTCCTCGCACTGTGCATCACCCACCATGCCCCAGACCTGCATAGACCCCGATCCCTATGCCGAGCTCGATAATCGGGCCGACGCCTTCGAGCTGTCCGAGGAATTCCGCAAGCCCAGCCGCATTGCCCGCGCTGCCCGCCGGCAATTGCCGACCACCCAGACCCGCCTCTCCGGCCGGCCGTTCCGCATTCCCGTTTGAGAATCAGCGCGGTGCCGTACTATCGGCACTCATCTGGCTTCACCGGGGGAACAACATGTCTCAGGAGACGACCGACCTGCTCAAGGTCCTGGCGGTCACGCTGCTGGTCTTCGCCGCCAGCACGCTCGTCATGCTCTACGGCATTCTCCTGCTCGCCCAATATGGCGCAAACTTGCCCATGGTCGGTTCGGTGCCGCTGAACGCGCCCCCCGAACTCGTGCCGATCCTTGCCGGCAGCGGCGTCTTTGCGACCCTGGCCGCGGTCCATGTGACGGCCACCGGACTCGGCCTGCTGCTCACCAGCAACACTATCGACATGGCCCTGCTGATCACCGCCAAGGCGGTCACCGTGGTCATTATGGCCCTGCTCGGCTTTGCCGGCGGCCATATGGTGTTCCTTCAGCTCACCGAGAACACGCCGCTCAACCTCAATCCATTGCTGCCGGCGCTGATCGGAGTGATCGGATTCCTGGTTCTCTCCACAGTCCTCAGCGTCCCGGCCCTGCGCCGGCTGGGCAATCTGCGCTACGCCGTCGGCATCGGCCTCGTCGTTCTGGGGCCACTGCTGCTGGTCTGGCTCTAGTCTTCGAGTCAACCGGCCAGCGTCACCACCACCGCGCCGCGGGGCGTGGCCACGATCGTATGTTCATATTGGACGCAGGGCGCCAGCGGCTCTGCCGTCAGCGTCCACTCGTCATCCTCATACATCTGCTCTGCCATCTGGCCGCCCAATGACAGGAATGGCTCGATGGTGAATACCAGGCCATTGCCGATCTTGCGCCGCTCCGACCGGTCCGGCCAGGTCGGGATTTCGCCCGGGTCGTCATGCAGGCTATCCCCCACGCCATGGCTGGCAAGATTGCGGATCAGCGTATAGCCGCCCTTCTTGGCGACCTTGCCGATGGCACTGCCGATATCGGCCAGCGGCGCCCCGGCCTTGACCGCATTGATCCCGGCCCACATGGCTTTCTTGCCGTCACGGCAGAGATTTTCCAGCCGACGGTCGCCCTTGCCCAGGATGTAGGATGCGCCGCAATCGGCAAACACCCCATCCTTGACCGCCGACACATCGATATTGACCAGATCACCGGCGCGCAGCACCCGGTCGCCCGGAATACCATGCGCGATCTCCTCATTGACCGAAATGCAGGTCGCTCCGGGAAACTCATAGGTAACCACCGGTGCCGAGAGCGCGCCATGCTCGGCCAGGAACTTCGCACCGATCGCGTCCAGTTCCAGCGTCGTCATACCCGGTTGCATGGCCGTCGCCATGGCCTCGCGAGCCATGGCACAGATTCGACCGATTGCCTTGAGCTTGTCGAGTTGCTCGTCCGTCGTAATGATCAAGCGTCAGGCCTTGTTGGCGAGGTAATAGCCAAGCAGGCCCTGTGTGGAGGCATCATGCCCCGCCCCGCTCTCTTCGCCCTTGACCTTGGGCAGCAGCGCCTTGGCCAGTTGCTTGCCCAGTTCCACGCCCCACTGGTCGTAGGAATTGACGTTCCAAATCACGCCCTGCACGAACACCTTGTGCTCATAGAGCGCGATCAGCGAGCCCAGCACTTCCGGCGTCAGCTGCTTGTAGAACAGCGTATTGGACGGGCGATTGCCCGGAAACACCTTGTGCGGCGCCAATGCCTTGATCTGCTCCTTGGCCATGCCCTGAGCCTTGAGCTCGGCCACGACCTCGTCCTTGGTTTTGCCCAGCATCAGCGCCTCGGACTGCGCCAGCACATTGGCCACCAGCTTGTCGTGATGCGGCGGCAGGTTTTCATGCGGCCGCGCGGCGATCAGGAAGTCGCAGGGAATGACGTCGGTACCCTGGTGAATGAGCTGATAGAAGGCATGCTGACCATTGGTGCCGGGTTCGCCCCAGACAATCGGACCAGTCGGCCAATCCACCTTCTTGCCGTCGAGCGTGACGGACTTGCCATTCGATTCCATGTCCTGCTGCTGCAGATAGGCGGCGAAGCGGGAGAGGCGCTGGTCATAGGGCAGCACGGCATGGGTCGAAAAGCCCCAGGCATTGCGATACCACACGCCGATCAACGCCATGATCACCGGCAGATTGCGCTCCAGTGGCGTTTCGAGGAAGTGCCGGTCCATGGCATCGGCGCCAGCCAGGAATTTTGCGAAATTGTCGTAGCCGACTGCCATGGCAATGGGCAGGCCGATGGCCGACCAAACCGAATAGCGCCCACCAACCCAATCCCAGAAGCCGAAAATCCGATCTTCGCGGATACCGAACTTGGCGCAGGCCTCAAGATTGGTCGAGACAGCTGCAAAATGGTTCGGTACGGCCTCCTCCCCCAGCGCGTCGGCAATCCACTTCCGCGCCGAATTGGCATTGGTCATGGTCTCGTCGGTGGTGAAGGTCTTCGACGCAACGATGAACAGCGTCTTTTTCGGGTCGAGACGCTTGAGCACGTCATGGATATGCGCGCCGTCAACATTGGAGACATAGTGTGCGCGCAGATCGGCGCGGGTATAGGGCTCCAACGCCAGCGTCACCATGGCCGGGCCGAGGTCCGAACCGCCAATGCCGATATTGACCACATCGGTGAACTGTTCGCCGCCATGGCCACGGATTTCGCCACTGCGTACTGCGTTGGTATAGGCCTCAATAGCCTTGAGGACACCGCGAACGTCCGGCATTACGTCCTTGCCATCGACCGTGATCGGCATCTCGCCCTGATAGCGCAGCGCCATGTGCATGACCGCGCGATCTTCGGTGATGTTGATGTGCTCGCCCTCGCACATCTGGGTCCGCCGCTCCTCGATGCCGGCCGCGCGTGCCAGCTCGAACAGGGCCGCCATGACCTCTTCGTCGATCCGGTTCTTCGAATAGTCCAGCAGAATGTCGGCGCCGGTTGCCGAGAACCGCTGGAACCGGTTGGGATCTGCGGCAAACATTTCGCGCATGTTGGTCTCGGCAATGCGCTTGCGCTGCTTGCCCAGCGCGTTGAAGCCTGCGTCCTTGGCCATTCGTCGTTCCCTCACAAAACCGGCAGGTCGCCGGCGGCCCAGGCCGCCCGCGTCTCTGCTGCGAAATCATTCATCCGCCCATCAACTATGGCCGCCCGCGCCCCCGCGGTCAGTTCCTGATAATAGGCCAGGTTGATCTGCGATAGCACCATGGCGCCCAAAATCTCTTCCGTCCGCACCAGATGGTGGAGATAGGCGCGGCTCCAGCGGCGGCAATTGGGGTTGGGCGAAGCCTCGTCCAGCGGACGATGATCGTCCTTATGCCGCGCATTCTTCAGGTTGATGACACCGAACCGCGTATAGGCATGGCCATGGCGGCCGGCGCGGGTCGGATGCACGCAGTCGAACATGTCCACGCCCCGCTCGATGCCACCCAGGATATCGTCCGGCTTGCCCACGCCCATCAGATAGCGCGGCCGATCGGTCGGCAGTTCCGGCGTGATCTCGGAGAGCACCCTGAACATCACATCCTGCGGCTCGCCCACGGCCAATCCACCAACGGCGTAGCCGTCAAAGCCGATGCTCTTCAGGCCAGCCGCAGAACGCCCGCGCAGCTCCGCGTCATCGCCGCCCTGCACGATGCCGAAAAGGGCCCGGTTCTGCTGATTGTTGAACGCCGCCTTGGAACGGTCCGCCCAGCGGATCGAGAGCTCCATGGCCCGTTCCATCTCCTTGCGCTCGGCCGGCAAGGCGATGCATTCGTCGAGCTGCATAATGATGTCGCTGTCGAGCAGCGTCTGGATTTCGATGGAGCGCTCCGGCGTCAGTTCGTGCGTCGAACCATCGATATGCGACTTGAAGGTCACGCCCTTTTCGGTGAGCTTGCGCAGCTTGGCCAGCGACATGACCTGGAACCCGCCGCTATCGGTCAGGATCGGCCGCTGCCAGTCCATGAAATCGTGCAACCCGCCCAGCGAGGCCACGCGCTCCGCACCCGGCCGCAGCATCAGGTGGTACGTATTGCCCAGCAGAATATCCGCGCCTGTCTCGCGCACCTGCTCGGGATACATGGCCTTGACCGTGCCGGCTGTCCCCACCGGCATGAAGGCGGGCGTATTGATCTCGCCGCGCGGCGTATCGATACGGCCGCACCGGGCCGCACCATCCGTGGCGATGAGGGAGAAGTTGACCTGTTTCATAGCGCGGGTTCTAGCCGTTTGATGGAAACCCCACAACGGTCGGCGAACCAAATCTAAGCCGTATCAAAACGGCCTTTCAGTTCCTCCCAGAGATCGGGCCTCATAGCAGCATATACTCCAGCAGCGATTTCAGCACAGTATTCCGCCAATCTCACAGGCATGCCAAACCCAACTTGTCGCTCAAAGTGCGCTATTACGCAAAGGAGGAAAACATCCGATATCGAGAGCTTATCATCTGGATGACTCTCATTATCTTTGGCGAAATTCTTACTGCAGTTCCGAACCGAATCTAAGAATGTAGGGTTCATTTCATTCTCACGCACGAGGTCGATCGACTTCAGAAGGTCAAAGGCGATTAAACTCTTTTCGCGCGAAAGATGTCGCTGCCTCCTAGCCGTTCCCGCACCAGAAAATGCCCTTTCGGTTCGCAATGCTTCATCGTACCAATTCAAATTGCGCTGATAGTAATCTGCGCGACACTCCCATATGAACTTTGCGGCAGTATCGCGATCAAAAAGATGCGATTTATCAAATTTTATAGTTATACTATTATGATTTGTAGTGGATAAATCCCACAACGAAAATTTTCTTCGCGGACAAAAAGAATATATTGAACTCGTAACATCATCAAATACACAAACTAACACAGGCTGATAATGACTTGCCCACCTCAGAAGGTGGCCGGTTTCGGCGCGAAAGCTATACATTCCGTCGCGCCCGAGTCTAAGGCGCGTGCCCTTTACTTGAACGAGAATTCCGAAACTGTCGGCAACTCCCCGAAGTTGACTTTGAACAATTAAATCCTCGCCAAAATCGTTCCGGATCACCTCTGCGACCGCGCCGGCGAGGTTCAACACCCTGGATACGGCCAAGACAGCCCTTTGGGCTAATAGGGCTGTCGGCAGAAGATTAGACAATTTCTTTCCATTCACTGGGCCAACTGGAAGGCAATTATGCTGCCACGATTAATTGATGAGCAAGAACTTTACGCCAGTCACCCCATCGATCCGACAGCAGCCATGCCCAGGTGGAATGCCCCCACGAAAATGGCAATGGCGACACCCAACCCGATGGCCGTCGCAACGAGCCCGACGATCACGCCAATGCCATCCCGGTTCAGCATCGAGAAGGCGATGATGCACAGCCCCACATTGGGAATGGCATTGATGAACGGGATCGGCAGCGCCATCACGACGCTGACGACAATCACGAGGATTGCATAGGGCAAATTGGCCGCTGCACCAGTCAGCCAGCGCATGCGCGGCCGCGAGAAGCGCGCGAGGATATTGGCTACCCTGACCACCTGCTCGCTGGCCCGGACCATCACGTTGAGCGGCAGTTTCCGGTTGCCGATCAGGCCGGGCAGGCGGATCGGTCGCGCCATCAGCATCCCAATGGCAATCGCGCAGGTCGTCCAGGCTATGGTGCCGCCATAGCCCGGCGGGCCGGGAACCATGTTGAACAGCGAGACCACCAGCAGCAGCAATCGGTGGGCGCGCGGGCCGAGCAGTTCCACCAGACGCGACAGCGTCATATGCGACTGGTCCTGTTCGGCAGCGCGCCTGAGCAGGGATGCGATGCGCCGCGTGTAACGGGTTATGGGCGCATTGCGCGCCGTCACGCATCGTCCTCGGGGTGCGGCGCGCGGTGCAGCAGGGAGGAATCCCCGTAGGAATAGAAGCGATAGCCGTTGCCGATGGCATGCGCATAGGCCGCCTTCATCGTTTCGAGGCCCGAGAAGGCGCTGACCAGCATGAACAGGGTCGATTTGGGCAGGTGAAAATTGGTCATCAGCACATCCACCGTCCGGAAGCGGAAGCCCGGGGTGATGAAGATGTCGGTATCGCCCATGAACGGCTTCAGTTCGCCTGTCGCCCGAGAGGCGGTTTCCAGAAGCCGCAGGCTTGTCGTCCCGACCGCGATCACCCGTCCCCCGGCAGCCCGGCGCGCATTGATGCGCTCGACCGTCGCCTGGTCGATTTCACCCCATTCGGAATGCATCACATGATCTTCGGTGTCGTCGGCCTTCATCGGCAGGAACGTCCCTGCCCCCACATGCAGCGTCACCCGTTCCATGGCGACGTCCATATTCGCCAGCTCCTGCAGCAGCTTTTCGGTGAAATGCAGGCCAGCGGTCGGCGCCGCTACCGCGCCATCCTCGGCGGCATAGACGGTCTGATAGTCGACTTTGTCGCGTTCCTCGACTGCTCGCTTCGCACCGATATAGGGCGGCAGCGGCATGGCCCCATGCGACTTGATCGCCTCGTCCAGCTGCGCCCCGCCCAGTTCGAACTCCAGCGTCACCTCACCGGTTTCGCCCTTGCCGGCGACGCGGGCGATCAGGGGTTCGGCTTCGCCATTGCCCAGTTCCAGCCGGTCGAGAAGGTGGAGCTTCTTGGCCGGACGTGCAAAGGCGCGCCAGGTCCTGGCATCGACCCGCTTGTGCAGGTTGAACGAGACATTGGCCCGCACCTCCCCGCGCACCCTTGTGCCCCTGAGTTCGGCCGGCAGTACCCGCGTGTCGTTGACCACGAGCACGTCGCCGGGGCGCAGCAGGGTCTTGAGGTCGGGGATGTGCCGGTCCTCGAAAGGCTTGCCGGGCCGCACCACCAGCAGGCGCGCGCTGTCGCGCGGCTCGGCCGGGTGCAGGGCAATCAGGTTTTCGGGCAGGTCAAAGTCGAATTCGGATACACGCATGTCGGCTCGTTAGCATGGGTCGACTGACACGGAAACGGGGTTTGGCTCAAAGCGGTTGTGCGGCCTACTGCCCCAGATCGCTCGATCGGCAGGTCACGGTCCATAGCCCGCCCGCGGCAACGGCCACGACACCACCCACCAGCGCCTGCCTTGCCTCATAGACCCGGCCGATGCGAAAACTCATCGCCAGATGCTCATTGCCGTCGCCGTCCTTCCAGGACACATCGCCCCCTTCCACGTCGTCACCGATGAAGCCGCGCGAGACATATTCGCCGTCGTGATCGGGGTGCTCGGGGTCAGTCGAAAGCCCGTAGTCGCCGGTCAGCTGCATCTCGACGCTCAGCACCGGCTGCACCAGCGCCGGACCGGTCACATAGGTGAAGGTGATCTCCCCGTTCGCATCTGCGCAGGTGACGGTGTCGAGTGCCAGGGCGGGAGACGCCGCGACAAGCATCGCGGTCGCGCCGATCAGCAGGAAACGCGCCCTAGCCTTCACTGCACGATACCGCCCAGACACCGAGACCGATGATCCTGAGTGTGCCGGCAAAGACATGTTCGCCGGCCTCCTGGGCATGCGACAGCCGCAATTCCGCGACGGGCAGGTTGACGATCTCGTCGTAGAAATCGACCTTCATGCCCTGATCGTCGGCAAAGCCCTGGCCGATGGTGAAGATCACGCCGTCGCCATAGAGCGGGTCGGTGGTCCAGTGCCGGGTTCGGTGACGCATATTGGCGCCAATACCGCCGAACCCGCCGGCCGTGCCCAGTAGCAGACCGACTTCCGTATCGGCCTCGGCATCGCTGCAGTACATCCACTGCGTTGCCGAGGCGGGTACGGCGAAAAGGCTGGCGGCCAGTGCCGCCAGCGCTAGCCTATTCAGCGATGTCGGCAGCGACCTTGACCGAAACCATCTTGTCCGGATTGATGACCGGCTCGCCGCGCTTGATCTGATCGACATTCTCCATGCCCTCGATCACCTGACCCCACACAGTATACTGGCGGTTGAGGAAAGGCGCATCTTCAAAGCAGATGAAGAACTGCGAATTGGCACTGTTCGGGTCCTGGGCGCGGGCCATCGAGGCCGTGCCGCGCTTGTGCGGCTCCGCGTTGAATTCCTGCTTGATGTTCGGGTATTTGGACCCGCCGGTGCCGGTGCGCGACGGATTGAAGTCAGGCGAATTGGTATTGCCGAACTTGACGTCGCCGGTCTGGGCCATGAAGCCGTCGATCACGCGGTGAAACACCACGCCGTCGTACGCGCCTTCGCGGGCCAGCTTCTTGATGTGGTCCACATGGCCGGGGGCCACGTCGGGCCGCATGGCAATGACGACCGTGCCCTTGGTGGTTTCGATGACGAGGGTATTTTCGGGATCTTCATAGGCCATTGAGGGGTCTCTTTCAGTTCAGAATGTGGCCGGGATGTAAGGCCTATGGTGCCTGGGCGCAATGGTGAACACCCACAGTTCCGCCCTCGGGCCTGACCCGAGGGCGGCACCGTGCAAGTCTGAGGCTACTTGTATTCGATCTTGGCCGAAACGATCTTGTCCGGATTGGCGACGGCGCCGTTCATTTCCTGCGGGCCTTTTTCGAGCGCGTCGACCGCTTCCATGCCCGACACCACCTTGCCGAACACGGTGTACTGGCCATCAAGGAAGCTGGCATCGGCGGTGGTGATGAAGAACTGCGAATTGAACGAGTTGGGATCCTGCGAGCGCGCCGCACCGACCACGCCACGCTGGAAGCTTTCCGAGTTGAACTCTGCCTCGACATCGGGCAGGTCCGAACCGCCGGTGCCGGCCATCTGCAGGTTGTAGGACGGATCGGTAGAATCGCCATTGGCGACGTCCCCGGTCTGGGCCATGAAGCCGTCGATGACGCGGTGGAACACCACCCCATCATATTCCCCCGCCTCGGTCAGCGTCACCACGCGCTCGACATGCTTGGGCGCGATTTCGGGCAGCAACTCGATATCGACCACCCCATCCTCAAGCGTCAGGATCAGGTGCGGCGTGCCGGTCTGGGCAAAGGCCGGCATGGCAAGAAGGGTCGCGCCCAGGGTGAGGGCGGCGAAGCTGCGGCGAGTGAACTTGATCATTTGGACTTGAGAGCCTTGAGCACGATTTGCGGTACGAAGGCGGAGATGTCTCCGCCCATTTCGGCGATCTGCCGCACCAATGTGGCCGAGATATGCCGGACCGGTGGGCTGGAGGGGAGGAAGACGGTCTGCAGGTCCGGCGCCATCTGCGCGTTCATGCCCACCATCTGCATTTCATAATTGTAGTCCGTCGTGTCGCGCAGGCCGCGGATGATCAGCTTGGCGCCATTGTCGCGCGCCGATTGCACCATCAGCCCCGAAAATTCGACAATGCGGAACTGGGTATTGGTGCGCGATCCGATCGCCGGCAGCACCTGCTCGAGAATGGCGACGCGATCCTCATGGCTGAACAGCGGGTTCTTCTTGGTGGCGCTGATTCCCACGGCCACCACCAGCGTGTCCACCAGCTTGCAGGCGCGCTCGATCACGTCGAGATGCCCATTGGTCAATGGATCGAATGACCCGGGGTAAAATCCAACCAGATCGCTCATCTCCGCCCCTTCCCTTTGTAGTTGCTAAGGTTTTGTCATGCACTTCGCATTGAGGCAAGGCCAGGCACGCTGAAGCACCGGCCGGCCGCTTCGACCTCCGGTTTTCGAAAGTGGACGTGTCCCGAGGCGCGTGCGCCTCAGTAAAACAAATGAAATAGAGACGTCGCCGCCCCATGGGCCATGCGCGAGTAGCGCTTATGGCATTCTCACCTCAAATCTCTCCACCGGAGAGATTTGCCCTTCGGGACGGACCAAAGCACCGGTTTTTCGGACACAAGAATGCCCGCCATTGAACGCTCGTCGCAGGGGATAGCGACTCGTGAACGCGCGTGCTGGAGCGACCCAACCGCGCCCGGCTCCCCCGCAAAGTGTCGCTGCAGTCCGCCCGCGCGGGAGTGATTGCAGGATTATGAGCGTGGTTCCGGCCCCGGGGATAGGACTTTACGACCGGGCTGGTCTGGTGCCGGCAACTGGTTCGCTGCGCCCACAGACGAAATGCCGTCAGGCCCGTTTCTGCAGCGCCAGCCAAACGCCGCCCAGCATCAGGATGACGCCAGAGAGCCGGGACACCACGCGCACCCGCGCCGCGCTCAAAAGGCCCCGCGCACGGCCTGCGACAAGTGCATAGATCGCGTCGGTCGAACCGGCGACCAGCATGAACAGCAGACCCAGCACCAGCACCTGCGGAAAAGTGGGTTGGCTGACATCTACGAACTGCGGCAGGAAGGCGCCGAGAAAGATCAACGCCTTGGGGTTGGAAAGGATCACGAGAAATCCCTCGACCGCCATGCGCAGATTGGTCTTGCCGCGCTCGGCGCGAACTGTGCCCAATTCGCCATCGCTGCGCAGCATCTTGTAGCCCAGCCAGATCAGATAGGCGGCGCCGACCAGCTTGATCCAGTCGAAGGCCGCGCCCATGAAGGCCACCAGCGCCTGCATGCCCAGAGCCACCACCAGCGTCATCACCAGGAACCCGGCCTGCGTCCCCGCGACGATGGCGAGCCCCGCACTGGTGCCGCGCGACAGGGAATTGGCCACGATCACAGTGACGGTCGGCCCCGGCACGATGGCCAGCAAGAGGCAGGCACCGAGATAGGGTATCAGCGTGGTGAGATCGAACATTCGAGGGCTCCTGTTTCCGAGGAGCAAGCCACCGTCGGCCGGAAAAGACAAGTGGCACTGGGAGCCCTGAAGTCACCCCACCCTCATTCCCTCCCCATCAAGGGGAGGGAGGGAGGACCGCAGCTTTTATGTTCCAACGTCTCCCTCCCCCTTGTGGGGAGGGTAGCGTAGCTGGCCGAAGGCCTTAGCGAAGCTAGGGTGGGGGTGCTGCGCCAAAGAAAGCGGCGCGAGCCACTATCCCAGCCAGCGCTCGACATTGCACCCAAGCAAAAAGGGCGCCGAAGCGCCCCTTTACGTTCCTATTCTTCGCTCGGTTCATCCGGCGGCGTGCCCGGCGGGTCACCCGCCGAGGCTTCGGGTGGCAGTTCACCCTCTTCCTCTTCCGGCTCGCTGATGCGCTCGACCGAAACCACCTTCTCGTCCTCGGCGGTGTCGAAGACGATCACGCCCTGTGAACCACGGCTGACAATGCGGATCGGCTTGTCGCCGCCAACCGGCAGGCGAATGGTCTGGCCGCCATCGCTGATCAGCATGATCTGGTCTTCTTCTTCCACCGGGAAGCTGGCCACCAGATTGCCATTGCGCTTGTTGACCGCCATGGCAACGATGCCCTTACCGCCACGGCCGGTAATCCGGTATTCGTGGCTCGAGGTCCGCTTGCCATAACCATTTTCCGAAATGGTCAGGATGAACTGTTCCTGGGCGCCCATCTGGGCATAGAGCTCCTGGCTCAGGTCGCCAGCCTCGACATCGGCCTCGTCGCCGACCATGTCCTCGCCCTCCACCTCGCCGCGCATGGCCCGACTGCGCTTGAGATAGGCAGCCCGCTGTTCGGCTGTCGCGTCCGAGTGGTTGATGATGGCCATGGAGATGACCTTGTCGCCGCTCGCCAGCTGGATGCCGCGCACCCCCATGGAATCGCGGCCCTTGAACAGGCGCACATCGTCCACGCGGAAGCGGATGGCCTGGCCCAGCGCCGTGGTCATCAGCACGTCATTATTGATGGTGCAGGTCTCGACTCCGACGATTTCGTCGCCCTCGTCGAGCTTCATGGCAATCTTGCCGTTCTGGCGCACCTCGACGAAGTCGGCCAGCGAGTTGCGGCGCACCGTGCCGCGCGTGGTGGCGAACATGATGTCGAGATTGCCCCAGGAGCTCTCGTCCTCGGGCAGCGGCATGATGGAGGTGACGCGTTCGCCCTGCTCGAGCGGCAGGATGTTGATCAGCGCCTTGCCCTTGGCATTGGCGGCCGACAGCGGCAGGCGCCACACCTTGAGCTTGTAGGCAATGCCGCGGCTGGTGAAGAACAGCACCGGCGTATGCGTATTGGCCACAAACAGCCGCGCCACGAAATCTTCCTCGCGGGTGGCCATGCCCGAGCGGCCCTTGCCGCCGCGATTCTGCGCCCGATAGGTCGAGAGCGGCACGCGCTTGATATAGCCGGCATGGCTGACGGTGACGACCATGTCCTCGCGGGCGATCAGGTCCTCGTCGTCGAAATCGGCAGCGTGGTCGCTGATCTCGGTGCGGCGCGGCGTACCGAACTGCTCGCGGACGGCTTCGAGTTCCTCGCGGATGATGGTGCGGACGCGCTCGCGGCTGCGCAGAATATCGAGATAGTCCTCGATCTCGGCGCCCAGGCCGTTGAGTTCGTCGCCGATTTCGTCGCGCCCCAGGGCCGTAAGGCGAGCAAGGCGCAGTTCAAGAATGGCGCGCGCCTGCTCTTCGGAAAGGTTGAACGTGCCGTCATCATTGATACGGTGGCGCGGATCGTCGATCAGCTTGATCAGCGGGGCCACGTCGGCGGCCGGCCAGCGGCGGGTCATCAACTGCTCGCGCGCAGTCGCCGGATCGGGCGCGGTGCGAATGAGCGCAATAACTTCGTCGATATTGGCAACGGCCACGGCCAGGCCCACCAGCACATGGGCGCGGTCGCGGGCCTTGTTGAGGAGGAACCGGGCGCGCCGGGTCACCACCTCCTCGCGGAAGGCGATGAAAGCGTCCAGAATCTGCTTGAGATTCATCAGCTCCGGCTTGCCGCCATTGAGAGCCACGAAATTGCAGCCGAAGGACGACTGCAGCGGCGTGAAGCGGTAGAGCTGGTTCAGCACCACGTCGGGCAGCGCATCGCGCTTGACCTCGACGACGACGCGCATGCCTTCGCGGCTGGATTCGTCGCGCAGGTCCGCAATACCCTCGATCCGCTTGTCGCGAACCAGCTCGGCAATCTTTTCGACCATCGAGGCCTTGTTCACCTGATACGGGATCTCGGTGATGACGATGGCTTCGCGTTCCTTGCGCACTTCCTCGATGGTGGAGCGCCCGCGCACGATGATCGAGCCGCGGCCCGTCTCATAGGCCTGGCGGATGCCGGCACGGCCAAGAATGATGCCGCCGGTGGGAAAATCCGGGCCCGGCAGGTGCTCGAGCAGTTCCTCAGTGGTCACGGACGGATTGTCCAGCACCGCCAGGGCCGCATTGATGGTTTCGCTCAGGTTGTGCGTTGGCACATTGGTGGCCATGCCCACGGCAATGCCACCGCCGCCATTGACCAGCATGTTGGGGAAGCGCGCCGGCAGAACCGTCGGCTCCTTCTCCGAGCCGTCATAGTTGTCCCGGAAGTCGACCGTGTCCTTGTCCAGGTCGTCGAGCAGCGAATTGGTGATCCGCTGCATCCTGACTTCGGTGTAACGCATGGCAGCCGGCATATCGCCGTCCACCGAGCCGAAATTGCCCTGCCCTTCCACCAGCATCTGGCCCATGGAGAAGTCTTGGGCCATGCGCACCAGCGCCATATAGACGGCACTGTCGCCATGCGGGTGGTACTTACCGATCACGTCGCCGACGACGCGGGCCGACTTGCGGAACGGCTTGTTGTATTCGTAGCCATTCTCGCTCATCGAGAACAGGATGCGCCGGTGCACCGGCTTCAGGCCGTCCCGCACATCCGGCAGCGCGCGGCTCACGATCACGCTCATGGCGTAATCGAGATAGCTTTTGCGCATTTCGTCGGTGATGTAGATCGGGGCGATGTCGGAGGGCGGGAAGCTCCCGCCGCTCACGTCTTCGGGCGTATCTGTCACGGGGTGATTCTACGTTGGTTCCAGTTCCCCGTTAGATAGGCGATTCCGGCGCCGATTGCCAATTTTCGCAGGCTTTGAGCTGTGGAGATCACGCTTGTACGGGCGCCTTGCGGTTCATTTGCCGGAAGCTGGGCAAAGCCACGGGGGCCAGGGTCGCCAGCAGATAGAGGCTCGCCGTCGCGCCCAGGGCCACCGCGACGCCCACATTCTCCACCAGGAGGCCCGCATAGAGCCCGCCAAACGGGATCAGCGCCCAGGCCTGCGCCCCCACGAGGGCAATCACCCTGCCCACCATCGGCGCCGGAATGCGCTCGAACAGCAACGCCCCGATGATCGGGTTGAGAAACCCCGCCGCAAAGCCGCTGAGCACGAAGGCGGGGAGAATGACCGGCAAGGGCGCTCCCAGCGCCAGCGTCATCAAGGGCACCGGACCGGCACAGACAAAGCCGATTGTATAGATCGTCAGCCTCGGCACCCGCTCGGCCACCGCCGCCGCCAGCGCCGCCCCGGCAATCGCCGCGCCCGAAAACACGGCGAGCAATATGCCCACCCAGCTCACATCCAGGCCCGACGAGCGGACCCAGACCGGCAGCAACAGGGTCGCATAGGCCTGGTCGAACAGGTTCGTGAAAGCGATCATCACCACCAGTCCCACCAGCACGGGATCGCCCCGCAACACCGCCCAGCCGGCCGCAAACGCGGCACCATAGGTCTGGCTGGCTTCCGGGGCAGGCTCAGCGGTGGCGGTGTTGGCCGCAAGCGGCACACCGAACCGCACGATCAGCGCCGACAACGAGAAAGCCGCCGCATTGGCGATCAGCGCCGGCACGGGCCCGATGATCGCGATCAACACCCCGGCACCTGCCGCGCCCAGCGTGCCGGCCAGCCTGTCGCTCGCCCCCAGGACCCCGGTCACCCGCTCCAGCGGCACCGCGGACAATTCGGCAATGCGCGGCACCATGGCCTGCTTGGAGGCGTCGGACGGCGCCCTCAACACGCCGATCAGCGCCACAACCGGCGTCAGCACCCAGATGGACAGGAGACCTGCCCAGAACAAGATGGGTAACAGGGCAATCGCTGCGACCGAACACGCGTCGCACCACATGGCCACCCGGCGCGCCCCCACCCGGTCGATCAGCGGTCCGCCCAGCGCCTTGGCCAGCACATAGGGCAGCATCTCGGCCAGGCTGACCGCACCGGTCAACACAGGGTTACCGGTTGTCGTCAGCACCAGCCAGGGAATGGCGATGGCGGACAATCGCGTCCCGCCGGTGGACGCGACAGTCGCAGCGGCCAGAGCGACGAGCGGCCCGCTCCGGCTCATTTATCCGCTCCATCTTCTGGAGGCAGCGGGAAGACGTGCAGCAGGTACGACACCAGTTCGACGCCCTCGGACAAGGGCTCGCCCAGCGGAGGCGAGTTCTGCTTGGCTTCCCACAGCACGGCCATCAGCCTGTCGGTCAATTCCCTGGCGGCATCCGCTGTCAGCGGAATGGTGAAGTCGCTCGCGGTCGAGGCGCCCCGCCATTCGGGCGATAATTGGGTGAAGCGGTCCATGGCCCGCTGCATCTGGTGTATCTGCCAATTGAGCGCGGCCTGCCCGAAGGCCGCGACCGCATCCAGCGCAACCTCATCGGTGACATCGTCCCGGGTGACTGTGGATTCGTGCGACGCGCGCCACCAGCGATCACGGGCGTTTCCGCGCGCCGCGTCCTCCTCGATGAAACCGTGGCGGGCCAGCTGGCGCAGATGATAGCTGGTCGCCCCACTGTTCAGCCCCAGCCGTTCCGCAAGACTGGTCGCCGTCGCCGGCCCCTCCATGCGCAGCAGGCCAAGCATGCGCAGACGCTGCGCATGCGCCAGGGCGCGCAGCGCCATGGCATCGGGCTCCACCCTGCTGATCGTCCGTTCATTGCCCATGGCCGCCTCGCCTCGAAAAGGATGCAACCACGCTATATCGCAAACATCTCTTTGCAAAGATATGTTTGCGATTTCTGTTCAGGCAGCCAATCCGGGATCAGCAATTGGGCGTCGGCGCGACACCTGCAAACCGGGCGCGAGTCCAGGTGATGAGATCGCCAACGAGCGGAGAATCCGGAGCCACCACGCCGACATGATCACGGCCTTCATATTCATGAAAATCCAGCGCTACGCCCGTGTCGCACAGCTGCCGCGCGAAAGCCTGCTGCACCGGCGGCAGCACCAGATCGTCGGTCGCCCCCTGCCCGATGAAGACCGGCATGGCGTATGGGCCCTTCGGAACGTTCTGGCTGAGCCGCGCGCCCAGCGCACCCTGCCGCGGGTCGGTTCTGAAAATGCCGCCGGCGGGCAATAACGCTGCTTCGGCGACCGAAACCAGAGTTTCAAGACCGCCCACGCAGCGGCCGGCAATGTCGCCCGACAATCCCGCGCTCGGCCAGCCGACATAGGTTTGGTGGCTCACATCTGCATAGACAGCGGCATAGGCCGCAATCAGATAGCTCGAGACGATCTTTCCGAACATGCCGCCTTGCGCCGTTTCGACAAGCGAGGGGAGATCGCTAGCCGGAGCAAAGGCCGCAGTCCCAAGAATGTCGATGTCCGGGGCGTAGTCAGGCGCGCGAATACCGGCCCATAGCGCCGAATTGCCACCCTGCGAATGGCCCCAGACCACCGCTTCGCTACCGATCTCGACGTCTTGCATCTGTGTCGCGGCGCGGATGGAATCCAGCACGGCCCGGGCAGCATCGTCGCCGACCAGATAGGCATGGCTGCCCTCTGTCCCCAATCCGACATAGTCCGTGGCAACATAAGCCCAGCCTTCCGCGAGCAGTTCTGGCAAAGCCGGCACATTCGCAAAGGGCGCGAACACCGAGGGCGCGCAACCTGGAAAAATCCCGGTCGTGCCATGAGCCCAGGCCACCGGTTGTAGAGCCCCGTTGGCACTGTCAGCGACCATGACGACTGCACTGGCGACGGCAGGCGAGTCATCGATGCGGGTTGTTGAATAAAGGATCAGCCAGGCCCTGGCCCCATCAGGCACATCCTTGGTGTAGGGCCGGACGGCCAGCAGCGTTCCGGGCACCGCAGTGGCTTCGACCGAGCGATAGAAGGCGTCCGGATCCGCCGGGCGCGCCCAGACCCAGATGCCTGCCAGGGTCGCCAGCAGCAGCACCACCAGGACCACAACAAATGCACGCAGCAGCCGCAGCAGGTTCATCGGGGTGCCCTCCCGCTGTGACGATAGCAGAGCCCCTTGTCCGCTTCCAGATCAGGCCAGGGCGGCCTGGTCGAAACTCTTCCGCGCGGCATGGATGCTGTCGATGCTCTCATTGGCCCATGCGATGAGCTGTCCAAAGGGCACGATCAGCGAATGCCCAAGCGCCGTGAGCCGATATTCCACCGAGGGCGGCTTGGTGTCGAACACCTGCCGCGCCACCAGCCCGTCCCGCTGCAGGTCCCGCAGCGTCTGGGTCAGCATCTTCTGGGAAATGTCGGGAATCTCCCGATGCAACTGGTTGAAGCGCTTGGGTCCCGCCGCCAGATACATGACGATCAGCATGCTCCATTTGTCCCCGATCTTGTCGAGCACATTGCGCACCGGACAATTGCCCGTCTGGCTGAAGCTCGCAGCCTCGTTCCAGCGCTCCACGAATATCGCCGCCGCGTCCTGACCGCCCTGCATGCACTTACCTCCAGGTAATCTTCGACCGAAAAAGTGCCTCCTTTGCACGCCGTTCCGGCTGACCTAGATAGGCACTCACTTTTCGATACGTACTCTCCATTTGACCCTATATCAATGGAGCGGATCGAAAGTCAGACCTGCAATCGCTGGAGATCATCGTGACCAAATTTGCCAATTCACCCCTGCTCGTCACCGGCGCCGCCGGCAATCTCGGCCGCATCGCCGTCGAGGAACTGCTGGCCCGTGGTGCCACCCGCGTCATTGCCGGCTCGCGCGATCCGGCAAAGCTGGCCGACCTGACTGCGCGCGGCGTCGAAGCCCGCAGAATCGATTTTGATGATCCCGCGAGCCTGGCAGCGGGCTTTGCCGGTGTGGACCGTGTCCTGATCATCTCGACCGGCGATATCGGCCGGCGCGTTGCCCAGCAGACCGCCGCCGTCGAGGCCGCCAAGGCCGCCGGTGTCAAGCACATCGTCTATACCTCCGCCCCGGCAGCCAGGCCCGATGCCGATGCAGGCCTCAATCCCGAGCACTTCTGGACCGAAGTGGCGATCGCCGCATCGGGGCTCGATTTCACCATCCTGCGCAATCACATGTATGCCGAAAACAACCTTATGGACCTGCCACAGGCTGCTGCCTCGGGTCAGCTCTTCGGCCTGATCGGCGATCGCGGCACTGCCTATGTCACCCGCGCCGACGCGGCCCGCACCGCCGCCGGGGCACTGCTTTGGGCCGAAGGGAAGACCGTGGAAGACGTGACCGGCCCCGCCCCTGTCACCAATACCGAGCGCGCCACGCTGGTGTCCGAGCTGACCGGCAAGCCGGTTGCGCTCATCCCGCTGGCACCCGCCGACCTCAAGGGCGGCATGGTCGCTGCCGGACTGCCCGAAGGTTTTGCCGAAGCCCTGGTCGCCTTCCAGCGCGACGCCGTCAGCGGGCACCATGGCGTGGTAACCGACGTCGTCGAACGCTATTCGGGCCGCGCGCCCCAAGCTCTTGCCGATTTTCTCAAGCACAACAGCGCCGCCTTGATGGCCTGAACCGGAGCGGGTCCGCATCAAATCGCGGGCCCGCCCAATCCACCCAGACGCGCCACGCCCTCGTGCCGCTGGACGCCTTCGCGACAAACCCCTACAAAAATCGACACAATTGCCGCCGGATGGGGGAGTCGGGTTCTGGTGTCTTCGGGTTCTGTCGTTTCGCGACTTGTCGACTGGTTCACCACGCGACGGTCAATCGGCTTCGGTTTCGAGTATCTGGGCCTGCTGACGCTGCGCTATCCGCGCATTGTCTCCGTCGCCGTCCTGCTCTTCACCATCATCTGCTTCTGGCAGGTACCGCGCGCCAATGTGGATGGGGACCTGCTGCGGGTCTACGCCCATTCAGGCCATTATTACGACGCCTACGACAAGCTTTCGAAGACCTTCGGCACCTTCGAGAACGACATCTATGTCCTGGTCAATTCCCCTAATCTGGTCGATCCGGACGTTCTCGAGGAGGTCCGCAGCCTCGCTTTCGACCTCGAGCTGAACGAATACGCCGTCGGCACCATGTCGCCCTTTACCCTGCGCAAGCCCAATGGCAGCGGCGGCTCGGTCCCGGCCGTGCCCGAGGGCATGCTCAATGCCGATGAAGTCGCCATGTCGCTGATGGATCTGCAGCAGAACGACCCCATGATGCGAAACCTCATCACCCCCGACCTCACCGGGGTGGTGCTGATCATGTTCCCCAACCAGGAGCTGGTGAACCAGAACGGGGCCAAGGCGATGATCGCCAGCCTGCGCGAGACCCTGTCCTATTATCAGGGCAGCGACCTGCAGATCGAGCTGACCGGCCCGCCGGTCTGGACCTCGGAAATGCTCAACGCCGCGGTGGACGACCAAATCAAGTTCACTGTCTATGGCTTTGGCCTGGGCGCCTTCATCGCCCTGTTCGCGCTGCGCTCCTTCTGGGGCGCCATCCTGGTGGCGGCGACGCCCTTCGTGGCGGTTGCCTGGTCCATCGGCACGGTGCTGCTGCTCTTTGGCTCCTTCTCCTTCCTCACCATCATCGTCACCACGCTGGTGCTGGTCATGGCCTTCGCAGAATCCATGTTCTTCGTGTTCAACTGGCTGGCCTATTGGCGGGACGGCATGGAGCCCAACAAGGCGGTCGACACCACGCTCAAGCTGGTCGGCCCCGCCACCTCCCTGACCACGCTGACCACCATGGTTGCCTTCGCCTCGCTCTATTTCTCGCCCGGCCAGGGCGTGCAGGAATTTGCCCTGGCGGGCGCAGCGGGTTGCGTGATCATGTTCGTATGCCTGATGACGGTCATGCCGCTGCTGCTCAAGCTGGCGATCCGCCTCGGCTTCAAGCTGCCCAAGGCACCCAATTTTGCCCTCAATGCCCCGGTTCCCGCGGCCCTGGGCCTGGCCATGCGCTTTGGCCGTCCCTTCAGCGTTCTCTCGATACTGCTCACCATCCTCCTGATCGTGCCCTTCTTCCTGATCCAGCCACGCTTTTCCTTCGAGGACTACATGGCCAAGGATTCGAGGGCCCTGACGGCCGCCGAAAGCATTGATGAAGGCGTGGGGGGCGTGGCGCCGCTCTATGTGCGCGTCCCGCTCAAGGAGATGGATCCCAATGTCGGCGCCGAGGATTTCGAGACCATCCGCAAGGTGCACGAGATCGTCGAGAGCGAACTGGGCGAGAACAAGGTGATCTCGGCCGCCAGCCTCACCAACTACACCGAAACCGGCTTCAGCCGCGAAGAGGTGTTCGACGCGGTCGGCCCCTTCATGCGCAAGCGCTTCATCACCGAGGACGGCAGCCAGGCGCTGGTGACCGGCTTCATGCCCACCATTCTTGAAAGCCAGGCGCTCAAGGACATGGTGGCGCGGCTCGAAACCAGGATCGCCGAAGCCGGCATTGCCGATGCTGAAGTGGGCGGCTTCAGGGTCCTGACCACCTTTGCCACCGACGACATCGTGCGCTCGCTGCAGATCTCACTGGCCGCCAGCGTCCTGCTCAACCTCGTCCTGATCGGGCTCGCCTTTGGCTCGCTGCGCATGGCGCTGATTTCCGCCGTGCCCAACATGTTCCCCATCCTGGGCACCCAGGCCTGGCTCTGGGCCACGGGCGCGGGCCTGCAGCTGACCACCGTCATGGCCCTCACCATCGCCTTCGGCATCGCGGTCAACGACACCATCCACATGCTGTCCCATTACATGCATGGCCGCCGCGAAGAGCAGCGCAGCCACCTCGATTCGGTGCGCCACACGCTGCATCGCATCGGCGGCGCCATCGTCGCCACCACCGTCATCCTGTGTGCGGGCACCATTATCGTGGCCTTCTCCGAACTGCCGCAGGTGGCCCTCTTCGGCACCCTCTTCGTGCTGTCGCTGGCCCTGGCGCTGGTGGGGGACCTGTTCATGCTGCCCTCGCTGCTGGTGGCGGCGTCGCGCTGGCTGGAAAACCTCACCTCCATCAGGGTGCAGACCGCCGACCATGTGCCCACGCCCGATGATCCGACCGGCGATACCGATACAAGGCTGGGCGCGAGTGGCGCGAAATAGCGAGCCGCTTGCCGCCCCCCGGTGGCAAAAGCTAATGTTTCCGTGGTGATTCCAGCCCGACAGCGCGTGGCGCGATCACTTTCGCGAGAACCGGCCGGGTGACCGGCCGAACACGGCTATTGTTGGCCGGCAACGACATGCCGGGGGGCCTGTATTGCTTTTTGGAGGCATAGCGCCATGATCACTCTTGGACCCCTGACCCGTGCTGCAGCACTGGCAGGTCTCCTGTTTTCCGCCATTGCAGGTGCTACGCCCGTCGCCGCCGCACCGGCCGATGTCGAGTTGCTCAAGTCCTATATCGGCGAGTGGCGCGGCCGGGGCGTGCTCTATGGGGCGAGCGAGGAATCGGTGGTCTGCCGCCTGTCGCTGAGCGAAGGCAACCAGGACAAGGTCAATTATAGCGGCCGCTGCGCCCTGGCGGGCACCAATCTCTCGGTGGCCGGAACGCTGGCCTATGTGGATGCCAGCCGCCGTTTCGAGGCAGCCATGACCTCCAACGCCACCTTCACCGGAATCGCTGTCGGACAGAAGCGTGGCTCGGGCCTGGTCTTCAACCTGCGCGAGCGGGACCAGGATGAAGAGGGCAAGGATCTCAACATCACGGCGCAGATCCACCTCGACCGGGACGCCATCCAGGTGGTGTTTGAGGTCGTCTATATCGATTCAGGTGACAGTTTGCGCGCCGAAGTGCCCTTCTCCCGCTGACCGGCACATGTGGTTTTCGGCGGCGGTATCCTCCTGATATCGCCGTCTTTTTTGTGCCGACCCCTCTGACGCAAGAACAATGTCTTAAGGAGCCGCTGCTAGGGTTCGCGCATGCTTGTGCAACCCTTTGCGCCCGATGACCTGCCTTATGACGCCGTCCCTCTGGCGGGCGGAGACGCGGCGTCCGGCCGCGCCTTTCTTCGACGCTTGCGCGACTGTGCCGGCATGGCGGGCGCCGGCCTGGTGGCCCAGGGCCTGCATTGGGTCGAGATGGACGGAATGGCACCGCCCGAAGGGATCACGCCGGCCATGCTCGGCCTCTCCGGCCGCGTCGCGACCGATGCCGCCTCCATGCTCATCGTCGTGCCGATCCCCAGCGTTTATCGCAACGCTCCACATTGGCTGGTGCTCTGGGACTCAGCGCCGCGGCCGGCGGCCGAGGCCAATCTGCTGCTGGCCCGGGTCACCGAACTGGTCGCCCACGCAGCGATCGAGCGCCGCCGCGGCGCGGAAATCCACCGCCGGCAACTGATCGAGCGCGCCTCGGCCACGGCGCGCATCGGCATCTGGTCCTGCACCCTGCCCGATGAGACCCTGTCCTGGAGCGACGGCGTCTACGACCTGTTCGAACTTCCGCGCGGCTCGCTGGTCGACCGGACCCAGGTGCTCAGGATGTACACCCCGGAATCCGCCGCTCGCATGCAGGTCCTGAGGGCCGATGCCATCGCCCGGCTGGGCGATTTCAACCTCGATGTCGAAATCATCACCGCCACCGGCAAGCACCGCTGGATGCGCATTACGGCAACCGTCGATGGCGTGAACGGCCGCGCTCGCCGGATCTTCGGCATGAAGCAGAACATCACCGAGGAGAAGCTGCTCGCCGAACGCACGCGGCGCCTGGCCGAGACCGACAGCCTGACCGGGCTCGCCAACCGCAGCCTGTTCCAGGCCCGGCTCGACGACATCCATGGCGCTGTCACGCGAAATCCGGTGGGCACCCTGCTGCTGGTCGACCTCGACCGGTTCAAGGCAATCAATGACGAGCTGGGCCACAGCCAGGGCGACGCCTGCCTGGTCGAGGCGGGTCAGCGCCTGGTCGAATGCTGCCCGCCCGGCGCCCTGGTCGCCCGCATCGGCGGCGACGAGTTCGCCATCATCATCGACCGGCAGGCCAAGGCCGAAGACATCACCCTGTGCATCCGGATCGTCGAGGCGTTTCGCAAGCCCTTCCACCTGGCCGGCCAGGCACGGCGAGTCGGCGTCTCCGTCGGCATGGCCCGGCGCGACGGCCAGAGCGCCGACGCCCTCTACCGCAATGCCGACACCGCGCTCTACCAGGCCAAGTCGGCCGGCCGCGACACCTGGCGTCAATATTCCGCCGCCTGATCGCTTTCAGCTTGCCGTAAGGTTGGTTCGCCATCCTGAATACGTCCCGGCCGTTCGGGACCGGCGCCTCGCACGTGCCGCGCATCAGGATGAAGGAAAAGGGCCATGTCATCCACCCGACAGGGATATAACAGGCTGCAGATTTGGACACATTGGACAGTCGTGATCCTGGTGGCCGTGCAATTGCTCGTTGCTGAAAACATGAGCGAAGTGATCGAGGCCGCCGAGGAGGGCGAGACGGTTTCCAGCGCAACATCGGCGCTGGGCGCCCTGCACTACTGGCTCGGCATCGGCATCATGATCGCCATGCTGGGCCGGCTCGGCATGCGGGTGGTTCTGGGCGCGCCCGCCCATTCCGGCGCCACCCATCCTCTCCAGGAATTTGCCGCCAGCGCCGTGCACTGGCTTCTCTACATTGTCCTGCTCACCGTTCCGATCAGCGGCCTGGTTGCCTATTACGGCCTCGCGGATGTCGGCGACATCCACGCCCTGTCCAAGCCGATCCTGATCGTGCTTATCGGGCTGCACGCGCTGGGCGCCCTCTACAACCAGTTCATCCGCCGCGATGGCACCCTCACCCGGATGATCCGGGCCGCAGACTGAGCCAGAAAAAAGAGACTGAGCCAGAAAAAAGCCCCGGTCTTTCCGGGGCTTTCCTGCTTTCAGAACGGGATGTCGTCGTCCATGCCGCCCGGCTCGAAGGCCGGGGCATTGGCGGAGGGGCGCCGTCCGCCACCGCCGCCGGAATTGTCGCGCACGCCGCGGAAGCCGCCATTGTCACCGCCGCCATAGCCACCGCTATCGCCGGCACCCTCGCCACGGCCATCGAGCAGCACCATGGACGAGTTGAAGTTCTGCAGCACCACCTCGGTGGAATACTTATCCTGGCCGGACTGGTCCTGCCACTTGCGGGTCTGCAGCTGGCCCTCGAGATAGACCTTCGACCCCTTCTTCAGATACTGCTCGGCCACGCGCGCCAGACCTTCCGAGAAGATCACCACGCGGTGCCACTCGGTCTTTTCGCGCTGCTCGCCGCTATTGCGGTCGCGCCAGCGTTCCGACGTCGCAACCGACAGATTGACCACCTTGCCGCCGCTCGGCAGGTTCCGCACTTCCGGGTCATTGCCCAGATTGCCCACCAGAATGACCTTGTTCACGCTGCCAGCCATGGCGCATATCCTTCCAATTCAGTCCCGGTCTGCCCGGTCGCGGGACGCTTTCTCTCGTGGGTCGTTGCTGCCGTCCGGAGCGCGGCCTGAACCCGGATGCCGCACCATAGACCTTTCCCGCCGCCACACACGTGGCAATTGCGGTTCTGCACAGGGTCTCGGCACTTGTTGTTCCCTTTATGTTCTATTTTGTGAGGCGCTTGTCAAGCCTGTCGCGATCCTGACACGCACTGTCAGCAGCCCTGCTCCAATCGATGGGGGAAACGAGGAACCCCGCGATGGACTACACACAGGCCCTCTGGCTCTACGCCATTCTGGTCTTCGGCATTGTCGTCGTGCCGGGCATGGACATGTTCTATGTGCTGGCCAATGCCCTGACCGGCGGCCAGGGGCTCGGCATGGCCGCCCTGGGCGGGATCATGCTCGGCGGCGCCGTGCACACGCTATTCGGTGCGCTGGCGGTCGGCGTGCTCTCGCAACTGCCGGTGCTGCTGTTCCAGGCCATGATCCTGGCGGGCGCCCTCTATATGGGGTGGATCGGCTATACGCTGCTGCGCAGCACCATCACCGTGGGCGGCGTGTCCCGGTCGCACGCGCGGTCCTCCTGGGTGGCCTTCCGCCAGGGGGCCATCACCTGCCTGATCAATCCCAAGGCCTATCTCTTCGTGCTGGCCGTCTTTCCCCAGTTCATGCGGCCCGAATACGGCCCCATCTGGTCGCAGGCCCTGGCCCTCGGCGTCATCACCGTCCTGACCCAGGGCGCTGTCTATGGTGCCATTGCGCTCGGAGCCAGCCGCACGCGGGACGCCCTGGTCGGCAGCCCGACTGCGACCATCTGGACCGGGCGCGGCGCTGGAGCCCTGTTCGTCCTTGTTGCGTTGTTCACGGCCTGGCACGGCTTGACATTGTCGTCAGGTGCTTGACCGAATCCATGGATGTTCTATCTATGTTCACAAACAAGAATGCTGTTTTGGCAAGCCGCCCCGGACACGCTAAGGTGACGCAAAACTGCGCAGCAGGCGACCGGGCAGCTTGCCTGGACGCTTCGTGCTGCCTATCTCCTGGCTTTTGCCCGCCCGCCCCTCCCCAAGGCGCGACAAGCAATTGGATCGAACATGACTGACAAGCCCAGCCTCAACCGCGAAATCGTCGTGCGTGGTGCCCGCGAGCACAATCTGAAGGGCATCGACGTCAAGCTGCCCCGCGACAGCCTGATCGTGATGACGGGGCTGTCCGGCTCCGGCAAATCCTCCCTCGCCTTCGATACCATCTATGCCGAGGGCCAGCGCCGCTATGTGGAGAGTCTCTCCGCCTATGCGCGCCAGTTTCTCGAGATGATGCAGAAGCCCGATGTCGAGCACATCGAGGGCCTCTCTCCGGCCATTTCCATCGAGCAGAAGACCACCAGCCGCAACCCGCGTTCCACGGTCGGCACCGTCACCGAGATCTACGACTATCTGCGCCTGCTCTATGCCCGCGTCGGCATACCCTATTCGCCCGCCACGGGCCTGCCCATCGAGAGCCAGACCGTCTCCCAGATGGTCGATCGCACGCTCGAACTGCCCGAGGGCACCCGTCTTTACCTCCTCGCGCCCATCGCCCGGGGTCGCAAGGGTGAGTTCAAGAAGGAACTGGCGGACCTGATGCGCAAGGGCTTCCAGCGCGTCAAGATCGATGGCGAATATCACGAGATCGAGGATGCCCCCGCGCTCGACAAGAAGTTCAAGCACGACATTGAAGTCGTCGTGGATCGTCTTGTTGTGTCGAACGAAATCTCGGGCCGCCTGGCCGAAAGCTTCGAGACCGCGCTCAAGCTCGCCGAAGGCATTGCGCTCATCGAATTTGCCGACGAGAAGAACGAGGACGGCACAGCCCGACAGATCACCTTCTCGGAAAAATTCGCCTGCCCGGTCTCCGGCTTCACCATCGCCGAGATCGAGCCGCGCCTGTTCTCGTTCAACAATCCATTCGGCGCCTGCCCGGTCTGCGATGGCCTCGGGACCGAACAGAAGATCGACCCCGATCAGATCGTCCCCGATCCGACCCTGTCGCTGCGCGATGGCGCCATCCTGCCCTGGTCCAAGACCAGCGCACCCTATTACCAGCAGACCCTGTCGGCCGTGGTAAAGCACTACGGCGCCTCGACCGGCACCGCCTGGAACGAACTGCCCTTCGAGGTCCAGCACGCCGTGCTCTATGGCACCGACAAGACGCCGATCAACTTCGTCTATGACGATGGCCTCCGCCAGTACAAGACCACCAAGCCGTTCGAAGGCGTCATCGGCAACCTTGAGCGCCGCTACAAGGAAACCGAAAGCGCCGGCATGCGCGAGGAGATCGAGAAATACATGTCGGCCAAGCCCTGCGTGGCCTGTGGCGGCTATCGCCTCAAGCCCGAAGCGCTGGCGGTCAAGATCGACAATCTCCATGTCGGCCAGGTCACCGACATGTCGATCCGCAATGCGTCGCAATGGTTCAACGACCTCTCGGCCAAGCTGACGCCCACCCAGAGCCAGATCGGCGAGCGCATCCTCAAGGAAATCCGCGAGCGCCTGAAATTTCTCAATGATGTGGGGCTCGAGTATCTCTCCATGTCGCGCAATTCCGGCACTCTGTCGGGCGGCGAGAGCCAGCGCATTCGTCTCGCCAGCCAGATCGGCTCGGGCCTGACGGGCGTGCTCTACGTGCTCGACGAGCCCTCCATCGGCCTGCACCAGCGCGACAATTCGCGGCTCCTCGAAACACTGCAGCGCCTGCGCGACCTGGGCAATACCGTCATCGTCGTCGAGCATGACGAGGACGCCATCCTCACCGCCGACTATGTACTCGACATTGGCCCCGGCGCCGGCGTCAATGGTGGCCGCATTGTCGCCGAGGGCACGCCGCAGGACATTCTCGACCACCCCGATTCCCTCACCGGCAAGTATCTTTCCGGCCGCATGGGCATTCCCGTCCCCGCCGAGCGGCGCGAGGGCAAAAAGGGCAAGTCCCTCTCGATCAAGGGCGCGACCGGCAACAATCTCAAGAATGTTTCGGTCGACGTGCCGCTGGGCATGTTCGTCGCCATCACCGGCGTGTCCGGCGGCGGCAAGTCCACGCTGATGATCGACACCATGTACCAGGCCATCGCCCGCCGCCTCAACGGCGCCCGGGTGGTCCCTGCCCCGCATGAGAGCCTGACCGGCCTCGAATTCCTCGACAAGGTCATCGACATCGACCAGTCGCCGATCGGCCGTACCCCGCGCTCCAACCCGGCGACCTATACCGGCGCCTTCACGCCGCTGCGCGAATGGTTTGCCGGCCTGCCGGAAGCCAAGACCCGCGGCTATGGCCCGGGCCGCTTCAGCTTCAACGTCAAGGGCGGCCGCTGCGAGAAATGCGAGGGCGATGGCGTCCTCAAGATCGAGATGCACTTCCTGCCCGACGTGTACGTCACCTGTGACGTCTGCAAGGGCAAGCGCTACAATCGCGAGACGCTGGAGGTCCAGTTCAAGGGCAAGTCGATCTCCGACGTGCTCGACATGACCATCGACGAAGGCGTCGAGTTCTTCTCGGCCGTGCCCACCATCCGCGACAAGTTCGCGACGCTGCAGCGCGTGGGCCTGGGCTACGTCAAGATCGGCCAGCCGGCGACGACGCTCTCGGGCGGCGAGGCCCAGCGCGTCAAGCTCAGTAAGGAACTCTCCAAGCGCGCCACCGGCCGCACGCTCTACATGCTCGACGAGCCGACGACGGGCCTGCACTTCCACGACGTCGCCAAGCTGCTTGAGGTGCTGCACGAGCTGGTCGAGGGCGGCAATACGGTCGTGGTCATCGAGCATAATCTCGAGGTCATCAAGACCGCCGACTGGATCATCGATCTCGGCCCCGAAGGCGGCGATGGCGGCGGCGAGATCGTGGCGGTGGGCACGCCCGAAGAGGTCGCGGAGAACAAGCGCTCCCATACCGGGCACTACCTCAAGGAAGTCATGGACCGCCGCCCGCATTTCGTGAAGGCGGCGGAGTGATCACGGTCTGGTTGCCCCACTGAACTCCCCTTCTCCCCTTGTGGGAGAAGGTGCCCAAAGGGCGGATGAGGGGTGTACGATGTGTCGGCCTGCGCCTGAACGCCCCACCCACCATTCCGCCCTCGGGCTCGACCCGAGGGCCCCTAGCCACGTCAGCGCATGTTACGAATGACCCTCGGATCAAGTCCGAGGGCGATCCGCCCATACCGGGCACTACCTCAAGGAAGTCATGGACCGCCACCCGCTTTTCGTGAAGGCGGCGGAGTGATCACGGTCTAGTTGCCCCACAGAACTCCCCTTCTCCCCTTGTGGGAGAAGGTGCCCGACGGGCGGATGAGGGGTGTACGATGTGTCGGCCTGCGCCTGAACGCCCCACCCACCATTCCGCCCTCGGGCTCGACCCGAGGGCCTCTCGCCACGTCTGAGCATGTTCCGAATGGC